>JBKJTP010000061.1:0-14777 GCA_046590195.1 Kapaibacterium sp. (SeqCode) | reverse complement strand
GGCACCTCCCCCGGTAGGCGCAGGCTTTAGCCAGCGTGCTGCTCGTGAGGATACCTCCGGAATTCCGAATCGGGTGAAATGTAGAGGTCAACTCTGATCGCATCTTTTCCCGAAGATCCTAACGCTGGCTAAAGCCTGCGCCTACCATGATAGCGGCGTCCGTCGCTTCGAACACAATCAATACATCCCACCTATGAAAGCAACTCTCCTGCATCCCCTCGCAGCTCAACACACTCCTCGCGCACTCGACGTCATCTATGGCGGCAACGAACATGACACGATCAATGAATCTGCTAAGCTCGCATTCGATACCGTGAAGTATCTCCCGAAAGAGCAACACGTGCTCTACGTCAATACACTGATAGATCATCGCTCCTTCGAACGTGTACTGCACAAGTTTGCCAGCCGCCGCCCGCGTTTGCTCTACATGACCTGGCTCGAATCGAGCTTCATGGAGCGGCTCGAAACGCTTGAGCACATCATCTCGACAAAGCAAGTGGGCGCGCTCGTGATCAATAGCTTCGAGTTCGCAGCGCTCACGCAGCGGCATCGTGTAGAACTCGGACAATGGCTGCGGCGCGTTCGCAACATGTTCCAGATCCGCATTGTGCTGTTCATGCAATGCAAGCCAGGATATTATGGCGTCAATGGCTCGCTTCGTTTTGCTGCGAGCAATATTGTGGAGGTCGGCGCATCTCTCAAGAAGCAATCGTCGGAGCTCAGCTTTGATCAGATCCAGCAAGAAACGGCGATAGCTGAAGACTTCGCGAAGGAGAATCAGCTTGAGGAGGAAGTAACAGCCGAGCTAGAAACCGGACTCGAGGAGGAGGCTGAGGCGGAGGAAGTCATCGCCGAATACTCTGACGAACGTGATGAGGAGAGCTTCCTCGATGAGGATAGCGTTGACGAAGAGGATTCATGGCTCGATCCCGCGCAACGAGTTTCGTTGAAAAATAAGGAGTTAGCCTACGCGGATGTAGCGTGAGCAGGGCGCCAATTTCCGTAGGGCCACTCGGAAGAGTGGCCGAAAAGCGGGAAACATGTTTGAAGTCACATCCGAAGTAAGTGCGTGAGACGAAATTTTCAATCACGTTTCCCGCATGAGATGTATGCGATCGACAAGTGCGCAGCCCGCATCTCGGCCACTCTTCCGAGTGGCCCTACGGGAGAACGCGCGGCGCATAAAAAAAAGGGCTCCCGTATGGGAGCCCTTCTGGGGCGCTTAAAGCAAATGCTTATGCTCGTCGCTTATGCTCGGTCGATGCGCTCTTCGTTCAACATTGCATAGAGCTCCGAAGAGTCTGTGATGCTTGTCGAAGCAAGTGCATCCATTTCAGTCTTGATCTCTGGGAGCGTTGCTCCGAAAGAGGTCGAGCCGAGGAACATGGAATTCGCGTAGGTCGATTCGCTCGCATTCAAGCTCGCGAGATCGATGCTGTGCTTGATGACATCACCGCGAAGTTCAGCTGCTGTAAGCGGAGCCGCTACTTCGTACTTCATGTCGCCAATCTTCAGGATCTCGGTCTCGACGTTTGCCGTACCGGTACCCATGTAGCCAAGCTTCATCGCTGTGCCTTCCGAAAGGTCGATCAAACGATCGCCAACGTAAGGACCACGATCGAGTACTTCAACAATTGCCGACTTGCCGTTATCCTTGTTCGTAACCTTGAGGATGGTACCAAAAGGGAGCGAACGATGGGCAGCGATATCCGCGTGCTTGTTGAAGCGTCGGCCAGAAGCCGTGAGTCTACCGTGAAAAAATGTGCCGTACCATGAAGCCTCACCGGTCATCTTCTTCGACCAACTTTCGAGTTTCTGAGCACCGTACACCGCAAGATCTTGCTTGTACCTATTCAGAAGCGCGAAGTTACCTGTGAACTTCTGTGCAGCTTTCTTCGCGGTGTTCTTCACCATGGCCGTAGCCTTCGAAGCGCTTCGCTTTATGTTGTCAGTGAACTGCTTTGTCTTGCTAAGCTTCTTAGCCTTGACATTCTTTGCAGCGGTGGCATTTACCTTCGAGGACTGAGCTTTAACAGCAATTGCCTTTCTTGTATTAGCCTTCGTTGCCTGTGCCTTCATCTTTGTGGTCCTTGCCTTCGTCACAGCTTTGGAGGCTTTAGCCTGATTTGCTTTAGTGACTTGTGCTTTCTTTCCTTTGGTAGCTGTCTTGGCAGAGGCGCTAGCCTGGGCCGTATCAGCAGTCAAAGAGAAGAACGAACCTACTACGAAGAGTACAGCTACAACGGTCAACCGGAGGGCTTTGAAGAAGGACTCCTGAGAGCCCTTGTTCGACTGCCCGACGTCAGCGGATGCTGCCGTCCTGGTTAATCGATCAGTTGTTATGAACATGCGATAGATAGACAAAACCTACATAACTGAGGTTCGCCTTTTGATTATCATGTTCTCATTGAGGCTTGTCGGGCCGAATAGAAAGCTATAAAAGGGGGCTTTCTTGGGCGATTTCTGGTGTGTGAATTCGAGCTAATAGCGCATTTTTGAAGCGCGTATTGTGGATCAGTAGGAGAGGGTGACCCGAACGGCCATGATTCCGGAAGGAGCGGCTACCTCGCGGGAGGCCTTAAGCCTTATCTCTGGGCCATTCTCGTCATCGGAGAAAAGCCCGCTGATCTCGTTGAAGATCTCGGAGGCGTATTTCTGAGAGCGAGGGCTGTAGTGGATCTCGAGGGTTTTGGCGCTCGCTGTCTGATCCTTGAGCGTTTTCATCAGCAACTTGTTCGAGATGCTGAGCTGATCGCCAAGCGAACCTGCGGCAGGTGCATGATAGAACAGAAACTCATAGACGGTGCTATCTGTACGGCTAGGGTCTGCTTGGCCTTTACGGATCTGAAGCGTATCGAAAACAGTGATCGTCTGTCCTGCCAGATCAGTCGAGGTCATCTCAGCATAGACTGGTTCGATCGATGAGGATTGATCCGACGCCAGGAAGAGGCCAGACTCCAACTCGTCTGTGCTGCCTTCGAGATTCGAGTAGCGTGCGAGCATCCGGCTGCCCTGGCGGACGGTCACATTCCAGCTTCTGAGTCCTGCACGAGAATCAGTGAATCGCTCGATGGTGATCGGTGGGAGCTGATACCGGCTATCGATCCATTGATCTGCTAATGGACGAAGCACTGAAGGCTGATCGGAATTGATCGCAAGTCCTGAACTCGTCAGACTCCGAAGCTTTACCGGCTGCTGTACTGTGATCGATGTTGGTGCAGCGTGCTGTGCGCCGTTCTCATCGCGATACTTCGTGGCAGATGCTGTGATGTTACTTGCGAATTCTTTCGCGGCTGCGGGAAGTGTAGGATCTGTTGCGGTTGGTACAAGGCTAAGTGTTGCCGGCACTTCGGTCAATCGCTTGCCCAGTAGCTCGATCAATCGCTCGACTCTCTGACGATCGGTGATCGTTGGGATCTCGATGTAAGGGAGTATCGTCTCGAAGCGTCGGTAAAGAATGCTGCGTGGCTCTGCAGTGATCGCTTCATCGAGGCTAACGCCATTACTTGTGATGCGAACGTCAGAGCTGAACTTGGGTAACTCCGATGGCTCACGGTCATCACGATTACCATCTACAATTTCGTGACCCCCGCGAGGGGCCTCTGGATCGAGAATGAAGTTAAATCTAATGCCGCAGCTGAATGCACGAATTCCAAGTGCATCTGCTGAAGCGACATCGAGCTTGCCGAAGATCTCGGGTCTGAATTCCAGATTGCGTCCAGCACTCATCTTCCATGATGAGCTGATCGATGGACCAAAGCGGAAGTAAGTGAAGGCTACGGGAGCCTCGGGGAAGAGATCGCGAGTTCGAGTATCGGTACTGTTAAATCTCTTCGTCTCGACTGGATCAATGATCTCTTCCTCGCGAGTAGCAGAGCCACCAATTCGAATGTTGCTCCAGATGCCAATACCTAATCGCCAACTTGTACCCGGCTGCCAATCAAAATTGATCGAAGGAGAGAGGAGATGATTTGTGCTCTGTACGGTGAATGTTTTCTCGGCTATCTTTTCATTTTCAGGGACGCTTATACCGCCAAACAAGACGTCAATACTGTCGAAGTAAGAATCTGAAACAAAGCGGCCGATGCTCAATCCGTAGTCGAGGCCAAGTCGAAGATGAATGTCTTGAGTGACGTTTGGAATGATGTATCGGGCGCCGAGCCATCCGGTGTGATTCAGGGAAGTACCAGCTATGGCACTAGCCAGAGGATTGACCTTACCAGAATCCCGAGAAATGTCGAGCGGGACTCCGAACTCGTATCCGAGGTTAAAGCCGTACGTGCTTCTATCCTGCGCTTGGAGATCAGCGCAGTAGCATGCAAGTGATGCTAATAGGAAGCAAAGACGTAGGAGCCTCAAGACGAAGAACGGGCGGCGTTCGTGATCGGTGATTAGGAGGGCAGTGCCCTCAATTGCCGCCGTACAACACCGAAATTGCGAGGCTCAATCCAAGAAAAAAGAACCTACGGATTAAGCTTACGAAGCCAAAACGCTCGTAATGCTTCGTTACCCACGGTCTTCGTATTTGATGGGTTGCTGATCTCGATAACTTTGATCTCCGCAAGCTCTTGACCCGTGCCTACTTGGGGCACGCTCGAATAGAGGATCCACTTGCCATCGGGAGACCATTGGGGGTAGAAAGCCGAGAAGCCCTCATTCGATGTGAGAGTGGCCGTGACTTCTGATACTAGGTCTTTGATAACGAGTTGATTTCCGGCCGCAACATCAGAATAAACGATCTTGGTACCATCCGGGGAGTAGGCGCCGTGAGTTGCAGTTGCAATTAGTGATCTATCTCCGTTGGCCAAAGTATAAGTAAAAAGCTCTGTGGCTACGCCAAACATTACCTCTGAGCTATTTGGGGACCACTCAATGCTTTCATCTCCCATGATAGCAAATTGTCTTTGGTAGAGCTGATTATGTACTGGGGTAGCTTCGACGTTAGCGATCGCGAAGCCGTCTTCACCAATGATCGGTTCGAAACCATCGTGCTCCTGAGTAAAGTACGCTAAATACTTTCCATCAGGTGAGAAGAACGGTGCTGTTGACTGAGCGAAATTATCTGCGACCTTTACTGGCCGAGGTCCAACAGACCCAGGTCCGCTAACAATGATCCATAGACTCGTCTGCCCAGTCGCGATATCCTCAACTCCATAAGCCACCTTCTGTCCGTCTCGACTGATTGCTGCTGATCCGAACACGAGCCAATGTGTCTTCGGATCGAGCTCTGTCTCGATCACGGTCTTGTCAAAGCCGCTCGTACTGATCGTGTAGAGCTCCATCGTACCGAGGATATCAAGCAGCTTGATGTATGCGATTCTTCCATCTCCTGGCCTCGACAGCATTAGGCCGTCCGCATCGATGCCTACGCCGAATCCGGCGCTGGTCGGGTCGACGCTCAGCACTTCGGCTCGTGGAGGAAATTCGAAAGGGTAAAGCTTCGAGTATAGAATATTTCCGTTCCTTCCAGCCAAAGTATCCACCGGTACGGCGAATGGTGCGCCCGGCAGCGAGTCATCGCAAGAGGCGATCGATAGGCCGGTGAGCAGGAGGAGAGCAGCGAACAATTTTGAAGTGCGGATCATAAGAAGCCGATAAGCAACTGAGCAGTAAACAACCAAACAGAGCAAGTGTTGCCGACGCGCTATCCGTTGCCAGCACTATCATAACGAGTCCGCCCTTGGTGGCCTGACCCAATGTTTCAAAAATTATCAATTATTTCTATGTACCCGGTCAGGTCTGGGTCAGGCCAGTCGTTATTAACGTGCACGGAGCAAAGGGAGCGGAATTCGCCGATTCCTTGGCCGGGCCACCGACAGAGCAGCTACGGTCTTCGAGACGAAACGAATTTATGAGTGAACAGGCTTATGTGATGACAATTCCTGCGGAAGTAGCCCTTACGGGGCGGTTCTGGCAAGGAGCCTCTAATGGCGGAGCGGTGCGCAAGGCTGTTGAGGAGAAGGGTCATCGCCAATCCAAAGCCCGCCCTGATGGGCGTCCTGAGATCGTGACGAAAGAAGAGTTTCTACCTGAGACATCTGTGACTGCCGACGCGGCAGAACATCTTGCAACACCTGACATCGCCGAGAATGCGGTTTCAGCCGGACCTGCATCTCCGGAAGCGATCCTGTTCAAGGATTTCCTTTCGGGTGACGATGCAGCTTTTACCACGCTGTTCAAGGCGCATAACCAGCGGATCTTCGCTTACTGCTACAAAATGCTAGGCTCGGAAGAGCAGGCGCAGGACGTAGCGCAGGAGGTCTGGGAGAAGGTCATTGATCTTCGCAAGGAGCCGCCGTTGGTCGAGAATCCGGTCGGATTCCTCATGCGCATTACGCGTAACAAGTGTTTGGATGTCATCAAGCTCAGGAAGAACAATTCGTCTCTTTCCGATCTGGATGACCATCAGCATCCGTTCGAGGAAGAGCGCGAGACCTCAGACGAGGAGGAGATCGTGCTCCGTGCGCTGGAGAAATTGCCAGATGAACAGCGCGAAGTGTTGGTCCTTAATATCTATAGTGGATACCGTTTTGACGAGATCGCCGAGATGCTCGGGAAGTCGCCGGACGCTATCTGGGCACGCGCCTCTCGTGGGCGTGCTGCTCTCAGAAAAATGGTCCTAGAAGCCATGTCAGGAAAAGGTCTGTCCAATCGTTATAAAGATACAGGAAAGAATTCAACCGCAAAAGCGGCTAAAGGAAAGGAGGAAGTTGCATGACGTACAATATTGAAGATCTGATCGACCGGTATTTCGATGGGCAGCTTTCGCCTACCGAGCAGTCTGACCTGATGTCGCAGGTCGCCGGTGACCCAACTGCGAAGCAGTTGTTCGATGCCGAGCAGTTCATTCGCGGTGCATTTACGCACGATGTTTCTGCAGTGCCTCAGGCAGCGATGGAGCCAAGCGCTACCTTGCTTGCCAAGCTCTCTGCCACGAAGCCTTTGGCTTCTTCAGCAACGTCGCAGGCCACGCAGGAAGTTACTCGCGAGGCGGCTTCCCAGGTAGCCTCTCAAACGGTTTCACACACAGTTTCGACTGTTGCTGTTAAGAGCACAAGTTCTGTTGCAGGTAAGATCGCAGTAGGCAGCCTTGCAAGCGCTGGCAAGACGATCATGGGTCTCAGCGTCGGAGCTTTCCAGTTCGTAGCGGGAGCGGTGATCACGGTAGCCGTGGCGACTGGGATCATCGTCTCCACGAACAATAGCACACCGGATCAGCAGGTCATTACACCTGTGGTTGATTCAGCGAATGTTCTGACGATCGAGAACAAGATCGACACGCCGATCACGGTCTCTTCAACGCCAGTTGCGCCGATCGATCAGAAGACCGATCGTATTCAGACCGAAGTGAAGACGGTGGCTTCAGACAAGCCTGCCGATTATCAACCAAAGGATCCGATGCTCGACCTTCCACCCCCTAGGGTGAAAGATAACAATGAGGCCAAGACAACCTTCGATACCAAGCAAGGTACAAAGTAACGAGTTAAATTGAGAAGAGCGACAGAAAACTGTCGCTCTTCTCAATTTACACTCGTGATCTATCTCCACATCCCAAGTCTGTTCTCCTTAGCATGTGCAAGAGCGGCTTGAAGTCTCTTCTTATACTTCACGTTCTTGTCGGTCGGGAAAAGTGTGGCGAGGCCCGCCTTTACTAATTCCTCATTGACCATTCTGCCATCAGGCGTGAAGACGTAGCCGAGCAGCCTGCCATACTTATCTCGCTTCTCCGCGTCATACTCGATCCTGAACTTGCCGTGTTTGGGAAGCAGCTTGCGGGTCAGGTCAGCGGCCTGGTCGCCGTATCTGAGATAGTCCTTCATTTTCATCCCGAGCCTCTTGGCCTCTCGACGCGCTTTTGCACTTGGAGTTCCTTCCGGACACTCGATGCCAACGAGCCGAACGCCCTGGGTGAGAACGCCCATGTCGGCGCGGAAGGAATCGCCATCGAAGACGAACTCAACTTCCTGCGCGCGCCCCTGCTCAGGTGCCACAAAAGGAGTTAGCGTCAGCAGCAGGTAAAGACCGAAGGGAAGGAGAAGTCTTTTCATTGGTAGTTTATGCAGCCATTATCCTGCCAGCTCAACTATAATAGCAACGGTATGCTACGCGGCTGACAGAGTAGCTTTCTTCGCGGCGCGCTCTTCGAGCTCTTGGTCCTTGTACTGAAGCTCATAGAGCGTGCGGTAGATACCGTTCTGCTTAAGCAACTCGTCGTGCGTGCCTTGCTCACGAATCTCGCCCTTGTGCAGCACGATGATCTTATCAGCCTTTTGGATCGTAGAGAGCCTATGGGCGATAACGATCGACGTTCTGCCTTCGAGCAGCTTCTCGATAGCGTGCTGAATGAGTAGCTCCGACTCCGTATCAATGCTCGATGTCGCTTCGTCGAGTATAAGGATTCGGGGGTCATGCGCAAGTGCTCTTGCGAATGAGATCAATTGCTTCTGCCCAACTGACAAGATGGCACCGCGCTCCTTCACTTGAGAGTTGTAGCCCTCTGGCAACCGCTCGATGAATGGAGCAGCACCTACTATCTCGGCCGCCTTGCGTGCTTGAGCACCGGTAATGTGCTCGCTTCCGAGAGTGATGTTCGTCTCGACATCGGTCGAGAAGAGGAAGACATCCTGTAACACGATCGCGATATTCTGGCGAAGTTCAAAGTCATCGACCGCTCTGATGTCCTTCCCATCGAGCAGTATCGCGCCCTTCTGGAATTCGTAGAACCGGGTGACGAGATTCGTGATCGATGTCTTGCCAGCGCCCGTCGCTCCAACGAATGCGACGGTCTCACCCGCTTTGATCGAGAACGAGATGTTTTTCAGCACCCAATCCTCATCGTTGTACGCGAACCAGACATCCTTGAACTCGATCTCGCCTTTCAATGCCTGGTGAGCTGCTTTCGCTACTGGAATATCGACAGTCGCTTCTTCATCCAACAGCTTGAATACACGTTCGCTCGATGCCATCGCACCCTGCAAGATATTGTACTTCTCGGCGAGATCGCGGACAGGGCGGAAGAACTGCTCGGTGTATTGTATAAAGGCAATGAGCGTACCCAGCGTCAACGCTTCGCCTGCATTGAGATCACGTCCCATCACCAAGCTGCCACCATACCAAACGATCAAGGCAAAGGCGACGCTTGAGAGTAACTCGATCGACGGATAAAAGACAGCATAATAGAACACCGACTTGATGTTCGCGTCAGCGTGATCGCGATTGATCTTCGCGAACTGTTTATAGGTATGCGATTCGCGGCCGAAGAGCTGCACGGTGATCATGCCGGAGACATGTTCGTTCAGGAATGCATTCATTCGAGCAACAAGCACGCGAACTTCGCGGTAAGATTCGCGAGCCTTCTTGCGAAAGATCGCAGTTGCCAGGAGCAGGAAAGGGAAAACAACGCAAACGACAAGTGCAAGCTTCCAGCTTGTCGCGAACATAAAGACGAAGATCCAGATGAGCACGAAAATATCAGCGAACACCATTATGATGCCCGAGCTGAAGAGCTCGTTCAGGACTTCGATGTCGCTCGTGAGTCTCGTGACCAATCGGCCTACCGGATTCTTATCGAGGAATCGAAAGGAGAGACGTTGAATGTGCGCGAAGAGCTCAGCGCGAAGATCGTAGATCGTCCTTTGCCCGATCCATTGTGTACCGACTGCCTGCGCATATTGCACGATCGCCTGAATGATCACGCTGCCGACGAGCAGTGCGACGATCACCTGCAATCCAGAGAAGTTATTCTTCAGGATGTAATCGTCGATCGCGATCTTCGTGAGGTAGGGGCGGAGCGGGCCGAGCGCTGACATGAAGACCGTCATGACGATCGCCGCAGTGACCTGCAGCCTGTACGGCTTCAGGTACTTCAACAGTCGGCGCATCAGCCGGGCGTCATACGCTTTACCTAATACCTCTTCTTCGTGTGCCATAATGTGGTCCTGTAAGGGCCGGAAAACAGCATGAGGCTCGGTTCGGTTGAGTTTTAGGTCGGATTAGTCCGCTTTGAACTGCATAGAAATTTGGCGGTGAATTGCTTTGGATTTCTGGCTGTTACGGCGTCTCCCAACCCAGTGACCCGACCGCATGACCTGCAGCAGCAAGACCTTTTCTCCAGCCTCGATCTCTCCAAATCTGAACCCTGACAGCCAGTACGACCTGTTCCTTCGTGGGACCGGCGAGCCCGTGAACCTCAACGAATTGGACTTACCGCCGTCGCCGGAGGAGCTAGATCGCCCGGTCTGCCATTGCGGCGTCGTTGGTGTGTTCAACCATCCCGAGGCATCAGTCATGGCCTATTACGCCTTGCATTCGTTGCAGCATCGTGGACAAGAGGCGGCAGGAATTCTGGCGGCTAAGACCGACACGAATGGCCAGGCAGGGAAGCGCCGCTTCACGATCCACAAGGATCACGGCTTGGTGCTCAAAGTATTTGAGGATTCGAAAATTCTCACTCAACACCTCGCCGGCGATGCGGCGATCGCGCACAATAGATATTCTACGACGGGTGCTACCGGCAAACTTGAGAACGTGCAACCGTTCTACATGCACTACAAGCATGGACACTTCGGCCTGGCGCATAACGGCAACCTGACGAACACCCGCGAGATTCGCGAGCGTTTGCAGGATGTCGGTACGATCTTCCAAACGACGACGGACTCAGAATTGATACTGCATTTGATCGCTCGTTCTCGAAAGCCAGATCAGATCGAGCAGATCCGCGAAGCGCTGCAGCAGGTGCGTGGCGCATATTCGCTGGTGATGATGTCTGACAATATGCTGATCGCGGCACGTGATCCGAACGGCTTCCGTCCTTTGGCACTTGGCCGCATCAAGCGTAAGGATGGGCAGTGGGGATATATTGTTGCTAGCGAGACGTGCGCGTTCGATATTGTCAGCGCAGAATACATTCGCGACGTCTATCCGAACGAGATCATCATCATTGATTATCGTACGGTAGAGACTGGCGAAGTGATCTCTACATATATCGTGGACGATCCGCCGAAGCCAAGCTATTGTATCTTCGAGTATATCTACTTCTCGCGTCCCGATTCCAAGATCTTTGAGGAGAACGTAGACAAGGTCCGCCGCAAGCTTGGCAAGAATTTAGCGCATGAGAGCCCAGTAGTGCCAGAAGAGGGCAAGAAGGTTACGGTCATTAACGTACCCGATTCTTCTAATACTGCCACTTTGGGTTATGCCGGTGAGAATGATAAGGTCGCTGGCCCGACGAAGTACCAGATCGGCCTGATCCGCTCGCACTATGTTGGCCGTACCTTCATCCAGCCGGGTCAGGATAACCGCGAGATGAAGGTGAAGGTGAAGTTTAACACGGTAAAGGGTGTACTCGAGAATAATCGCGTTGTCGTCGTTGACGATTCGATCGTCCGCGGCACAACTTCACGGTCGCTTGTGAATCTCATACGCGAGGCCAAGCCTGCGGAGATACATCTTCGGATCACCTCACCTCCGATCACGCATCCTTGCAAATACGGCATGGACTTCCCGAGCCAGGGCGAGCTTATTGCAAACGAGCACGAGGTCGATGAAGTCAAGATCGGAAAGGCGCTTGGTGTCGATAGCTTGAAGTATCTTTCGATCGAGAAACTACTCGATAGCGTACCGACATGCAACAAGCGTGGCGACGAGATAGGCTACTGCACGGCTTGTTTCACAGGCATCTATCCGGTGCCGATCGATGAGGTGGCCGAGGCGCAGATCGCGAACAACGACTAGGCCTTGGGGCAGAATTTGGGGTCAGGCCTGCCCGGTCATATCATCATCCCCAACGAACGTGTGCAAATGGATCGCAGTTGAATACTGCGATCCATTTCTCGTTTCTGGATCGTGCTCCGTCTACCAACCCTTGTTCTTGTGAAGCTTCGGTATCTTTGGATCGGTCTCATCCTCCTTCTTAGCTCCAGCGCATTCTCGCAGCGCGCGGAGAAGCGCGTGGCAACAAGCGTGATCATCAAGCTTCGGACGACGCAGGCCCTTGGCGATCAGAACCTTGCTGGCAAGATACAGCAGGCGACCGGTTCAAGCCTTGCACAATCGCAGGCTTTCAAAACTTCTTCTCGTCAGAATATCGCGAGCATTTCATCGCAGGGATTAGATCGCATCTATGTGGTATCGATCTCCGGGCCACGCGATGCGAACTCCATCGCAACAGATCTAGCGAAAGAACCCCTGATCGAGTATGCGCAGCCGAATTACATTTACTCGATCGATGCGGCAGAAGCACCGAACAATCCAGACTACGACAAGCAATGGTACCTGCGGAATATCCGTGCTGACCGTGCGTGGGAGGTCACGAAAGGCGATAGTGCAATAGCGATCGGCGTTGTTGATACAGGGGTCGATTGGCTGCATCCCGATCTGAACATTCAATTTCGCGTCAACAAAAGCGAAGACCGCAACGGCAACGGAGTGTTCGATGCATGGCCGAGCAGCGAGCAGCGCAAGGATATTTTTGGCGCAACCACTGCTGGCGATCTCGATGGCATCGATCAAGACCAGAACGGCTACATCGATGATGTCATCGGCTACGACTTTGTCGATCAGGAATCGCTGAACTTCGGCGACGCTCGCGGCCGCGATGCGATCCCTGGCGACGAGCATGGTCATGGAACGCAGGTCTCGGGTGTAGTTGCTGCAAAGCAGAACAATGCGAAGGGCATCAGTGGTGTAGCACCAAATTGCCGGATCGTAGGACTCAGAGCATTCGATGCAACTGGCAATGGCGAAGACGATGACATTGCCGCTGCGATCGTCTATGCTGCAGACAATGGCATTCGCATTCTGAATCTCTCATTCGGCGACATCGTACCATCGATGTTGCAGCGTGACGCGATCCGGTATGCCGTGTCGCGAGGCGTGACCGTCTTCGCTTCTAGTGGTAACGAAGGTGGGTTCGATCGGCATTACCCATCAGACTTTGACGAGGTTGTATCTGTCGGTGCAACGACAAACTTTCCGTATGAAGATATTCTATCATCCTTCACAACATACGGTGAGGGAATGGACTTGCTCGCACCAGGTTCAGATATCTACACTACCGATCTCAGTAACGGCTACAAGTCAACGAATGGTACAAGCTTCAGCGCACCCATCGTCGCAGCAATTGGAGCACTATTGCTATCGAACGACAAGAGGCTAACGCCGGAGCAAATCAAGGGCATACTCATCTCGACGACCCGTGATCTCGGCATTCGCGGACATGATCCTGACAATGCGAATGGCCGTGTCGATGCGCTGAGTGCTCTAACCTACGAGGGCAGCGCGACTATCGAATTCCTGACCCCGCATACGAATGAAGGTGTAAAGACGGGACAAACCATAGCGATCAAGGGCACTATCAACGCTACGCTCTTCGAGAGCTGGCAGCTAAGCTATGCAATCGCGCTTGATCCACGAGTGCCAGCGACCCCAGATGCTCGGCGCGGTTGGCAAGTGATCGCGGAAGGAACCGACCAGCGCATCAATGCAGTGCTGGGTGAATGGAATACGAAAGGGATAGCTCCAGGTCTTTACACTCTTCGTCTTGCGCTTCGCTCGAATGATGGCCGCTCTACTGAGGAGCGGATCACAATGCATGTAACTGGTGAGCCACCTAGGATCACTCTCTTCGAGGTCGACAGTATCTTTGTCCATGATAGGAGAGGATTGCTTGTTCGCGCGACATCCGATCAAGTCAGTCGTTTGGTAGTAAGGTTTCGCGAAGAGGGAAGCAGTGCGTGGTCGCAGAAGTCGGATGATCGTATGACACGAGGTCATGTGCTTGTATTGACGACGAATGAGATGCGAGCAGGAGTTCGCTACGAGATAGCTGCAGTCATTACTAGCACCTCTGGCGATAGCGTCATTCAAACCACATTCGCCACTCTCGCTGACGAAGCACTGAGCCAGCGTGGCTTTGCAACAAAGCCCTACTCATTGCCGCCTGGGTATGCACTCGATTCCGTAGTGTCGCTAGGTGGTAGAGATCATGTTGTGATGAGCACGTTTCCGAACGGTATCAACTTCGGCCCATTGAAATCCTTTCGGTTTACAGGGGCCGGATTCGAACAAGCGGATTCCTTGAAGGAAATTTGGATCCCTCGAGCTTTTGGCAATACGAAGGGCACTGGCACGGAGCTGTTGTTACAGGCAGACCGCAATAGCGAACTCTACTCGATAAGCGCAGGCAAATTCTTCCAGGAGAGGATCTTTACGCCCGCTGGTGAATTCTGGGGAAGCGCGCTTGCGGATCTTGATGGCGATGGCTTGAAGGAGATCATCGGTAAGTCATCGGATGCGCAGGGAGATATCTATCGTGCATTAAGCTTCAAGTCTGGCGCTTACATTGAACTCGGTGTCATGCGCAACGAGACTGCAACGATCACTACTCGCAGCAGCAACCGCTTCACCGAACCAAACACCGCGCACGCCGACCTCGATGGTGATGGCAAGGAAGAACTGTTAGCGATCGATAATGACGCGGACATTATGGTCTTCTCATTTGGGTCTGGTTCGTTCAGGACCGTGTTTAAGGAGGAGAACGAAGGAGCCGGTGAAGGATCAACCGTTGCCTTGGGCGACATCAATGGTGATGGTAAGCCAGACCTCGTCTATGCGTTTCACTCCGACTTCGACCAAAACGCTGACCGCGAATATGATCCGCTGTATTGGACTGTCAAAGTGCTGCTCAATGATGGAGCGTTCAAGTTCAGGAAGGTGTACGAAGACCGGTTCTATTATGCGCGTCCGCTGAATCCATATCGTTCAAGTGTCACGACTAT
>JBKJTP010000046.1:0-7471 GCA_046590195.1 Kapaibacterium sp. (SeqCode) | reverse complement strand
GGCACCTCCCCCGGTAGGCGCAGGCTTTAGCCAGCGTGCTGCTCGTGAGGATACCTCCGGAATTCCGAATCGGGTGAAATGTAGAGGTCAACTCTGATCGCATCTTTTCCCGAAGATTCTTACGCTGGCTAAAGCCTGCGCCTACCATGATAGCGGCGTCCGTCGCTTCAAACACAATCAATACATCCCACCTATGAAAAACAACCTCCTGCATCCCCTCGCATCCCAACACACTCCTCGCGCGCTCGACGTCATCTTTGGCGGCAACGAACATGATACCATCAATGAATCTGCAAAGCTCGCATTCGATACCGTCAAGTATCTCCCGAAAGAGCAGCATGTGCTCTACGTTAATACGTTGATCGATCATCGCTCCTTTGAACGTGTATTGCACAAGTTCGCCAGCCGCCGCCCACGATTGCTGTACATGACCTGGCTTGAATCGAGCTTCATGGAAAGGCTCGAAACGCTCGAGCACATCATCTCGACGAAGCAAGTTGGCGCGCTCGTGATCAATAGCTTCGAGTTCGCGGCGCTCACGCAGCGACACAGAGTCGAGCTCGGCCAATGGCTGCGCCGCGTTCGCAACATGTTCCAGATCCGCGTTGTGCTGTTCATGCAATGCAAGCCAGGATATTATGGCGTCAATGGCTCGTTGCGATTTGCTGCCAGCAATATCGTGGAAGTCGGCGCATATCTCAAGAAGCAATCGTCGGAGCTCAGCTTTGATCAGATCCAGCAAGAAACGGCGCTAGCTGAAGACTTCGCGAAGGAGAACCAGCTTGAGGAGGAAGTAACAGCCGAGCTAGAAACCGGACTCGATGAGGAGGCTGAGGCGGAAGAAGTCATCGCAGAAGTCTCTGACGTACGTGATGAGGAGAACGAGGAGCGCACCGATGATGAGGAAAGCGTTGACGAAGAGGATTCATGGCTCGATCCCGCGCAACGAGTTTCGTTGAAAAATAAGGAGTTAGAGTATGCGGATGTAGCGTGAGCAGGGCGCCGATTTCCGTAGGGCCACTCGGAAGAGTGGCCGAGAAGCGTGACTAGAGGTGCGAAGTCAAATCCGGTGTTACTGCGTGAGACGAAACATTCAATCACGTTTCCCGCACGGGATGTATGCGATCGACAAATGCGCAGCCCGCATTTCGGCCACTCTTCCGAGTGGCCCTACGAAAGAACGAGCTATTGCACGCCCCACCAGGCGCGGGAACCGCGCCGCAACGGGGGACAGTCCGTATATTTGTAGGATTCTCCTACACAATTTCCCTCAAAAACCCATAGTGAAGCGTACCCCATTTTACGATAAGCATGTTGCCTTTAGTGGCAAGATGGTAGCATTCGGCGGATTTGAACTGCCGATCCAGTACCCAAAGGGCATTATGGCCGAGCACCGCATCGTCCGCGATGGCGGCGTTGGCGTCTTCGATGTGTCGCACATGGGCGAGTTCGATGTCAAGGGGGCGGAGGCGCTGGTGTTCCTTCAGCACCTGACGACCAATGATGTCTCGACGCTCGTGCCGGGCAAGGCGCAGTATAGCTGCATCGTGAAAGAGGATGGAGGCATCATTGATGACTGCATCGTCTATATGCTTGATCAGGACCACTACATGGTGGTCGTCAACGGGGCAACCCAGGAGAAGGACTGGGCGTGGTTCACTCACCATAAGAACCACCATCAGCATCAGGTAGAACTTCGTAACGATAGCGATGCTCTTGCATTGCTTGCTGTGCAGGGAAAGAACGCGATCGATACGCTGCAGAAGCTGACCGAAGTGGATCTGAAGTCGCTGGAGTATTATCATTTTACCCGCGGCACACTCGCTGGGGAGCAGATGATCATCTCCCGTACCGGTTATACCGGCGAGGCTGGATTTGAGATCTATTTCTCGAGCGAGCCAGTACTCGCGAATAACGTATGGGATAAGGTCTTCGAAGCGGGTGCCGAGTATGGCATTGAGCCGATCGGGCTGGGAGCACGTGATACCTTACGTCTCGAGATGGGCTATTGCCTCTATGGTAATGACATCGATGAGACGACCTATCCGCTGGAAGCTGGTTTAGGCTGGATCACCAAGATGAAGAAGGAGCCTGCATGTTTGGGCTTCGCCGCGATAGCTGATCGTAAGGCAAAGGGTATGGACCGCAAGCTAGTCGGATTCGTCACTGAAGAGAAGGGTGCTATCCCGCGTCATGGCCAGAAGATCTATGATGCATCCGATTACCATATCGGCGATGTCACGAGCGGGAATATCTCGCCGAAGCTGAATCATGGCATCGGCATGGGTTACGTGGCTTATAAGTATTCGGAGCCAGGAACAGAGATCACGATCGAGACTCGGCCGGGTAAGAAAGTAAAAGGCATCATCAAGCGTCCTCCGTTTGTGACGCCTGAAGTAAAGAGCTAAGCTCCCAAGCATGAGCAACGGTCTCGAGCTGAAAAATGTGACGATGCGCTTCGGCGGCTTGACAGCCGTGGGCGATCTCTCGGCGGGCATTGGTCCGGGCGATCTTGTCGGCCTGATCGGTCCGAATGGCGCCGGCAAGACCACGGTCTTTAATGCTATCACCGGAGTTTATACGCCAACCGAAGGCGACGTAATCTTCAACGGCGAGAAGCTCAATGGCAAGAAGCCAAATCAGATCAGCGGCTGCGGAATTGCCCGAACGTTCCAGAACATTCGTCTCTTCAAGGGGATGACGGTCTATGATAACATCAGAGTATCGCTGACGCCACGCTCGAAGTATAAGGCAACCGGCAGCGTGCTGCGCTCTGGTGGATTCTATAAAGAGGAAGCTGTTGTCGAGAAGCGTATCGCTGAATTGCTTGAGATCTTCAAGCTCAATGAGATGTCCGACGAGATGGCGACGAGCCTTCCGTATGGCGATCAACGTCGGCTCGAGATCGTACGAGCCTTAGCAACAGATCCGAAACTGCTTCTTCTCGATGAACCCGCTGCTGGTATGAACCCAGCAGAGAAGCAGAACCTGATGAAGCTTATCCAATATCTTCGTGAGCAATTTAAGATCGCAATTCTGCTGATCGAACACGATATGAAACTCGTGATGGGTATCTGTGAACGAGTGATGGTACTGGACTATGGCTCTAAGATCGCTGAAGGCACCCCGCATGAGATCTCGTCGAACCCGCGAGTCATCGAAGCGTATCTTGGGGAGGTGACCGAGTAATGCTAGAGATCAAGGACCTCCACGTTGCGTATGGCGAGATCAATGCCATCAAGGGAATTTCGTTATCGGTACCTGAGAAGTCGATCGTAACGCTCATCGGAGCAAATGGCGCAGGGAAGACCACACTGCTTCGTACGATCTCAGCACTTCATAAGCCGAAGTCAGGATCGATCAAGTTTTTGGGAGAAGAGATCGGTAATATTAAACCGCATCATGTCGTCGGCAAGGGGCTGGCGCATTCACCAGAGGGTAGAATGATCTTCTCTAATCTTACTGTGCAGGAGAATCTCCGCATGGGAGCGTATCTCCGAAAGGATACGGAAGGGATCAAGAAGGATCTCGATTATTGCTACGCGATCTTCCCACGATTGAAGGAGCGGCTAACGCAATTAGGCGGTACGCTATCCGGCGGTGAGCAGCAGATGCTCGCGATCGCCAGAGCGTTGATGTCGAAGCCGAAGATGCTATTGCTCGATGAGCCTTCGCTGGGTATTGCTCCGATCCTTGTACGCACCATCTTCGAAAAGATCGTCGAGATCAATTCGACATTAGGCGTAACGGTGTTACTCGTTGAGCAGAATGCTCATATGGCGCTAGGTGTAGCGCATCACGGGTATGTCCTTGAGACTGGCAAGATCGTCCTCGAAGGACCCGCAAGCGAACTAGCCAACAATGAAGAGGTCAAGCGAGCCTATTTGGGTACCGCATGATCTTCTTCTATCTGGATCCGTCATGATGGATCAGGGCTAAGTGGACATCCTATCCATCATCTTCTTCGTCATCATCATCGGCTTCAGTCTGTATGATGAAGGGGTGCAACCTGGAATGCTTGCCATTGCTGCCGGACTATTTATCGCATTAGCGATAGGCGGCTGGAGCTATGCCGAGACGATCGGTTACTTTCCATCATCACTCTTTCTGACCCTTTCCGGCATATTGCTCTTCTTTGGAGCTGCCGTAGCCAATGGCACGATCGGCAATGTCGTTCAGGCAATTTTACGGAGTATCCCATCGAGGCCAGCGCTCATTCCCTTCGCTCTTTCCGGTGCTGTTGTGGCCTTGACCGCGATCGGTGTTGGTAATATCGGAGCGATCGCTATTCTTGCACCTGCAGCGATGGCGATAAGCCATCAGTTGAAGCTCAAGCCATTCCTGATGATCCTCCTGCTGGTAGGAGCTGCGAATGCCGGAGCACTATCGCCTTTGGCTGTGACCGGAATTACGATCAACGAATTGATCACTACCCGGGCACCGCAATACGCTCAACTGAATGTGAGCGAATTTGGCATCAAGCTTTTTACGTTATCGTTCATCATTCAGAGTCTTGTAAGCATCATCGGTTTTTTTGCGATGGGTGGTATGAAGTGGATGAGGCACGTGCAACCGATCAGCTTCCCGAAGGCCGAGATCGTATGGACGAGAGATCAGAAGATCACGTTGTCCTGTATCGCGCTTTTTATCGTCACGCTGCTTGTTTCGTCGTTGCCCGTTTTGGGGGACTATCACCTTGCGAATTGGGGCGGCGAAGTGGCTGCTGTAGCTTTTGCCTCGCTGAGCATCTTGCTCATGCTGAAGACCGTCGATCCGGGAAAGATGATCGCGACTGTACCCTGGGGTACGATCCTGATGGTTACCGGTATCGTGATGTATATTGAGATCGCTTCACAGGCGGGGGCGATCGAGACGCTTACCAATGCGATCGTCAGCACGGCGTCGCGCGCGATATTGCTTCCGTTGATCTTCGCCTTCAGCGCATTACTTTCGATCTTCTCGAGTTCTTCGGGTGTCGTGCTTCCGCTGTTTATCTCGCTGGCTCCGGGGCTTTCGGGTGGAGGCATAGCAGCGTCGGATATTATCACGGGAGTTGCGATCTCTGCGCATCTTGTTGATACGAGTCCGCTATCAAGTCTTGGGGCGCTTTGCATCGCTGCGGCTCAGACGCACGAGAAGTCGGAAGGACTCTTTAGGGCGTTGCTGATCTGGGCATTCCTGATGGTGCCTTTGGGCGCGCTGATCAGCTGGATGCTTGCAACATAGTAAAGATCGAGCGAACTGGAACAGTATCTGTTAAGCACATCCCAAACCACATCATACTTTGAACGGCAACGAATCCTGGGGTGAATTTCTGCAATACGCCGATATCTACGGCGCTCGATTCTTTTCTGCGCTGATCGCGGGTGGCATCGTTGGTGCCGAGCGGCAACTCTATGAGAAGCCAGCTGGCCTGCGCACGTGCATCATGGTAACGATCTCCTGTTGCCTCTTCACGATCGTCTCCATCGCCAGCGGTACTGCAATGGGCGGCGATCCGCTACGCATCACCGCCCAGATCGTATCCGGTATTGGCTTTATCGGCGGCGGTGTGATCCTGCATTACAAGAATCATGTGAAGGGGATCACGACGGCAGCAACGATCTTTATGTGCGCTGCCATCGGTGTGACCTGCGGCAGCGGCTATGTCTTTAGCGGTGTAGCTCTTAGCATCATCGTTCTTCTCGTGCTCTTCTTGCTGAAGCCCGTAGATCGCCTGATCGATACTCATCCCTTCGCTAGCAAGCTTCGAACGATCGACCGGACAATGTTCCGCAAGCTCCGTAAGCGGAAGGAATTCATCGATACGATCATCGACGTGCGGGAGGATAAGAAAGATGAGCGGACGATAAGCCGGGCGAGACGTCCGGATGGCCCGGCATAATGCCTCGGGAGAAATTCATGCTTTGCCGTGATGAAAGCTGATGGATCGACTTAAATTGTTGTATATTTGCAAAAGCTACCGTAGCTGATCCCCAGAAGTTCATTGTTGTTTTATTTCTACAACCCGATGAAAAAAACTCTTTCCTTAGCGCTTAGCCTGTTCACGGCTGCCTTCTTCTTTGCTTCCTGCGACGATCTTACGACCATTGATATTCCATTCGGTCTGCAGACCGAGCACACCCTGGTCGTTGATGGCAATGATCTGACTGTCCTTGAGATCGACTCAGTCGACCTGACAACGAACTCAAAGTTCAATGACAATAAGTCGAAGCTTGATGCAGTAGGCATTGATAGCGTCCAGTTCAGGATCACTGACAATGCGTCGGTCTCAACTACCCAGATGCTGATGGGCAATGTGGCCGTTGCAAATCTTGATGGTACGAACGAGATCGTTCTCCACAGTATCCCTGCTCCAGGATTGAATATCGCCGCAACCCAGGCTGCAAGCACACCTGATAAGTGGATCACGATCGCTCTGAACCAGGAAGGTAAGGACCGTCTCGCGAGCCTGATCAAGAATGATCCGCATGCTGCGCAGTTCATCCTTCGTGGCACGACGAACGAGGCTCCTACCCGCTTCTCGGTTCACTTCAAGATCTGGTGGGCAATGAATGCCACAACCGATCTGATCTAATCATTACGATCGATAACGAAGGCCCACGAAAGTGGGCCTCGTCATTTCAGACAGTTTCTAAAAGAATAAAGAAAATATTCTTCTCCGGCACTTGACTTTGCTCTAAAATCTTTTATATTGTACTCGATCTTTTCTTACGAAGATCATCGGTCTGCTCCAAACAGGCCGTAGTTTTGTATGAGGGACCACGTCCCGCCAACGGCCGCAGCCTCCAGACGTTCTGAGCCTTCAGACTCCGGCCACAACAATTGATTACTAAGCACATCCGATCCGTATCACCTACGGCATCGGCCTCGAAGCCTCCAGACACACGTTCTAGAGCCTTACCCCGTCCGCAGGAAGTTAATACTTCCCTAGCGCCCAGAGTATCCCCTGAACGCGGGGCCTTCAGACTTCGGGAGACCAGCGATGGTCTTTTTATTATCACCAATAATCAGGAGGAAAGTGCTATGGGTACACCGATCCGCAACCTTGCGCTCGTCGGTCATGCCGGCTCCGGCAAGACTACGCTGTCAGAAGCTATCGCCTATCATGCAGGCGCCACTACCAGAAGAGGGACTGTTGTCGAGGGCAACACGCTCTCGGACCATCATCCCGATGAGATCTCCCGCCGACACTCGATCAATTCTACACTCCTCACGCTCCAAACCCAGGATACCAAACTAAATCTGCTCGACACTCCAGGCTTTAGCGACTTCACCGGCGAAGTCCGAGCGGCGCTCCATGTAGCCGATACTGCGCTGCTGGTGGTCAATGCTCATACCGGCATCGAGGTCGGAACAGACACCGCATGGGAGTTCTGCCGCAACGACCAGAACTCGATCATTTTCGTCGTTAATCATCTCGATCACGATAGCGTGAAGGACTGGGATGAGTTGATCGAAGACATCAAAG
>JBKJTP010000033.1:0-11608 GCA_046590195.1 Kapaibacterium sp. (SeqCode) | reverse complement strand
CCGAAGCTTTGATGCGTAGCATCAAACGAGGGGCGGGGGAGTCGAAGGATCTCCCTGGCTTCTTGCGAGTGTCAGGGAGATCCTTCGACTCCGCTGCACTCAACTTCGCTTCGCTCGTTTCGTTTCGCGTCGCTCAGGATGACACCCTTTAATGACAAGTTTTCAATCAAGCCGCAATTCCGGAACGCCAGTATTGCGCATGCGTTGACTTTACTCCTGATGACCGGGCATATTACAGTCCGTACCCCGGAAAAATTCTTTAGTAAAGTCCTATGAAGTCCCGCTACGCCTCTATTCTTGCGTTCTGCCTACTGATGACGCCTGCGATCTCGAATGCCCAATACTGGCGCGCATTGCCAGCACTGAGCCCCGAGACCTCGCAGATCCTCTCCTTCTCGAATGACGAAAAGTATGTGATCTATGCTGCCCAGGAGCTTGGGGTGAGGAACATCTACCGTGTACCAGTAAAGGGTGGCGCGCCGGAAGCGATCACCGGTTTCATAGACGGAACGGTGTTACGTCCGATCTCTACTGTGGGCAAGAACTGGGTCGTCTTCATGCGCCCGACAGCGGGGGAGAGTGATCATCATCTTTTTCGGATCAGCCAGGATGGCAAGATCCCACCGCAGGATGTGACCCCGACCAGGGCCGGCGTCAATAACGTCATCGTCGGTGCGAGCTATAATGGTCGCTACGTCTATTACACCTCGAATCAGACATCTCTCGATAAGCATGACGTCTACCGCTATGACGTGTGGCAGAACATCAGCGAGCTCGTTTTCGCGAATCCGAAAGACTTCCAGCCAGTGAGCTGGAATAAGGAGCAGACGCTCGTCGCACTGATACAGCCAGCGAGTGGCAAGATGACATCCTATGATATCAATACGACTGAGATCAAGGATCACAATGATGTGAATGACCAGCCCAATTCGCCAGAACGCTCGATCAATGGCCGCTTCGCGATCGCTCGCTCGAATGGATCAATTGAATTGAAGGAAGCTAAGAGTGGCGATGTGGTGACGCTCGAGGCCGCGCCATCTGTAGTCGGTATCTCACCAAAGGAAACCCAGATCGCCTACACCGTCACGCAGCGGGACAGCAGCACGAAGCTCTTCGTCTATGATGTGTATAAGAAGACGAGCACGATGCTGGTGGTGCTGAGGTAAGATCTTGGTTGGTGTCCTCTGCATTCAGTCGTGCGAGAGTACCCCCTCCGCCCTTCGGGCACCTCGATCTCTAAGATACGAGATGGCCTAATACCGGATGGGGTTGGTGGGGGCAATCTGAATGCAAGTAACCAGCCGCGCACTCGTAAGAAACAAAATTCAAAAGACCCGGCCAAGCCGGGTCTTTTCATATTACGGTATGGAAACTGCTAAGGATGAGAGGAATGCTTGCCAAAAGCATGGGGCAGTCTCAGCGATTTGGTAAATTTGCATGGCAACTCTAGAGAGTTGCGCATCTCATCAATACTTCAACCCAACGTCCCACGTGATAGACGCATTCGTAGTCAAAGGCGGCAGGCCGCTCCATGGTACCGTTCGTGTTAGCGGCACCAAGAATCTCATCTCCAAACTGATGGTCGCTTCGATGCTCTCCGAGCACGCGAGTACCTTCACGAATGCACCGATCCATCTGGGAGAGGTCGATATCACCGGCGCGATCGCGAAGTCCCTGGGCTCTACGATCGAGACGTCCAGTGAAGCAAACGGGACGCTTCGCATGCAGACGGAGAAATTCTCGACAACGGTCGTCCCGCAGAGCTTTGCCGGACTTAACCGTATCCCTATCCTGATGCTAGGCGCAATGCTGCATCGCACCGGCCACGGCTCCGTGCCGATGCCTGGTGGCGACAAGATCGGCAAGCGTCCGGTAAATTTCCACACCGATGCGCTGGAGAAGATGGGGGCGACAGTGGAATTCACCGACGGATATTTTCACGTTCACGCAGATAGCCTTACGGGCACGCACATCACGCTGCCGTTCCCATCTGTCGGCGCGACAGAGAACACGATGATGGCCGCGACGCTCGCGAAGGGCACGACGATCATCGACAATGCTGCCGTAGAGCCCGAGATCGTCGAAGTGATGAAGTACCTGCAGAAGATGGGTGCGATCATCACGCTCGAGACGAACCGTCGCATTATCATCGAAGGTGTGCAGCGCCTGCATGGTGCTGAGCAGCGCATTCTGCCTGATCGCATCGAAGCTGCATCGTTCGCGTGTGCGGCGATCGCTACGAAGGGCGATATCTACATCGAAGGCGCATTGCAGTCAACGATGATCACCTTCCTGAATCTTGTGCGCCGCGCTGGTGCAGATTTCGATGTGACCAATCAGGGCATTCGCTTCTTCTACAAGGATAAGCTCAAGCCGCTTGCGATCGAGACAGACGTGCATCCCGGCTTCATGACAGACTGGCAGCAGCCGTGGGTACTGATGATGACGCAGGCAACAGGCATGTCGGTCATCCACGAGACGGTGTACGAAGACCGATTCGGTTATGTAAGGGAATTGCAGAAGATGGGCGCGCACATTGAGCTCTATAAGCAATGCCTCGGTGGTAACCCATGCCGCTTCAAGACGCTGGTGCATCCGCACTCAGCCGTCATTCTCGGACCGACAAAGCTGAAGGGCGCAACGATCCAGATCCCGGATCTTCGTGCGGGCTTTGTGTATCTCATTGCTGCGACGCTTGCAGAAGGCGAGAGCACGATCTTCGGAATCCACCACGTAGAGCGTGGCTATGAGCGCATTCAGGATAAACTTGCCGGGCTAGGTGCGCAGATCGAGCGCATTCAAGTCGATGAGAAGGAGTTTGAGCGCATGACGGCTAAAGGCTGATCACTTTGCGACAACGAGCGAGACATAATATGTCGCATGGTCGGTGATGACCTCCGCAACATAAACCCCATTTGCAAGCGCAGCGACATCCATCGCTGCGCTTTTGCTTTTATAAGCGATGCGTCCGGTTACATCGATCAACGCCACAGTGCGAAGCGATTCATTGGGTGGTAGTATGATCGTTGTGCTGGTCTGTGCTGGATTATTGCCAAAGCGGACGGATGAAGTTTGATCACTGCTTGCGACTGCTGCTCGTGCGGTCGTAACATACAATCCTTGATTGGTCGCTGCTACGAGTCTATCACTCGTCGGATCGTACTTGATCATCCATACCTGCTCGACGTCCGGCAAGCCGGTGCTGAGCCATGAGAAGCCGCCGTCCCGCGTCTCAATGATGGAGTTGACGAGATTCGGTTCGAGGCCGCGATTGAAAAGGCCGACCCAGAAGCGCGTAGGTCCGAATGCATTGACGAGCGCTGGACGCTGATCAACTTCCAGTGCCCAGCTACGTGGGATCGCTGGCGCGATCGTGCTCCAGCTCTCGCCAGCGTCCAACGAACGGACGAGCGCGTTCTGCTTGCTCAGCCATCGCGTCGCGAGCACAACGCTCGGCATTGCTTCCGACCAGACGATCTTTGGGACTTCGGGCCTTAGCAACTCATCAGGATCTTCTTCGGGATAGACGATCCGCCAGTTCTTGCCTTCTTCATCCGAAAGCGCAATGCCGCCATCGCCAGATCCGGCGAGTATCCGTTTGCGAGGTTGCGGCTCGACGGCGATGGTGCAGAGCGTGATGTTCTCGGTCGAGCTGGCGCTTTCGATCCAGTTTGCGCCGTGGTCGGTCGATTTCCAGACCGGGCCCATGAAGTTCTGCCCGTAATAGAGCTCGTCCGTCTCGCGGTGCCAGGTGATTGCCTCTCCGAGGATACCGCCGTTCTCGATGACGATCGTCCATTTGCGCCCGCCGTTCGTCGAGCGATAGACACCAGAAGAGGTGGAAATGGCCAAAAGTATGTTGGTATCGCTTTCCAGGCAGAATATCTGCATGATCCGACTCGTCGAGAATGGCTGGAGCCCATCATTATATTGAGCCCAGCTCAGCCCGCCATCATCAGAACGGAAGATGCCCGTATCGGCTAAGGATGCAGCAAAGAGAGTCTTTCCGCGTGAAAGGGGGTTGAACGTTACGCACTCTGTCGGCACACTCAGGGTGCGCTGCCAAGTGTAGGGCTGGGCACCAGCCTCGGAGTGCGTCATCACTACCAGCGCGATCCCAAGAACGCTAGTGATCAGTTTGTGAAGGTTATACATTCAGGAAGTTACGGCTCGCGTTAATTGCATCACAAAGCTGAATTACTGTAAGGGGGGTTTAGTTGCTAGGACCAGCTGGCAGCGGTCTTTCACAAGGTTTAGATCTATCCCTTAGAGTTTGATGGAAGTGCGTTCGATTGTAACCTTGACTTGTGTCATGTGTCTTGATTCTGGTCGGCGGTGTGCCGATCAGTCACCGCTGTAATAAAAATGGCTATTCAGCCAGATCTTGAGATCCCCCAATACTCAACGCCGATCATGCGGATTCGCTACATTCTCAGCCCCTCCTCGCTGATCCTATCTCTCTTCGCGCTCTCAATTCTGCTGCCCAGTGCCGGCAACGCCCAGCGTGGCATTGCACCCGAAGGCCGCGAGTTCTTCATTGGTTACATGCCGCCTGCGCAGCAGCGACAGGAGACGACCTACTATGTACTTGTTGGCTCAGCGGTCGATCAGACGGTCAAGGTCTCGTATTTTGCTGAGGACGGTACCGAGATGGAAGGTGAATCTCGGCAGGTCTCTGCGCTTAGAGTGCAGCAGATCCCGCTGAACCGTACGCGCATGAGACCCGAGAAGCCAGGCGAGGTACTTGAGTATAAGGCGGCTGTCGTCCGATCAAAGTACCCTGTTAGCGTCCAGGTGTATAACGAAGGCACGTTAAGTGGCGGAATGCTTCTGGCCATCCCAACACCCGCGCTTGGGAAGCACTATGTAGTTTCGGCATGGAATGACAATCCTACGATCCCTGCCGGTTTGCAGAGCGGATGGAATGGGCACAACCTCAAGGATTCAACGTGCTCCGAGTTCATGATCATCGGCGCGTACAACGGTACGCAAGTTCAGATCGTCACGAATTCAACGACGTTTGGCGGACAGATCGGCGTCAATGGCGGATACAATAGCGATGGCCGTCCACACCCTAAGCAGATCACGATCAATAAGGGTCAGGTGTACTGGGTACGTTCGAACCCAGGTGATGCAGCATGGGATCTGAGCAACTCGGTTGTGCGCGCTGATAAACCTATAGCTGTTATCGCAGGACATGAGAAGGCGCTCATCGGTGATCCTTCCGGCATATGGACGTGGCTCGACAACGACTTCCGGGACATGATGCTCGAGCAGATGATCCCGGTGGAATCATGGGCTACAGGAGGTTATGTGTGGATCCCATTCGAGCCGCCTCTCCGAAAGGACAACCGCATGCTGAAGAACGGCGAGGGCGACCTGTACCGCATGTATACCAGCAAGTCGACAGGTGGTGCTGCCGAGGTGTATCAAGGCGGACGAGTTTCTCCGTATCAGTATCTCCTTTCGGAGTATCAATTGCCGGTAGCGCAGCGTGAGAATGTTGTTGAAGACGCAGTCAATGTTTTCGAGCGTGATGCAGCGAAGATGAACGTCGTGATGTACGATTACTTCCAAGGCATCCACGATTCAGATCCTGGTGAATCTGCGGGAGAGAAGGGTCAGAAGCCGACCGAGTCGACAAATTACACCACTCCGAACGAGATGAACATCATCCCGAAGCGGAACTGGCGAAACACCGCGCTCTTCAAGGTGCCTGCTAATTCGCTGTATCGTGGTGCGCAGTTCATCAATCTGATCACACATCGCGATTCTCTGTCAAAGATCTTTATGAAGATCAACGGCAAGGATCCTAAGCAGATGTCTTCGATCCAGACTCGCCGTGTGTTTAACATTCCGGGATACACTGAGCTTGTCGGCATTCGTTATAAGCTCGCGCCCGCTGATTATTACATTTACGGCAACACACCGTTTGTGTGCTACAGCTACGGACGCACCGATGGCTGGTACAAAGATGATTTCGGCTATGCAGCTCCGGCTGCAGGCGCATTCGGCAATTTCGAGGAGGCACTTGCTCCTCAGATCGAGATCAAACCGAATTGCTCCTCATGGGATGTGAAGATCTCTGACTCTCGTCCAACGGATCAAGGGCTTGCAGACGTATTCATGCTCAATGATCCAAACGCGCAATTGTGGCAGCCTGGCCGTGTGACGGTCAATATGCGCATGACGCCAGATCCATTGGTGCTCAAGCCAACAGATACGGTTGCGAATATTCAGGTCGTCGTTGAAGATCCGTTCAAGGATGCAATTGGCTATCTTTACGTCGTCGATCGCGCAGGTAACGATACGGTTTACACATTCACGTACAAAGCACCGTCATTCACGAAGAGCCTGGACGCAATGTCCTTCGGCGCATTGGATATCGGTGCAGAGAAATGCTCAACGATCGTCTTCACGAATACAGCAAAGCCGGGCGGCAATCCTGTCGTGATCGAAAAGATTGATCTGCTATTTAAGAATCAGGACATTCGGATCAACTCGATCTCTCGTCCACTACCTACCACTCTCAATGGTGGTGAGTCCATCAGCGTGGATGTTTGCTACAAGGCGACCGATGCGTTGTACCTGCACCTCGATAGTTTGCTAGTTGAGACCGACTGCTTTGTCGCTGGTATCCCGGTTGATGGAATTGGAAACGCGCCTTCGATCAATGCCACGGACTTTGATTATCAGACGGTCTCGGTAGGTGGAAAGCGTTGTGAAGACATCACAGTGGAGAATGTTGGTACTGCACCGTTCACTCTGACAAAAGATTGGATCACGGATAATGCGAAGGACTTTACCTTCCCTGACTCTGCACGCTTGCCGATCGTGATCCAGCCAGGTACCTCGGTGAAGCTCAGATTTTGCTACGAGCCGACAGAGATCTCGGATCGTGATTCAGCTCGTATTGATTGGGGGACGGATATGCCTGCTCCTTACAAGGGGAGAAAGAAGAGCTATAGCAAGCTTTGGGGTAATGCTGTTGCGCCAGAAGTTATCTGGACTGAGGATATTACTTTCTTCGATACCCAGTGCGATTCTTCGGTGACAAAGCCAATTCTCTTCACGAATCATCTGAATTCGACTGAGACAATGGTCGGTCTCGAGATCTTCGGGCCAGACGCGAGCGAGTTCAAGATCACCAGGATGGAAATGCTAACATTGCCACCGAGCGCCGCAGTCGGTGCTGGCGATACGATGTGGGTTGAGGTGACCTTTACACCGGACCTATCGAAGGGGTACAAGTCTCGACTCGCCTATCTTCGCACTAACGCATTGCTTGGCAAGGATGACACGACGGTGCTCAATGCTCACATCGTCTATGCCGATCTCAAGTCTAACGTGACAAGCGTAGACTTCGGTACTGAAGTAGGAGGTGGGACGCTGAAGAAAACTGTTCGCTATACGAATCCAGGTACGGCAGATCTTGTCGTCAGGACGGTTTCGGTTTCGAACCCTGCATTCCGTGTGCTATCTGGTATCGCAGTTGGTGACACGATCTATAAGGACGGTGGCTATACCGATGTCGAGCTCGAAGGAACAGCACCGGACGATGGGGTTATCACGGGCGAACTGTTGATCAACGGAATCACAGCGTGTCCTCCAACGGTCATCACACCGTTATCGATCAATGGCTTCCAGCCATCTGCACAGTCGACGGGCTTTGATGCGCCGATGACTTTCGTGTGCCGTGATAACGCCCATGAGGTGACCTTTAGCAATAATGGAACAGCCGTTATCAAGCTCGAGACAGTTGAGATCGTTGACGCCGCGGGTAGCACGTACGCAGGTCAATTCCACTTTGCAGATGGCAGCCGATCGATGACGCTGAATAAAGATATCGCTGCGAATGGGGTTGAGATGATCCCAGTGATCTTCGAGCCAACAGTAGTGATCCCAGTGGGAAGCGCAGCGATCGCACGCTTTACGTGGTCGCATACATTCGATGGGAAGACTGTCACGAAGGTGCTCGAGTCTCCGATCACAGGTGGTTCGCAGGTCCTGACCAACATCCTCTCAGTTGAGAAGGATGACAAGACGGTCTATACGGCTGATCCGATGGAGCGCTTCTCGATCGATGTGAAGATGTTGCAGGACATGATCCCGCAAAGCGATATCCGCAAGGTGCGCTTCGGCATGGCATTCAGGCAGGATCTCTTCCGCTTCGAGACGTTCGATGCAGGTATCGGGCTGAGCTCCTCGCCAACAACTATCACAGGTTCAAGCGATCTGATGGACACGGTCTGGGTTGAGGTCTCTGGCGATATCACATCGCAGGATATTCTCGGCACGATGCAATTCCAACTGCTCGTCTCGCGCGATCTCGAAAGTCCATTCACGATCGTAGAGCCTGTAATGTATAGTGCCGATGGACGCGAAGCGTGCTATGTCACGATCGATGAGATCCCGGCGAACTTCATTCCGCGCGAGTGGTGCGGCACACTAATCCTGCGTGATGCGCTCAATGGCATTTTGCCAACGACGATCGTGCAGATGACGCCAAATCCTGCGAAGGATGTCATCTCGCTGACGTTCGATGTGAACGTGGCAGATGTACCTGTGACGATCGAAGTGTATGACGTGCTCGGCAACAAGGTAAGCACTGTCATGCAGGGCAAGACCCACAGCGCAGGCCGGTACACCGAGACGATCGATGCTTCAGAGCTTTCGACAGGCAACTACACCGTCCGCATCGTCGGTGGTGACCGCGTGAGCACGCGCCAGGTGTTGATCAAGCACTAAAAGAGTATCCTCCCTTGTGAAACGAGAAAGCCCGCCGATATTGGCGGGCTTTCTCGTTCAATATCGTTTCCCACCGTGATCAATCCGGCTGGCCATCCTCATCGAGTGTCGTTGGGATACCGGCCATCTGACGCTGAATACGCGAGGCGCGGCGCTTGATGTAGGCCGTAGGCTTGGAAGCCGACCATCGCTTGGGATTGGGCAGCACGGCAGCGAGCAGCGCTGCCTGCTGCGCCGTGAGCTTGCTTGCATCCGTCTTGAAGTGATGCTCGGCAGCGGCTTGCGCGCCATAGACACTTGGAGCGAACTCTGCGACGTTCGCATACATTTCGAGGATGCGATGCTTGGGCCACATCGCTTCGATCAGCACGGTGTAATAGGCTTCGATGCCCTTACGAACGAAGTTGCGCCATGGCGGGAGGAAGACGTTCTTCGCGACCTGCTGCGAGATCGTGCTCGCGCCGCGCATGTTCTTGTTCGGGTAGCGGTCGTTGTAACGCTGGGCTTCTTCGATCGCTTTGAAATCAAAGCCGGAATGCTGCCAGAAGCGCTGGTCCTCAGCAGAAACGAGCGCCATGAGCACGTACTTGCTCATCTCAGTGCGGTCGACGTTATCATGCGACCAAAAAACTTTCTCGCCCGAGAACAAATGTCCAATCGCTTTGAAGAACATCATTGTTGTCAGCGGCGGATCGATGAAGCGCAACGATGCGACCTGCAAGACCGGGATGATCAGCGCAAGCAACGCCAGCTTCCAGATCCACGAGAAGATGCGCTTGCCACGGCTAACCGGCTGTTTATTCTCAACTACAATTGTCGGAGCAGCTGTTGCTCCTGCAGCAATAGGCTCTTTCACTACTTGCTTGATCGTATCTACTTCCATTTGACTTCTCGAACACCGAACTCCGACACCCGAACCCCGCGCACATGCACGACCCGTTGATCGTACCCGATGATTACATTGCCTCGCTTGAAGAGGTTCTGGGTACGCCGCTCGGAAAAGATGCGCTGCACGCGCCTGCAACAAAGCGGATGCTAACGGAAGCAGCGAAGACGGTGCAACAGATATCGGAAGGACTCACGCAAGACCGCGCGAGCTTCGTAAAGTCGAAGTATCTCAAGAAGCACGATCAGCGCCGCGCGTATCTGCTGTACTATGTAACGACGAATTTCCTTAAGCTCTGGCCGCCACTGCGCGAACTTGGGCAGTCAGGCTTCTTTGATCGCGGCGAGATCAAACACTTAGATCTCGGTAGCGGACCCGGCACGGCAGCATTCGGATTGTGGAGCTATCTCGATTCGATCCAGTCTAGCACTAAATGTTCATCGCTGCTGACCGATTCGCTCGATGAGAATTTGAAAGAGGCAGAGAAAGCACTGCGGCCATTTGCGAAACGAGTATCCAATGCACCGACGCTTGCAACAGCCACATGGGACATACGCAATACGACGATCCCTGATGCAGTAGAGAAAGGCGCACCATACGACGTCATCACACTGATGAACGTGGTGAACGAGCTGCCGGAGGAGATGGACGATGCGCTGATCGATCGGCTGTTATCACTCGTCAAGGATGATGGTGCGATCATCATGATCGAGCCATCCACGCGCGAGGTCTCGCGTAGATCGTTGCGCTTCCGCGATCGCTCTGTCACAAAAGGAGCCTGTGTTTATTCGCCGTGCACGAAGTATGGCGGATGTCCGGCACTCATTGATGCAGATGACTGGTGCCACACTGAAGTGCGTTGGGAGCGGCCTCCATTCATTAAATACATCGATGATATCGCTGGCACATTGAGGCTCTCGCTTAAATACACTTACGCGGTCTTTCTTAAGCAGGACAAGAATCTGAGTGACCGGCATCAGCCTGCCCGTAATTTCTCAACGACTGGCCGGATCGTCAGCGAAGTCTTCCTCGAAAAGGGTCGGACCCGCCTCATTCTCTGCAATCAGGAGGGGAGACGTGAGCATGTGATGAACACGCGGGACAAGACAGGGGAGAACCGAGAGATACTAAAGGCGGAGCGGTACGACCTTGTAGTGACCAGGGACCTGGAAGTGCGGGAACATGATGTGAAAGTGACTGAAGGGTCAGTTTTTAACATCAAAAGTGATTCTGCGGGAGCATCTGATGTGGATAAGTGGGGGTAAAAGGGGTCGAATCGAAAAAAAAATACGATTTCTGCAAAAAAAGTGACCCAAACGCTTGCTTTTGCGTTTCGAATGTTGCATATTTGTGCACCGACATTCGTGGATTAGCTGTGGATATCTTGTTTATAGGTTTTACAGCGGTCTAAGTCTTGTTGGACTATAGATGAAAATCGCATTTTTGCGCACTTGCGGTTGCGTTTGAGAGACTCCTCTCAGGCACCGCATTTATTCCAGATCCCTCGCATAATGATCGCAACATTAGATCGCCTGATGGCACTCAATCAGAAGCTTCGCGACGCCGAGAAGCGCTCTGAGCGCGACCCGATCCACGTCGCTCTTGAACTCAACGAGATCCATCTCATTAGCCGAATGATCGAGGAAATGCTCTCAGAAGCAGATCCTTATTCATCTGCTCGCACAGGCTACGACTCAGCGCACGACTAATACTCGGCGCGTCTGTTCGTTTCTGATGTCGAATGATAGCCGCTCATCCCCTGAGCGGCCTCTCCACGTAGCGCCTCGCTTCAGATAAGCGATCTTCCGCCGACCCTTAGAGCCGCCCTCCCCAGGACCTGCTTCACTCAGAACCTCCTTCAGAGGTAAAAGACAAAACTATCTATACATTAACAAGCCCCGCTGTAACCCGCGGCATATCCCCGTGTATTACTATTGATCCTGGCTAATTGATCCTAGTTGATCGTATGGGGAG
>JBKJTP010000130.1:0-5401 GCA_046590195.1 Kapaibacterium sp. (SeqCode) | reverse complement strand
GTGCTGAGTGCTGAGTGCTGAGTGCTGAGTGCTGAGTGCTGAGTGAATTTCATTGTCAAAGAATCCCGAGATCAATTAATCGATCTCGGGATTCTTGCTTTCACACGCCGTCATTTCTCCCAACGCTCGAAATGACGGTGTGCCTAAGACTCTATACGCTAGACGCTGAACGCTATACGCTATACGCTATACGCTAGCCGCTGTCCGCTAGCCCCTAAAAATTCATGTTGATCTGTATCCACGAGCCGATCTTCCCTCCATCGTAGCGGGTGACTGATGTCACTTTGCCATTCTCTGGATCGGTGTCGACTATGGTAATGCTCGTGACCTTGTCGGTCACATCGGCATTGTATGCGTAGAGCATGTAGCTCGTGTTCGTCCTGAGCCAACGCATATCTGTAATGCGGATCTCTGTTAGATGCGCCGGGTTGCCAAAGGTTACGTTATCACGATAGTGGTACCGGATGACGCCGCTCGCCGTGTTGTTCGTGTTATCGACTTTGAGTCTTAACTCGATGGTCTGATTGAGACTTGCATTCTCGTTGAACGTGACGATAAGCGAATCACCAAGGGCCTGAATTGGTGCGTCAATGATCGTGCTCGACATATTCATCTTGATCGCCTCCATGGACTGCATCAAAATAGTATCTCTACCGGACGTAACGATCGATTCGGTCCGTCCAGCGATATCGCCACCCCGGAACGAGAGCTGCTTCAATCTCCCCTCTTCCAACAGCTTGCCTCCGCCTGCTTCTAGCTTCTCAAATGTACCGAGTTCAACAGCGCTGCGATCGAACAGCTTGACCTTGAGCGGGCCCGTCTTTGTGCCCGGAGCTACGCGAATGAACATGCGAACTGAATCTACGTATTCGACAGGCTGCGCAAGATCGCCGATCGTGACCTGATAATCACGCACGCGTTGTGAGAGATCGATCCCACCGATCATCACCCGCTCCCCTTCGTACCCTTGCTTTGGTGTGAAGCCAGTGAAGGCGCCTTTGATCGAGCTGATGCTTCTTGGCAGCACTGTTACGAGGAATGTACCTTTGGCGAGAATGCTGTCCGTCTTATAGAGCCGTACTGTGCCGCTCGATGCATCAGTAGGGATCTGAAACGTGACGTCTGTGCTGGATATCGCTGTGATCGGTACGAAGGTCGTGCCGATGAAGAGCCGAAGAGAATCGACCGTCGTTGGTAGATCTGTAACGGTAAGCCGAGACGACTCTCCAATGTAAAGCGTATCCTGGCTCAGCGCAATTATCCGGAAATAGGTTGTGTCCCCTTCACCGGGATCTGGATCTACAGGGTTGCTGCTATCGCAGCTTGCGGTGAGTCCGAGAAACGCGATCGCAAGAACAAGTCGAAGATACATCATGAGACAATAACTAGACTACTGAATGCCTTTAAGAAGTCGCTTCGGCTCCGGTTGTTACACCCCTAAGCGCTCGCCAATTGGGCAAGCATCTTCTTCGTCTTGCGCTTGACCCGATAGCTCTTGAGCATAGAGCTCTTCTCCGTAGTGAGCACAAGCTGCTCGATCCGCTCGGCATCGTCATTCCAACGCTCAAGCACGGTCGGCGAGAACTTGCCAAATGCATCGAGCGAGAACCGAAGCAACGTAAACGTCTTCTCCATCTTGATCGCTGAGCTTGTGTTCTCGACCATTGGTATCCAGGTACCGGAGTTGAAGAAGTGCTTGCCCTTGTCCACGAATTGCTCTGGATAGTGCGTGTGCCCCATCACATAGTACTTCGCCTCTTTCACCTTCTGCATTAGCATCGTCGCTTCGGGTGCAAGAGTGATCGGCTCTTCAAGCTTGAGATACGCAAAGAGTCTTGCCATAATGTAGCTGCCGACCATTGCGCCAATGCCATTGAGGAATGAGAGTATCTGCCCGGACAAAGCAGACTCCTGAGACGCGATCGTTGAAGACAACGCTGGCTTCAGGATCTGATACACCTCATAGCCGACGAATGCCATTGGCAACACAACAAACAATACGAACAGGATCGCTGGCCGGAACACCGGCCAAGCGTATTGCTTTTTGGGAAGCACCCGCAGGACGAATGGGAGATGCCAGAACAGCAGCTTTATTGCTAGCGGCAATCGCTCTCGAACAAGCATCGGTAGCAAGCTTGCCCTCGGGCGGACGTTATCGTAATACGGATACGCTAGTTCGATCTTGTTAATGACGTAGCGGTTGAACATCGAACCAAGCGGGATATTCAATTCGTCCGGACTATGCGTCAGGAAGTTCTGGTCCATCGGGCGAACGCATGAGTAAGCATCATACCGATGTCCGTGCTCGATGTAGAGCTCATTGTTCAGCAGCATCGCACGATCGATGAAGCCGAGTCCGGATGTGAGCGACTCAAGATGATCGTCATAACTCGCAGATGGATCGAGCTCGCTCATTCGATCGGTGAGAATGAGTCTGAGCGCGTTACGCACACCAGGCCATGCCCATTCGAGATCGTGATTGCCCTTTAAGAGTATCAGTTCATTCCCTCTCGCGAGCCAATCCGCGAGCGCGTTGAAGAGATCGTAGTGTCCCTCCGCGATCGCCATCATCTTCCAGACCGACTTGAACTCGTGCGTCTTCAGTCCATCCTCATGCTCCTTCTCGCTGATGGCATTAGCTAGCTCGCCCTCGCTTTTGTCGATCCCGACGCGCGATAGGAAGTAGCTCCACTCGCGTATGGCGGCATGGCCCTGCGGCACATCGGTCACGCGGAGAAAATCAATGAAGTCGCCATTGATGACGAGCAGAGCCGGCGCGCCCTCTGCTGTACGATCGATCTTTCGTAAGAAACGAGCGAACTCGTCATCATAGAAGAAATTCTCGGTACCTGCGAAGTTGCCGGAGATATCGCGGCCACGCGCGAGATGCAGATCGCTGATGATATAGACCGGCTTATCGCACTCCAGCCGCACGATCTCCGGCTGCGCGTCATAGTTCGCGATCACTTCCGCCTCGTTGAGAAGCTCTTGAATTTTAATCATGGTTTCTTACAAGGGTTGGCAGTTCTTCAAGCTTCCTCATCGTACCACCTCCTTCTTCTTTGTAAAGAGCCATGGCAGAGTTGACTTCGATTCTGGAGGCCATGCGAGCGCGCCTGTCGCCTTTGGCGTTGCTGCTACTTTCTCCGCGGCCATTGAGCTCAGCGCCATGATCGTCCACTGTGGATTAACCGTGATGCCAGTCGGGAACACCGAAGCATCGGCCACATAGAGATTGTCGAAGCCCTCGACCTGGAAGTTCTCGTTGACGACACGTTCGCTGCTTCTCGGCGAGCCGGTAGCAGCCATGCCATTGCCGCCTTGCGGGTGTGCGCTGGTCAGGCGCAGGTCGTTGATGTTGATCGGATAATCATTCAATGCTTTGACGAATCGATCCGCATCGTTGCTGCTGAGATCGAGGCGCAATCCAGGCTCCGTCGGCACGATCGCGTACTTTGCCCCAGCGTGTTTGCCAAGTTGAACTCCGATGGAGAGAGCAAGCTTGATATTCTCCTTGTCACGCGTGCCGAGTGTCCAGGTGAATGCGCGACCATTGAGCACATCGGCCTTTGCTTCGATCTTCCCATTCGGCTCAGAGCCAACAAGCGAGCCGAAGTTCACCATGTAGGAGTACCGCTCCATCGTGCGTTGATGCTCTTCAAAGTAGAATGGTATCGAGAGCGCGAATGAGGCTGGCGGATTCATGTAGGTTTCCCAGACCGCACGACTATTCGGATCGAGTGCACCTAGAGTGATCTGGGTGCCGTCGTATGCCTTGAGCTCTTCTTCGAACTCGAAGGCAAGTGGGAATGCGAAGTTGCAACTCATGCGCTCGCCGACATTCCTCGTCACACCGCTGCGCATGAGGAAGTGGCTGCTCGCGATGACGCCACCAGCAACGACCAACGCTTTGTTGATCTTCATGCTCGTAAGCGTCCCGAGGTCGGATCGCAGTAGAACGCCGGTCACACGCGAGCCATCGTTATAGAAGCGCACAGCACTCGTTTCGCTGATGAACTCCACTCCCCTCGCTTCAGCCCACGGAATATATGTTTCCAGCATCGAGCGCTTGCGCATCCGCTTGTTGCCGAGATTACACAGGCCTTCACCCATGATGTTGCTATGATTGGCAAGCAATGACTCGGCCTTCAGACCATGACTTGCAGGCATCTCGGCTACACCCTTGCGAAATACTTTCTCGACACGCGTATTGATCGAGTTCGGATCTGTCTCGCGAATTTCGATCTCGTCAGCAATTCGCTTGTACTCAGCATCGAGTCTGGATAGATCGAGTCCGTACTCCGTCTCCCATGTCTTCTTTATCGGATCTGGCATCGCAAAGCAGACTGAGTTATTTATCACCGTCGTGCCGCCCATGCACTCACCTTGCAGGATCATCATGTCAAAGCGCTTGGTCTGTTGCAGCCCTCCCTCTTTGTAGAGCTTGCGGACCATCTCCATCTCGTTATCATTGAAGTCCTGCAGCGGCGAGTAGCGCGGGCCACGCTCGATCACTACGATCTTCGCATTCGGCTCTTTCTGTGCAAGCCTGTACGCCATCACTGCTCCACCAGCACCGGAGCCGACGATGCAATAATCAACTTCCTTGGGTATCTGAACATCGCGTGTTGAAGTCACGACACGGGGCGCGACGAGCTTTGCAGTCGCTGGAGTTGCGGGTTTGTAATTCTCGGGCTTGCCTGGACCATCGGGCAATGCCGAAATGCTATTGAATGGCGGCGCACCTGTAATGATATCTCCCTGCAACCTGTCGCGCGCATCAGGCATCACATAGCCCGTCTTCTCACGGCTACGGATGTGTGTGTAATGCGCGAGCGTGACCAGTGCATGAGACGCACTTCCCAGACGAAACAGCATGTCGGCAAGCTCCGGCGAGAACGATCGCACTCTCTCTTCCGGCTTTCGCATCACCTGCTTCTTCAATATGCGCACGCGCTCGCTTCGGCTCATCGTAAAGAAGCCTGGCTTGAGCGTGAGGATGCCCGGCATGAATTCCAACGACAAGAACGGGAAGTTGAGCAGCCCGCGCTTGCGGCCTCGAACGTTGGCGGAATGCTGATCGACCGATTGCATCACCGATCCATGCATCTCTTCATCACCATCGAAGAGCGCCTTGTGCATCGCCATCACATTCTGCGCACTTGCTGGAGTGAGCGAGGTGACCGAGTACTCCATATTGTAGTACATCCTACGCAAGCCAAGGAGCAGGAACAGGATCCCAGCATCCATCGCGACATTGAGCATGAGGTACCAATCGAGCTGGGTTGTCCCGCCTCCTCTTGTACTTACATCCACGCTCACGAACATCCCAGCCATTGCCCAGGCGACGCTCGTGATGACACTCGTGCCATAAGCGCCGATCAGCACAGAGTAAAGCTTG
>JBKJTP010000072.1:0-4767 GCA_046590195.1 Kapaibacterium sp. (SeqCode) | reverse complement strand
GATAAGTGAGCAGAGAGAAACACCCATTGGACGGGTTCAGTCGCAGCTTGAGATTGTCCGTCTTAACGGATTAATTGTCGGGCTTCGCCTGTTAGATTTGCCGCAATAAAAGGCCTTCTACGTTGCCACTTTTGGCTGCTACGCCGATAGCTCTCGCACCCATGATTTCTGCTCGAACATTAACCTTCCGCGACCAAGCACTCTTGCCGATCTGGGACAAGGTCCGCGCCGGCGAACGGCTCTCGCTGGAAGATGGACTGGCTCTCTACGCCTCCGACGACCTTATTGGCGTCGGCCGAATGGCCAATGAGGTAGCGCGTGCGAAATCTGGCGATAGCGTTTACTTCGTACTCAATCGTAAGCTCGAGCCGACGAACGTCTGCGTGCTCTCGTGTAAGTTCTGCGACTTCGCCGTGAAGGCTGGCGCAGATGACGCCTACGAGATGACGCTCGAGGATATGCTCTCCAAGCTCCGTCCGGATCTTCACGAGGTTCATATTACTGCCGGTTTGCACCCAACATGGCCGTGGGAGTTCTATATCGACATGGTTCGGACGATCAAGACGCGCTTTCCAAATGTGGACGTGAAGGCGTTCACTGCTGTCGAGATCGATTACTTCAGCAAGAAATTCAAGAAATCGCACGAGCAGGTGTTGCAAGAGCTGCAGGAAGCAGGTTTGCGCACAATGCCTGGTGGCGGCGCTGAGGTATTCAGCGAGCGCGTTCGCAAGCTCTTGTTCAAGCAGAAGATCGGCGCGAAGGTGTGGTTCGATGTGCATAAAGCTGCGCACCGTATGGGCATCAATTCGAACGTCACGCTGCTCTATGGTCACGTCGAGACGCTGCAAGAGCGCGTCGAACACATGATCAAGGTGCGCGAAGCGCAGGACGAGACGAATGGCTTTCTGTCATTTATCCCACTCGCATTCCAGCCGGGTAACACAGGCATCAAGACGCGCAACGCTTACACAAGTGCTGTCGATGATCTCAAGACGATCGCAGTATCGCGATTGATGCTCGACAATATTCCGCACATCAAGGCGTATTGGGTAATGCTGACCGCGGAAGTGGCCACGATCGCCCTCAACTTTGGTGCTGACGATATGGACGGCACAGTCGGCGAAGAGCGCATCGCGCACGATGCTGGCGCAACTTCACCGATGGAGCTCGCGAAGAACAAGTTGATCTCTATCATTCACGATGCAGGCAAGCTGCCCGTCGAGCGTGACGTGTGGTATAATCCGATCGAGATCTATCCTGCAGAGGGTACGAAGGTCGTGAGCAAGATGCCGTATCTCAATTCGGCTCCGTTCTACTCGTTCTTCCGCTCGCAGATGAACGAGATCAAGCTTGCGCCGCTGGTGCCGAGCGTGCTTGGAAAGTTTGCTGAAGCGGGGACTGTCAGCGCGGGCCCGATTTCGCTTTGCGATTACTTCGACATGGCCCACAAGTTCGAAGCGCTGCCTTATGGCATCTCGACGAATGGCAAATCGCACTCGGTGCATCTGCACTCGCATTACGAGTGGCATCAACTTGAGGGCAGGACGATCGGCATCACGGGTCAGACCTCGACGAGCGTGAAGCTTCTTCGCGTGTTGCTTGAGAAGCGCTATGGCATTAAGAATTATAAGCTCGAACGCTTGCACCTGACAAGCTCGCGCAATCAGTACACGAAGTACGATGCGGTGCTCCTGATCGGTGATGAGGCACTGGCACGCACAAAGATGGAGGGCTTCTCGACATTCCTTAATCGCTACGATCTGGCGGAAGAGTGGACAGCGTGGAAGCAAATGCCATTCGTCTTCGCGACTTGGGCTGTTGCAAACAATGTGACTTCAGAGCAGCGCGCGGAGATCGTCCGCAATCTCGAAAGCTCGCTCGATCAGTCGAAGGGTCACTTTGGTGATATCGGCCGCGAGCATGGCAAGAAGCTCGGAATGACGAACGCAGAGATCGAGAATTATCTCAATGCGTACACATTCCGATTCGGTGCTGCGCAGCAACGAGCGATCGATGAGTTCAGTGTTGAACTCCTGACGCTCGGTGAGTTAGAGATCAGTAAGGTACAGGTATAAGATGGTTATGATAGATTCGATCAAGCAAAAAGTACAGAACGGTGAGCGCATCACTCGTGAGGATGGCCTGTGGCTGCTGAAGCATGCAGAGCTACTCGATCTCGCAGAGATGGCGCAGACTGTTCGTTATCGCCATAATCCCGAGCAGCGTGTCACGTTCGTGATCGATTCGAATCCGAACTACACGAACATCTGCAACATCGATTGCATCTTCTGCGCATTCTACCGTCATGAAGGTGATGCTGATACGTACACTGTGCCGGTTGATGACCTGATCGCGAAGTTCAAGTCAAGCGGAGCACGCGGAGTAAAGACGATACTCTTGCAGGGTGGCGTGAATTCCGCATTACCGCTTGAGTATTACACGGAGATCGTTCGACGCACACGCGCTGAAGTGCCCGAGATCCATCCGCACTTCTTCTCGACGAGCGAGATCATCGGCATGTCAGAAGTCTCAGGGCTCTCGATCCCAGAAGTACTCGTGAAGCTCAAAGAGGCAGGACTCAACTCGATCCCTGGAGGCGGCGCTGAGATCTTGTCCGACAAGATCAAACGAAAGATCTCCGCGAAGAAGGGGACGAGTGCTGATTGGCTGAACGTCATGCGCGAGGCGCACAAGCTTGGCTATAAGTCGACCGCGACGATGATGTACGGACACATCGAAAAGGATGAAGACATCATCGAGCACTTTGAAGTGATCCGCGAATTGCAGGATGAGTATCACGGCTTTACGGCATTCGTGCCCTGGAGCTTCAAGCCGGGTAATACACCGCTTGAGAAGATCATCCCGACTTACGCCACATCAACGCGATACTTGCAGATGATCGCGATCTCGCGTATCTATCTCGAAAACTTCCCGCACATCCAGGCGAGCTGGTTCTCTGAAGGCAAGAAGACCGGGCAGATCGCGCTGCATTTCGGCGCGGATGATTTCGGCGGCACGCTCGAAGAAGAGAACGTACACGCATCCGCAAACTTCGTGCACACAACGACGGTGCATGAGACGGTTGATCTGATCCGTGAGTCGGGATTCGTCCCTGCCGAGCGCACTACGCTCTATGATATTCTCGCGGAGTACGCTCCTGGCGAATATCCTCGCTACGAGATCGAGTCAGCGCGATTGCACCAACATGTCGATGCAGATACGGTGATGCCGACGATTCCATCGGAGTTGCTCACAGTAGCATAACCGTTTACCCGTAGGGCCACATCGCAATGTGGCCGGAATGCGGCCAACGAATTCATTTTGCAAGCGAGAGTGGCCGTGGCAATGATGCCACGGCCATTCTCCGTTTATCGACAAACATTGTCTCCGCGTTGCGGCCACCTTGCCAAGTGGCCCTACGAGGTGACTTCCTTACGTAGCGCTGTCTTGAACACCAGCGCGAATAGCACAAGCATGCCGATGGTGTCAATGGGCACGGCAAGTCCATAGCCCCAGAGGATGCAAAGCTGAATGGCGACGATCGTGATCCAATCCCACTTACTGCGAGTCCGGATCGCGTTCGCAATCAGCAATCCCATCGCGGGCATCAAGATGATGAGATGATAGGGCTCGCTGAGATTGGCGGTAAGCGGCGACAGCACAAGTGAAAGAAAGAGCGCTTCCGTCAAGCGGTTATGCCGCACTAGCAAGTAGATCGGGAATGCCAGCAGCGCCATGCCGCACAGTAATTTCAAGACTGTGCTTGCGACGTTACTGCCTCCGAAGTGCGCGATCACACGCGCCACATCGCACGAACGATGTCCCTGCTCGCTGCTTGTTACGCCAGTCGACAAAACGGTGTTGAACCAGTAGTGATAGTACTCACTGATGCGATTGCCCATGACGAGATAGGGGATCAAGATGCATGCAACGAGCGCGGTCGCGATCGCTACGTAAGCTGTGCGCTGCCGATTTAGCAGAAGCACTGGCAGGACCACAACAGGCATGAGCTTGGCTGCGATGGCAGCGCCGAGCGAGATGCCAGCGGCGGTCTGACTCTCTCGCGTCCGATCGATAGCAAAAAGCACGAGAGCAAGTACGAAGAGATTGATCTGACCGTACATCAATTCGGCCTGGATGATCGAGACAAATAGCAGCACAAGTACAGCGGCGAGCAACAAGCGATGCCTCTCGTCTTTGATGCCGATCAACTTAACGATGAAGTAGAGCGAAGCGACGAGAAAGAACGAGGAAAGAGCAAACCAGAGGAAGGAAGCCGCAAGAGCAGACACCAAGGTGAACGGGATCCAGACCACTGCGATGAACAGCGGATAGACAAACGCGCGGTAGCCTTCGAGCGTATTGTATGGCGGTGTTGCACGGGCAGCATAGGGATTGGCGCCCTCGAGCACGCCATTCGCTGCAGCGAGATACGCTGGGAAATCCGCTTCGTGACGCACGAACGCAATACGCCACACTTGATAGCCATCAAGTGCAAGCATCACGATGAATACGACGATGGCTATGGTACGTGCTGTGCGGTAGGTCATTCGCGCGATCTCATGGCTCACAGGGCAACCTGCTAACCGCTTACTCGTACTCAATGTTTCTTGCCGCAAGGCCTACGTTCTGTTCACGCGTAAACAGAAATGGCGCGTATCTCTACGCGCCATTGAAACTCAAAACTTATCATTAAAACGCTACTTCTTCACCTTTGCGGCTACTGGGTTGCGGACACCTTCATATTTCGCGAGTTCGGCATCGATC
>JBKJTP010000116.1:0-5763 GCA_046590195.1 Kapaibacterium sp. (SeqCode) | reverse complement strand
CTGGGAGGCTGGCCTTATCGGCGGCGTTTCAAGACTTGACGCTACCGGCGAACTCACCCCGATCTTTGGTGTCACAGCTCGCATCGGCTCTATCCGCGAAGCACGTTTCTCGGGCGTTGGCTTCGGCTATGGCCTGGGCCCTGCCATCCTCCTCTCGAATAAGAAACTCCATTTCAAGGTGACAATGAACTTTGGTCTCGGCATGCTACTCGGCAAGCAGGTTACTTTCGAATAAGAGGCCGCGCATGACATTCTATTGCCCGACCTGCCAGGCAAAGAAGAAGTAACTTGAACCATGAAGAAGTTTGTATCTTTGCCTATGCGAACAACACTTCTTCTCCTGACCCTCATCATTGTTGGCATTTCAGACCAAAGCTGCCGCAAACGCAACTTCACCGATCGGTCTCCTTGCGAGGACTCAACGCTTCGTGCCCTTTACGAGAGACGACAAACCCTGACGCATGAGGAGTATATCGTCTTTGACTCGCTTTACGCGAAATGCGAGAAGCATACTGCGGTGGAAGAGAACCGGGGTAAGCTCTGGCCGGGCATCCTAGCCGGTATTGCAATAGTGGCGGCAGTTGGTACGGTCTTGCTTTGGCTCGCACTAGGGAACCACGGAGATATCGAGTAAAGAAACGCGGAAGAATTTCCTCCTCCACGGCGTTCTGCTAGAACGTATTGTTAGGACGTAATTCCTTTCTCTCCCCGAATGTACCCTGTAATCTTCGAACTCGGGCCGATCAAGCTGTACAGCTTCGGACTCATGATGGCCGTAGCCTTTATGGCTGCCAATTACTTCTTTGTCCAGGAGCTCAAGCGCCGTAAGCTAGATGAATCGCTAGCCTGGTCGATCACGATCCGTGCGCTCATTGGCGGTGTCGCTGGCTCGAAGCTCTTCTCGATCCTCGAGAACTGGAGCGACTTTGCCCGCGACCCACTCGGCACGATCTTCTCTCCAGCCGGACTCACGTTCTACGGCGGCTTCATTGTCGCGCTGGTCTTGATCTTCTTTTATCTGAAGAAGCGAAAATTCCCGTTCTTCAACTTTGCGGATATGATCATCCCGACGGTGCTTCTTGCCTACGGCATCGGACGCATCGGATGTCAGCTTGCAGGCGACGGCGATTACGGACTTCCTTCGCGCTTGCCATGGGCGATGGCATATCCGCAGGGCACGGCAAAGGTCACGTCGACACTTCCAGAGTATTTCGAACGTGATTCAGTCGCGCGCGCCGAGTGGCATTACGACTCGCTGCGGGTGATCCAAACAGGTGTGGATCCGCTTGGTCAGCGCATCACTCGGCTTGATGAAACGGTCACAGTGCATCCCGCACCCGTCTACGAAGCGCTGTTTTGCCTCATCGCATTTGCATGGGTCTGGAAGAGGCGAGCGAAGTACGAATCCCAACCAGGCAAGATGTTCTATGTTACGCTGTTGATCATGGGCATTGAGCGGTTGCTCATCGAATTCATTCGATTGAACCCGCTATATGCTGGACTCTCGCAGGCGCAATGGATCTCAGTGCTCTTCATCATCGTATCGATCGTCATGCTGATGACGAAATATAAAGGCAACGCGCCGATGATCGCTGCACCGACAGGAAAGTCAACAAAGCCAGCCCGAGCATGAGCAAGCCTGTATTGACTTTTATCACCAAAGAAGGTGGCTGTACGCTGTGCGATGAAGCGTGGGAAGAGGTCGAGTCAGCGCAGGACTATGCCGACTTCGAGATCGATATCGTCAAGATCAGTAAAGGTGACGCGATGTACGATGAGTATTGGGATAAGATCCCTGTGATACTGATCGACGGGAAGCTCGCGTTCAAGCATCGCACAACTCGCGATCAATTGCTAAAAGCTTTGAAGGGCCGCCCTTGGTGGCGGTTCTGGTAACACGTGTTTGCTATCATTAGCTTATGTTCAATCTCACATTCTATGGCGCAGCAGGCCAGGTAACTGGCTCGAAATATTTTCTGCGCACCTCAAAGAGCCGTGGCTTCATGCTCGATTGCGGACTCTTCCAGGGCGGCCGAGAATTGAGTGAGAAGAACTGGGCGCCGCTGCCGATCGCAGTGAGCGACATTCACAACATCGTGCTCACGCACGCACATCTCGATCACACGGGCTACCTACCGAAGCTCGTGAAGCAAGGATTCAGCGGACAGATATTCTGCACGCCATCGACGCATGAGGTCGCATCGTTCATTCTGCGTGATAGCGCGAAGATCCAGATGGAGGATGCAGAGGACGCGAACAAGCATCAGTACACCCGTCATCATCCTGCGTTGCCGCTTTATGACAGCGATGATGTGGAGCAGACGCTCGGCCAATTCCGCGTGGTCAGCCGCGACTCTGAGCGCAAGCTTCCAGATGATATCAGCTTCCGATTTTACAATGCCGGACATATCCTCGGATCGAACTTCGTCCGAGTGACAAGACACACCGATGAAGAGCAGCATGCGAATAAGCAGCAGATCAAAGTGCTCTTCTCAGGTGATCTCGGCCGCGATAAGCCGATCTATCTCAATCCGAAGGAGCCGCCTCCGGCCGCAGATTTTCTCATATGCGAATCTACTTACGGTGACCGCGTGCATCATCCGGTCGCGCCGATGGATGAATTCCTCGAAGTAGTACAGCGAGTCGTTGCGGAGAAGTTGGTGCTGGTGATCCCGGCATTCGCTGTCGATCGTGCGCAAGAGATCATCTATTGCCTCAACGCTTTCATGCGTGATGGCAAGATACCTGAGATCCGCACATTCGTCGATAGTCCGATGGCAACAGGCGTAACGGCAGTCTACGAGAAATACGCAGACGAACACACGATGCTCGAGGAAGAGATGAACGAGCCTGACAAGAATCCGCTCTCATTCCCATCGCTGCACTTTGTTCGCACGCCGACGGAATCGAAGTCACTGAACAACCTCAGTGGTCCTGCCATCATCATCAGCGCCAGCGGAATGGCGAGCGGCGGACGCATCATGCATCACTTGCGCAATCGATTGCCAGATGCCGGCACGCTCGTACTCTTCACAGGCTTCCAGGCCGAATCGACACTGGGCCGCGAATTGATCGACGGTGCAGAGTCTGTGTCGATCCATGGTACTCGTGTGCCTGTGCACGCAAAAGTCGAGAAGCTCAATTCATTCAGCGGACACGCCGACCAAAACGAGTTGCTTGAATGGATGCGGCAAATGCCAATTCCACCAAAACGCGTATTCCTAACGCACGGAGAACAGCCCGCGCGCATTGCGCTCAAAGCAAAGATCGAAGCTGAACTTGGTTGGGATGTGTACTTGCCGCGAATAGGGGAGACGGTAGATCTCGAAGCTTTGATGCAAACATTGCCCGAGGAGAAAGCCTGAACCCAGGATTCAGGATGCTACAAAACAGCAAAGGATATTTAGAAACCGTAAGCAGGACTCGGCGTAACCGTCGCCAAATGGGAGATCGATAGATCTCAATTGCTTACTATTCTAATTATCTACTGTTATGTTACGCATTATCGTTACAACAATACTATTCTTTGGACTCGCTTCGACTTCAAAAGCACAAGACAATACATCTCCAGCTATCGAAAAGGGCGAAGCGGCGTTGACGCAAAGCACTGAGACAGATCGCTCGACGACGCATTATCTCGCTATCGAGCTAGATCCCGCTCCATTCATTTTCGGCGGATATTCCGTGAGTGCTAAGTATAGTCCCAAAGGCGCTGAACACTTCACGCTGATGGGATCGGTCTACCGCTCTAGCTTGCCAGATGCCTTGATGAGCGCCGCCAATAAAGATAACGGATTCAAGGACGTGAAGCTCGAGACGAGCTACGCGGTCTTCGTCGATTACTTCATTGCTGAAGATCGTACCGGATTCCACTTTGGACCATCTGTCTTTCTCTATTCAAAAACAGTAGGGAAGAACGAGACCTCCGATCGCGCAAGCTTTAAGAGCATCTATCCGAATGTGCGCGTGGGCTATCTATATCAGCCGTTCGAAGGCATCGGACTCTATGTGAATCCTTGGGTCAATATCGGCAAGGAGATCTTTCTTGGAGAGAACAATCGCGTTGGTACGACTGAGTTTGTTCCAAACGACATCTCCTACATAGCTGCGATCCATATCGGTTATCAAGTCGATCTTTAACCGATTGCGCGCGAGCCGGCTGATACTATTCTTTACTAAAATGGAGAATGATTGGCTGGCTTGCGTCAGGTTTGGGAAACAGGTTCGTCACTCAGCCGTAAGAGCGTCGGTTCTCTACGGGCGATCCTGATCAAGGATGATCGATCGTCCGAGCTCTAATCTTAATCAAAATCGGAAATACTATTATGCTACGCACTATTGCGGCGCTTGCTATTCTATTATGTCTAGCGGATCCCACACAAGCTCAATCCTTCCGTGGAGAGGTCGATCTCGATTCTCTCGACCGCGAATTTCCAACATACATCGAACTTGGCGGTGACGTCGCCTGGGGTCCGAACGAGACCTTCCTCTTTGCAGGCGGTGTCGGTGTCGTCACACGTGTAGCGGAGAACATTCGCGCAGGTGTAACCGACATCAACTACGCGAGCGCCGATCAGCTCACGAGTAATCGGCACTCGATCACCTTCGCTCCAGCTGTTGAGTACTACACATATCTGACCGAGTCGATCGCCTTCCAGGGTCGACTTGCGATCCCGCTGCAGATCCGTTGGGGTGCCGATATCGATTCAAAGCTTGGCGTGCAACCATACCTGCAAGCTGGTATTGACCTTCTTCCTTCAGAGCTTTTCTCGATCGGTGGGTTCATTCGATCTGGCTTTGTCGTGACTGATGGCTTCATTCGCACACCACGCGTATTGCCGCAGTCGGCTCTTGCGCTCACAGGCGGATTGAACTTCAAATTCCACTTCTGATCTCACCTTTAATCGCACCCCTATGCTTACGACTATGAAGAAGAATATTTTTGCAGCATTGGCGATCACAGCTACACTTTCGAGCTGCGTTGTGAACGTCGAAGATCAACTCATCGACAAGGAAGCGCTGGTCAACGCCTCATACTTTACCTCACTCACTATTGATGGTGGCGATCTTGCTGACAAGCTGGTGATATACGGCGATTCGCAGGATTCGCTTACCGCATTTGCTCGCGCCTCAGTATGGGCAAACAGCGAAGAAGATGCAAAGCGCATCGCAGAAGGCATGAACCTGAAATGGTCAGGCACGACCGATGCAAGACTTTCGATCGATTATCCTGGTTCGGAAAAAGAATTCGTGCGCATTGAGAAACTCACTATCGACGCACCACAGCGGCTCGATCTGAATATTGATCTGAGCTCTGCCGATCTCGACATCTCGAATATGAAGGGCAATATCAATGTTGACGTGAGCTCAGGCGACGTCAAAGTTGGTACCGAAGGCCGAGTCAACATCGAAAGCTCCTCGGGAGACGTAACCGTCACGACAAGCAAGGGTGGCAACGTCGACGTCAGTTCTGGCGATGTGCGGATGGACGTTTCGGACCGCAACTTCGAGAACGTCCACATCGAGTCTTCCAGTGGCAACGTCACGATCAATATCGCCGATGGCGCAGGCATCGATTTCGAGCTTGAGACCTCGAGCGGAGTCGTCGCGGTAAACTACGGAGGCTTCTCCACGATAGAGCACGAGGGGACCATTCGCGTTAGTGTCAATGGCGGCGGCAAAAAGGTCTACGTCAGCGCAAGCTCAGGGGATATCCACATCTCGAAGCTGTGATAGGAGGGTATAGGGTATAGGGTATAGGGT
>JBKJTP010000255.1:0-11389 GCA_046590195.1 Kapaibacterium sp. (SeqCode) | reverse complement strand
GAGTTGCCTTACATCGGATCGTACGACCAAAATTTCCCAGGTGGTGCGATCATCCATGCCCTCTGCATTCTTCTCTTTGGCCACTCGTCGCTTGGCTTTGCAGTCTTCGATCTGATCCTTCAGACGATAGGATTATACTTTATCGCAAAGACCGCAAAACAGCTGTCGGGAGAAATTGCAACGGTCATCGCTCCAATTGTATACGCTCTGACATACATAGGTTTGGGGATATGGAACATCGGCCAACGCGATGCATTCATCGTCCCATTCCTTGTGTATTCGGTCTGGTTGCTTGTGCAGGACCGGCTTAGTACCCGACAGTTGATCGGGCTCGGCCTGTCTTGCGGCTACATGATCCTGTTACGGCCGATGTTCATCATCTTCGCTGTGTTTGCAGCGGGATACATGTGGTCGAAAGGGAAGAATTGGCGAGATGGCCTGACTGTACTGCTCTTTGGTGCCGTGCCTGCTTTGATACTGATCTTCACTTACATTGCGATCGGGAAGTTTGATGTCCTCTACGAGAGCATCGTGCAGTTCAATCTTGAGGTCTACGGCAAGTTTAGGCATGGCGTAAGCATGCGTGGCTCGGGTACGATGACGGTGATCTTCTTTGTTGGAGCCATTGGCATCATCCACATGGTCATAAAGGATAGGGACAAATTGAGGCCGTTGATGCCAGTGTTCATCGCGACGCTGATCGCGCCGATCTCGACCTTCATACAAGGTCAGGGCGATGCCCACCATATGACTCCGAGCTATGCGATTGCCGCGATCTTAATGGGTATTGGGATCGCAAACGTAATCGAAGTATTCAAGCCAAGAAGTGAAAGTCGCAGGCTGATCTGGCTCGCTACTGCCGTTCTTGCGATCATGCTTCGTGGCGGCGACCGTTTGCCATGGGACTCGATGAGTGCATACGCGAATGGCTCATCGCTCAGAACGATCTATGGGACGAGCCATTCTACCGACGTCAAACTCGCTGAGGAATTGGCTGTTGCGGACTATCTTAAGCCTCAACTTGTCGAGGGAGACCATCTCTTTATCTGGAGCATGCGTATCTGGCCGTATCAGCTTACTAGACACGGTGCACCGACACGCTTCCAGACGCACGAGCACATCCTCATGCAGCCAAAGGGTCAGCCATTGACCGCGTTGCAACTCAAGTGGCGTGCAGAGATGATGCGAGACTTTGAAGCGAAGCCACCGAGATTTATCTTATGGACTACCACGGACAATCTTTGGCTGTTGCCGAATGCCGAGAGCTCAAAAGATCAAGTGAAGCGCTTCCCCGAGTTCGAACAATTCGTCCTGGAGCGATATGTGCTCGACACAGTGATTGGCGGTTTTGAGATTCTCGAGAGCAAGTAATATAAGCTAAAAGACCGAAGCGAGCTCCGGCCTTTTAGCTTCTACATGACCATAGATCAGTTCTTTGCTGACTCCATCAACATGCGCGTGAGCAAGCGTACACCTACGCCCGTGCCGCCTCGTGCGATGTAGTCGCCGCTCGAATCAGCGCGAGAAGGGCCTGCGATGTCGAGATGGATCCAAGGGTAGTTCGTGAAACGCTTGAGGAAGAGGGCAGCGGTGATCGCACCGGCCCAGCGTCCGCCTACGTTCTTGATGTCTGCGACATCCGACTTGATCAGATCCTCATACTCCTCGTAGATCGGGAGCTCACAGACGCGCTCGTGAGTGTAGTCGCCCGACTTCTTCAGACGCAGCTTCATCTCCTCGTCGTTACCCATCATCCCCGTCGTCACGGTGCCAAGTGCAACTACGCATGCACCGGTGAGAGTGGCGAGATCAATAACGTGTTTTGGATTATACTTCTGTGCCCAGATCAAAGCGTCAGCGAGCACGAGACGTCCCTCTGCATCGGTGTTGTCGATCTCAACTGAGAGACCATTAGGATACGTGATGATGTCACCGGGGCGCATCGCGGTGCCCGATGGCATGTTCTCAGCGCTTGCTACCAGGCCAACAACATTGATCGGAAGCTTGAGATCAGCGACCGCCTTCAGTGTAGCGATGACCGCAGCAGCACCAGACATATCGCTCTTCATCTCGCCCATGCCAGCAGCAGGCTTGATCGAGATACCGCCTGTATCGAACGTGATGCCCTTACCAACAAGGACGATCGGCTGGTCAGTCTTCTTCTTTGCGCCATTATACTCCATCACGATGAAGCGAGCCTGACGTTCTGAACCCTTGTTCACCGTGAGTGTGCCGATCATCTTGTTCTTCGCCAACTCCGAAGGCCCAAAGACTGTAACTTTCACGCCTGATTCCTTACCGACCTTCTTCGCCCAATTACCCATCACCTCAGGGTACTTGTTGTTTGAAGGCTCGTTGCACATGTCGCGGCAGAAGTTCGTCGCATTCGCGATGAGTTGTGCCTGATCGATCGAACGCTTCACCTCGTTCAGCGATGAACCGTTGATGTCATCGTCATCGGTCAGGATCGTGAGCGTCTCGAGATTTACTTTTGGCTCATCGATCTTGAAGAACTTGTCAAACTTGTATGTACCGAGGACAAAACCTTCAACGACTGCTGCCGCAACCTCCGCACCAGATTTCCCCTTGAGATGCGGCAGGTAGAGTGCAAGCGAGTTTGCCTTCATTCCAGCGGCCTTCCTGACGAGGCGTCCAGAGGCACGGCGCACCTGCTCGATCGTCAGTTTGTCTTCCTTACCAACACCAGCGAGAAGGATGCGTGTGGCCTTCGCTTCGCCTTTGCCTGGATAGAGCACGAAGAGCTCGCTCGTCTTGCCCTGCATATCTCCCGATTCGAGCAGCACATTAGAAGCGTTAAAGAGCGCTGTGCCCTTGCCGTAATAATTTTGCTTCTGTGCGATCCACTTTGTGTCTTCGATCTGAAAGAAGGCGACGACATCCGTGCGGGCTTGCTTCCAATTGAGCTTTTGAACGATGATCCTCATAGTGTGCGAAAGATTGATTAACAGGCGTTTCTAACGGGGGAGGAGAATGACCGGCTTTCCATCAGATTCGCCGCGACCTCCTGGGAAGCTGCAAAATTACGACACTTTTACCCCATGCCCCTTGAGACGCGTTTTGCCAGGCTTGTCCCGGCGGATTGCTCACCATCCATCGTACGTTCATTAAGAATGATATCATCGGTCAGACATCCTATAATTGGGGGGAGAAAGAGCTCGGGCAATGCAGGCATTTGCGCAGTTATCGACCCCTTCGACGGCTCCGTTGTGGGTGAAGTGAGTTACGTCGATCGTGATCAAGCCGCTCAGTCGATCCAGGCCGCTCGAACTGCCTTCGGGGAGTTTAGGCATGCGCCAGTACACCAGCGTGCGGATATTCTGGCAAAGACCTCTGCGCTTATTTACGAACAGCGTGAAGCGCTCGCGATGATGATCGTGCGAGAGGCAGGCAAGCCGATCACGCTGGCGCGGCTAGAAGTAGATAGGGCGGTCTTCACATTCAAGGCCGCCGCAGAGGCCGCGCATCGTGCAGGAGAGGGTGAAGTGATGGACATGAGCGTTTCGGCAGCTGGAGTTGGCCGCACCGGAAGCTTCCGATATTTCCCGATCGGGGTTGTCCTCGCGATCACTCCGTTCAACTACCCGCTTAATCTTGTCGCGCACAAAGTTGCGCCGGCTATTGCAGCTGGGAATACAGTGGTGCTCAAGCCTGCATCGCAAACGCCGCTTACATCATTCATGCTCGCTGGGATCATGCAGCAAGCCGGCTTGCCCGACGGCGTACTTAACGTCGGGCCGTGCGAGAATGAAGTTGCAGAATCGATGGTGCGCGACGAGCGCATCGCGATGATCTCTTTCACCGGCAGCGACGCTGTTGGCTGGAAGCTCAAGTCGATCGCTGGACGTGCGAAGGTTTCGCTCGAGCTAGGTGGCAATGGTTGCGTCATCCTCAATGATGCCGATGATCTTACGGCGGTCGCGAATACACTTGCGCGCGCAGCATTCGGTTATGCCGGACAGATCTGTGTCAGCTTGCAGAACCTGATCGTCAGGCGCAAACTGTTCAGGCCGATGCTAGAACGGATCATCACTGAGGCAAAACAGCTCACGGTTGCTGATCCAAAGCTCGAGTCCACGCTCGTAGGACCGATGATCTCCGAAGTCGCAGCGCGGAAGGTAGAGGCATGGATCCAGGAGTCGGTGAATGGAGGAGCGACTCGTCACACAGGCGAATACAAAGCTCCAAATTGGATCACGCCAACGGTGCTTACTAGGCCAACAGTTGATTCCGCTATCTATCAGAATGAGGCATTCGCACCAGTGGTCATTGTGCAGTTGTATGATTCGTTCGATGAGGCGTTATCGATCGTCAATGAGAGTAAGTATGGTTTACAGACGGGGCTCTTCACTAACGATATTCGACTTATCAATCAAGCGTATGAACAATTGGATGTCGGCGGCCTGATCGTCAACGACTCGAATTCCTTCCGCCTCGATACGATGCCCTACGGCGGCATCAAGTCTTCAGGCTATGGGCGGGAAGGCATTTTGTTTGCGATGCGCGAAATGTCGGAAGTGAAGATGCTGGTTACGAAAATGTGATGGGTCAACTGCTTTGCTATGAGGCGATTGCTGGAATCGCCCCATCCATGGCCCTGTTCGAGTCAGCTCTAGCCCCTCAACTGAGTAGGGGCGGCACTCACTTCCTAATATGATCCGTCTCAAGAATATCTGGCATTTGGTGGCAGCCATTGTCACCGTTGCCGCGCTTGGCTCATCCAGTGTAATAGCGCAGCAGCCGCTGAATGTCGACTCCGCACCGGAGAAGGCGGATGACTGGAAGGTAAATCTCGGAGAAGGTGTGAATTCTCCGTACTCCGAGCTTTTCCCGGTCATCACGCCGGATGAGACCATGCTCTTCTTTACCCGTAAGGGATCCCCTGATAATCTGGGCTTCTCATCACTTCCGCAGGACGAGGACATTTGGTATACGGCAAGGGATTCAAGTGGTAACTGGGCCCCTGCTCGCAGGCTCGAAGGGCCGCTCAACACAACGACCTACGATGGCGTCCGCGCGATCAATGCAACGGCGACCAGACTCTATCTCCAGAACATTTATCGCAAAGATGGCACGCGCGGTAAAGGCTTCTCAGTCAGCACAAAGGGTCCGGACGGTTCATGGCAATTCCCAGAGCCATTAGAGATCGAAGACTATTACAACGACACGTCCGTAGCCATGATGGCCATCTCGCAAACGGAAGATATTCTCCTTCTGTCGGTCAAGCGTAAAGATGGCGTTGGCAAGCATGACCTCTATTTGTGCAAGAAGACTGGTCCCAATAAGTTTGCAAAGCCTGAGCTGATCAGATCGTTGAGCAATGGTGGAGATGAGATCTCGCCATTCCTTGCCTACGATGATCGCACAATTTATTTCTCAACAGATGGTCGTGGCGGATACGGGCTTCACGACGTCTTCATCTCGCGCCGCCTCGATGATACATGGCAGAATTGGAGCGAGCCGCAGAACCTTGGCGAATCGATCAACACGCCTTCGTTCGATGCGTACCTTATGGTCTCCGCGAGGGGTGATACAGCGTATTTCTCCAGCGTCCACGGCAGCTCGCAGTATGGCTTTGGCAAGAGCGATGTTTGGAAGATCTTGGTACCGAAGAATGCCCGTCCAGGATCTACACTATCTGATGCTGATGAGGTCGTGCAGAAGGAAGAAGAGTATGAAGGATCGCTCTTTAGACTTGACAGCGTCTTCTTCGATATCGATAAGGCAGCTGTTCGCACTGATTCCAAAGCGCAGCTTGATGATCTTATCAAGCTAATGTTGAAATTTCCAAAGTTAACTATCGAAGTTCAAGGACATACCGACAGCGACGCTGAGGAAGCTTACAACTTACAGTTATCTTTGAGCCGTGCGAACTCGGTTAGAGGCTACCTCGTCGCTAATGGCGTGGCTGATGGTAGAGTGATCGCGAAGGGTTACGGTGAGTCGCAGCCGATCGCGCCGAATACAACTCAAGCTGGCAAGCAGCTCAATCGCCGAGTGATGGTGCTCGTGACGAACATCAAGTAGTGTAAAGGAAGGAAGCTTAAAAATTAAAGAGCCGGTCATTGCTGACTGGCTCTTTTTGTTACCGGCAAAAATCCTCGCAAAATCCTGCCGGTATCCTTGATCGACAAATCGTTAGGAAGGGAGGAGCCTCAGCTTCCCCAATTCTTATTTCTTAATTCTTATCTCTAAATTACCCTCAGTAGCGGGAGCGGAGGGAGTCGCAGAGCGACACAAGGTGCGCCTGAAGGCGCTCGTCGGCTGTGACGATCTCGGCGCGGCTGGCGGTGAGCGCTAGCGCCTCGACGCGGCGGAAGGTCACCTTGCCCATTGTGGTCGTATTGAAGTCGCTGTTCTGAGCACCGGTCTTCAGCAGCGTCTCGACGCCGAACGCCGCTACCTGCGGACGATTAAATCGGGCAGCAACCTCCTGCATGTCGTGCTGGACTGCCTGGTCCGTAGCTGTTGTGCGAGCCTGAATTTCAGGCCTAACAGCTGGCTTTGCTGGCGTCTTTACAGGGCTCTTGACTGGAGCGAAAAGATTGAATGCGAGGAGCGAATCCTGATCGGCTGACTGGGTGCGGGTTGCTGTGATCTGCATGGCTAAAAGTCCTTCCTGATATGCTAGGTCTATCTTGATGTGATTTTGCTAAGTGCTTGATCTATATTGCTTTGCGAGGATTACAGATCAGGCTGTCGATCAGGGAAGCGTAAAATCTAAGAGTTGCTGTATAAAAGTCGTCTAGTGGAATTTCATCTGAAACACACCTGCGCGGCGGTCATCGATATTGCGGATGACGGTGATGACCTTGCCGAGCACCTGGAAGTACATTCCCTCGGTGATCTGGATCGGCTTGAAGTCCTCGTTCGCTGGCTCCAGCTCGAAGCCGGTCTTCTTCTTCCGGAAGGTCTTGACCGTCGCCGAGTCCTCGAGGAGCGCCACAATGATGTCGCCATCCTCGGCGGTCGGCTGCTGGCGGACGACCACCAGGTCGCCATCCATAATGCCCTTGTCCTTCATCGACATACCCTTGACGCGTAGCCCAAAGACCTCCTTCGACAGATCCATCGGCTTGAAGGAGAGCCAGCCCTCGACGTTCTGCACTGCCAGGATCGGCTCGCCGGCCGTGACCTGACCGACGATCGGGATCCCGTTGGACCGAAGCTCACCAGCATCATTGCGGCGCGACGGACGGGCCAGCATGATCGCTCGTGAAAGACCTTCGCCGCCACGGATCAGGAAGCCCTTCTTGACCAGCGCATCGATATGCTTACGCACACCGAAGGTCGAGCTCAGGCCGAGGAATTCAGTGATCTCCGCGATGGCCGGCGGATAGCTCCAGCGCTGGAGATACTCCTCGATATAATCAAGTACCTTCTGCTGCTGCGGCGGCAGCTCTTCGCGGCCTTCGATCTCTGTCTTAAAGGGTGCCATAATACTAATTCGATTGTCTTGCCACTTATCACCGCCCTTTTGGGCAACTGCCTGTTTGTGCAGGTGCTCGACTAGGTAGGTGCTTATAAAAGCACTCTCGAAAGTAGTAAGTTTCCAGTTGCCAGAAAAAATCTTTGGAAGTTTAAAATGTAGCGCTGGCTTTAGCCGGCAAGCCTAGAATGGTCGGGAGGACTGAGGACTAAGGTTCGAGGACTGAGGTTCGAGGACTGAGTATAGGGGGTGTGCACACGCAGGGTCTAAGTCGTTGATTTATATAGAGAGGGACCGCCAAAATTCATCGTAGGGCCACTTGGCAAAGTGGCCGAAAGCGGGAGATCGCGGTTGATCGAGATCTTGTGCGTGGGACGAATGCCCGGGACGGAAGGAAGCGCTGCAAATATACGAAATTTTCAGGGCAAAAGCAATCGGTTCGTCACATTTATATACATAAAGTGTAGAACACGCTTTAGCTTGTCACGAGGCGCAGCCGGGTTCTCCCCCTGGACTCTGCCCAATTGTTCGTATATTTGAACGCACCCCAGATCATTCCTCGAGACAAACCCATGCACGACTCCACCGAAAATCACTGCTTCATCCACCTCATCATCGCGGTCGATGGCCGCGAGAGCGTCATCCCGCGACACTTCTGCGAGGCGCTAGAGGAGGCTGCGAGGTCGACGCTCGAACTCAACGGCAACCACGTCTTTGCCTGCAAGCACGAGCGCGAGCATCTGCACGCGCTCGTCAATCATCCGGTCGAACTGAGTGTGGACGAGAACATTCAGAGGCTCCAGAAGGGGACACAGGCATTCGTGATCAAAGAGGGTATCGGCAGCCCAAACTTCAAGTGGCAGACCGACTACTACGCCGTCACATGCAGCGGCAACGAATTGGACGAGATCGCGGAGAGCATTGAGCATCAGCAGGAGTATCACCGCACTACATCCTTCAAAGACGAATTCATCTCGCTCCTCGAAGCCGCCGAGATCGATTACGAACCTGAAGACCTGCTCGGCTTCGTCGATCTCCAGGAAGAATAGTGCGATCGATTCCCTCCCCAGAAAAGGGGAGGGTTAGGGTGGGGCTAGTTGAAGGCGCCTGAGAAGTTCGTATATTTGACGACTTAACACAAGCACCACAACATGCCGATACCAGATTTTCAACAATTCTTCTCGCCAGTACTTCGAGCCGCTGCTGATGGCGAGATACATTCTTCGGCCGATCTTGGCGAGACGGCAGCAGAAAGACTCGGAATCACTGAGGACGATATGAAGGAGCTCTTGCCCAGCGGGAAGCAATCGCGCTTCAAAAATCGGCTGGAGTGGTCGATCGTTTATCTGCGTCGATCAGGTTTATTCGAAACAGTAAGTCGCGGACGATATAGAATTTCCGAGCGGGGCAAGACTGTGCTATCAACAGGTCCTGGGAAACTCGATGTAAAGTACCTTCGTCAGTTTCCGGAATTCCTTGAGTTCCAAACAAAGCGAACGGGAGGTGATGACGAGAATGTAACGCCAGTCATTACCACCGACGACGCCGAGGAAACTCCCACCGAACAATTCGAAAACACATACCAGGCCCTGCGCCGCGAACTTGCACAAGAAGTGCTTGAGAAGGTACGTATTGTCTCACCTTTGCGATTCGAACAAGTTGTAGTTGATCTACTAGTCGCCATGGGATATGGCGGCTCACAGGCCGAAGCAGGGCAAAGAACACGATACACTGCCGATGGCGGCGTCGACGGCATCATCAAAGAAGACAAACTGGGACTCGACTCCATCTATCTGCAAGCAAAGCGATGGGAAGCAACGGTTGGTAGGCCGACGGTACAGACATTCGCAGGAAGCCTCGAAGGATTCCGAGCGCGTAAAGGCGTGCTCATCACAACCTCGCAGTTCTCAAGCGAAGCCAAAGAATACGTGGACCGCATCGAAAAGAAGATCGTCCTCATCGACGGCGAACAACTCGCGCAACTCATGATCGATCACAACGTCGGCGTCACCGTCCAAAACACCTACGTGCTGAAGCGCGTCGATGGTGATTATTTTGAGGAGGAGTAACTCTCGTTGGCTTCGTGTGTTCTTTCAAAAGCCTACTGTCTATTGGAGATCACACGATGAGTTCAACCGCTAAGATCAGCTTTGCTTACTTTTGCCTCGCACTTGCCATTGCAGGATGCGGTAGTGAAGTCGCAGGCCCAGGTAGGCTTATCAACTTTCGACCGCTCATCGGGTCACGTCTTTTCATTCACGAGGATCGTGAGGATGGGTGGTCACTGCGATACGTGGATACTGTCGTGCAACCGGATCGGACGTTTGAAGGACGAAATAACATTCTCGCAATCAGTAGCCCACGTGTCGGAGCCTACCTGGCGTATGAGGACAATGGCGACATCTCCGTATTGGAAGGCAAGTGGATGCGACATGCGCTCTACACTCGGCAAGCTGTGGGCAGCGTTAGCAGGTATGACTACGGTAACCAAGGTTATTCGCTGGTCCGCTTAGATACGGTGTTTAGAGATACGACAATCGCAGATATGGCTGGCGCTAAGCGCCACGGAATCAAAGAAGAATTCTTCAGAACGATCGAGAGCTATTCGCAATCAGACGTCTTGCTTAGCGCAGAACGGACAATGCCAAGCTACTACGTCTGGGTGCCCGAGCTTGGTATGTGGGGAATAAAGGTATTTCATCCAGGTGCTAAGGGTCAACTCATCAGGCGATTGGAATCCATAAAGTAGTGACGATCACAACGTCGGCGTCACGGTCCAAAACACCTACGTGCTCAAGCGCGTCGATGGCGATTATTTTGAGGAGGAGTGAGCCGATACCTGCCGCGAAGCGGCCACCCAATAGTAGCCCCATGCGGAAGCATGGGGGTAACGAACTCTCTCCCTACCTTTAAGCCCCGAAGGGGCGTCCGAAATCCCTGCCGTATCTTTGCCGCATGAGCACTTACTCCGAGATCTACTTTCAACTCGTCTTCGGAATACGCGGGCTTGGCAACACCATACCTGTCAAGCACAAAGAACATTTGCATGGCTTCATGCATGAGGTCATCGGCAATCGAAAGTCAAAGTTATTGATCGCTAATTCAATGCCCGATCACACGCATCTTCTCGTGAGCTGCAAACCTTCGATCAACCCGAGTGACATTGTGCGTGATGTTAAGTCGCTCAGCGCCGTGATGATGAAGGAAGAGCGGTACGTGCTTCCGAGCTTTCGTTGGCAGACAGGATTCGGCGCGTTCAGTTATGGCAAGTCGCAGGTCGATGATGTGTATCGGTACATCGCGAACCAGGAAGAGCATCATCAGAAGCGTACATTTCGCGATGAGTATTTGATGATGTTGGATAAGTATGGGATCCAGTATGAGATCGATCGCGTCTTTGACAAAGATCAAGTGATCTTGCCCCTTCGGGGCTATGGGTCTTGAGGTGATCGCCTAACCCCATGCTTCCGCATGGGGCTACTATTGGGTGGCCGCTTCGCGGCAGGGACACACGCTTGTCCAAAGCAAAACGATTCCGCCCCAAAGGGGCGATCTAAAAGTAGCCCCACGCGGGAGCGTGGGGTCAACGAGCGTCGCACGGACTCAAAGCCCCGAAGGGGTGTCCAAAAATCGCCTCGAAAGTGTTAGCGCACTAGTCATTCATCACGCCCCCAAAGCCTCATAAGCCTCCACAAACTTCGCATCCCTGCGTCGTAGATTCTCGTGCGTGATGCGCTTGGAGCGCGTCATCAGCTTGTAGGCGAAGGGGAGGGGATCGAGATGAAGCGAGGCCTTCATGTTCTCGAACCAGAGGAGGCTTTCGTAGGCGGCGGATTGCAGATCTTCGACGGGCGGACGTCGGTTCTTTTCGAAGAGCGCAAGCGCGGACGCTGTGTCGGCGCTCTCGCGGAACGCATGATAGAGCGCGATCGAATCTTCGAG
>JBKJTP010000161.1:0-7266 GCA_046590195.1 Kapaibacterium sp. (SeqCode) | reverse complement strand
GACTGCGGCACGATGTTGCAATCGGTGAGATACGCGAACTTGCCCGCGCGGTAACCGAGAATGTTCAGCACGCCATGCTCGATCTGGATCGGCTGCATGACGATGTCGCCGATGGTGATTGGATCGCGATCGATAATGGTAAAGTCAACTTGCGGCAATCCTCCGCCCGATTGCTTAGCACCGCCGAACGCATAAGCGAACATCCGCTTCATGTAATCCATCGTCTCCTCATTCGCGTAGCACTTTGGCGCTTTGCGATGCAGGAATTGGAAGGCCCTCAGGTCATCGAAGCCTGAGATATGATCGTAGTGGAAGTGGGTGTAAAAGATGCCATCGATCCGGCGAACGCTATGCGTGAGCATCTGCTGACGGAAGTCGGCGCTGGTATCGATGAGGACCGCTGTGGTATCGGTCTGGAGCAGCGCGCTGACACGCAGCCGTTTATCACGCGGGTCGGTCGAGAGGCAGACCCTGCATTGGCACCCGATCATCGGGACGCCGGTCGAAGTGCCGGTACCAAGCAGTGTGACCTTCATCGTGATGCTTTAGATAACTCCGGCTTCGCGTTTAGCTTTCGCGACCTCATCCTCGATCGCTTCACGCACCGCAGGGCGAATGAAGACGTCGCCAGTACCATATTCGGTCAGCCCCAGCGCAAGCGTTCGGATCTTCTTCGTGAGATTCGCGCGGCGATTGAGCACGAGCAAGCGCTCCTCGCGCAGCAGGCAATAACCGCCATCGAAATCTCCCTGCTCGAAACGGACACGGATGCCCAGTTCCACTGCAAGAGCTTTGAGATCTTCGAACAATTCTTCGTTGGTCATGAAAGAGACATTGTCATATTTGTCATCCTGAGCGGAGCACTATCTCAACAAGAGGCCCCAGCCTCTTGTTGAGATAGTGCGGAGTCGAAGGATCTCCCTGGCACTTGCAGAGTATCAGGGAGATCCTTCGACTCCGCCATGATCCATCTTGTTCGCTTCGCTCCAAGATGGATCATGGCTCCGGTCAGGATGACACTTCTTAGCAATCAGGGGGACACTGGATGAATATTAACAACCTAATGTCTAGATTAGGTTACCTCGCTACTTCAGCATTTCCGTGAGTCCTGTTCGGATCATCATCACAGCAATGGCTGCAAGAAACAACGCTACGACCTTACTGGCCGCGCGAAGCACAGCCTGCGGAATGCGCTTGGTGATGGCATGTGCATTAAAGAAGAGCAGGTAAACGATCACGATATTAAGCGCAAATGCCAGGAAAGTGATCACAGGTCCATATTGCGAAACGAGCAGCAAGACAGCGGTCAGTGCGGCCGGCCCAACAATGAGCGGCACTCCGAGCGGCACAACTGCCAGCGAAAACGAGCGCTGATGCTTCTGCTCGATGGAGCTGGTGTTGTTCTCTTCAGCCATCGTACGCTGCAAGTGCGAAAAGAGCAGATCGTAGACAGCGAAACAGAGAAGGATCACGCCACCTGCGACGCGGAAATCGCTGATCGTAATGCCGATGAATCGCATGACGGCCTGTCCGCCGAACATGAAGCCCGAGCCAACGATAAGCGCGGTGAGCGTCGAGAGGCCCGCGATCTTTCTTCGCGATTCGGGCGTCTCCCGGTCCGTCATCGTGAGGAACATCGGGAACGAGCCGAACACGTCGATCGCTACGAAAAGCGGTACGAATGCGAGGAGGAAGGTCTCGAGCAAAGCGGTCGGTTAAACTTGTGTGGCTGGCTTGTTCGGGAAGATCGAGATCTCGTCAATATTGATCTCGCCAGATCGCAGTTTCTCTAGCTCGGTCTCGATGATATCCTGAATCACTAATAGGTCGCGATCGCGAGGCAAATACCTGGAGCGCGCTTGCTCGATCGCCGACTTTAACGTCGGGATCTCGCCACGGAGGAAAAGCCATACATGGTAGCCGAGCCGGTTGCGGTCGTTCATCTCGACCGTCGCGATATCCCTGACCGAAGCATAGGCCAGTTTCGCCAGTTCGTTGTCCTTATCTGTTGAGGTATGCAGTGACATAGGCGCTTCTAACAACCTTAAGCGGCGAGCCGTGCTAGCGAGCAACAATGATCTGCTCTGTATGCAGAACTTTGCCGGTCTTATGATAACCTGGTAGCTTCCGCTTGGGTAGTTTGCTACATCGAGGGTTAGGGTTTGTGAGCCAAGGGGCCCTAAGAATGTATCGTACTGCCGAGCGCCGGAATCAACGATAGAGACAAAAGTCTCGCCAGTAGTTGACTGCAATCCGGAGATCACAACGAGACGCTTTGCTGGGTTCGGTGATATCTGGATCCTAACCTTCGGTGGAGTCGGCCCAACATCGAGACTGCCAACGGTAATATCTGCGATGAGCACGCTATCCGGATCGAAGACAAGAGATTCTGTCTCGAAACCTGAAAACTCGAGATTGAACAGGCTTATCTCGGCCGAGTCAGTCTCGATGACGTGACGCTTTTTCTCACCGGTTTTCATCGTGCCTTCGATCATGATCGGCAATCTGAAGTAGCCGGAAGCCGACGATTGCTTAACTTGGATCTGATTGATACTGCCGGGTAGATACGAGATCTCGACCTTCGGGTAACTGTGTTCGAAGACCCACTTCTGGAAGAACCAGTCCATGTCTTGCCCCGTGACAGATTCGAAGTGCTGCCAAAGATCAAAGCTTGTCGCGGTTTTATATGCGAATCTCTCGAGATAGGTCTGAAGTCCAGCGAAGAACAATGCTTCACCGATGTGATAGCGAAGCATGCCTAGTACCGCAGCACCCTTATCGTAGATGACCGCGCTGGGGTAGTTGTTCGCGTGGTTCGTATGATAGGGTGCACCATACATCGGGAAGTCCGATCCATTTTTCTTCGCAGACTGTATCTTGCTCCACTGATGCTTGCGATAGGCTTGCTTGCCTTCGAAGCGTTCGAGATAGAGTGATTCGCTGAATGTCGCAAAGCCTTCGTTCAGCCATGGATCTGCGAACGTGTGGCACGTCACCAGATCGCCCCACCACATATGCGCGAGTTCATGGATCGCGGTGGTGTTGTTCGTGTCGAGCGTTCTGCGATCGAGCGTGATCATCGTCTGATGCTCCATCGAGCCGATGGGCGCTACGACGTAGCCAACTTTCTCAAAAGGATACGGCGTAAAAAGCGAATCGAAGAACTGCAATCCGCGGACGACGCGGCGCTCCATCAAACGACGAGTGCGTCCGGTGTCAGCAGCGAATGCATAGGCTTCGAACGGCACATTCAAGGGATTCTCGATCCTCATTAACTCGAATGTCCCTTGCGCGAACGTCATCAAGTACGAGGCGATCGGATGCACCATGTGCCAATCATAAGCCTTACCGCCAAGTGTATCGAATGTGCGCTCGAGTCTGCCTGATGCTGCAATAATATCATTCGGATCCTTCGATACGAAGACGAAGCGCGCCGAATCTGCTTTGTCGTCAGGCAGATCGTAGCTTGGCAGCCAATGCCGGGTGCACGAGATGTACGGCGCCTGAAATCCGACACCCATCGCAAACATCATGTTGCCGCGGTTCGAGACGCCTCCCCATTTGTTTGCGGTCTGCTCAGGTAGTGGCTTGCCATTATACCAGGTCTCGACGGTGAAGTAGCCCGAAAGCAATTGCGTCCAAGGCGGCACCACGTAGTATTCGCCAGAGTCCTTGCCGGTCCACTCGATGCTCGCTCGTACGCCGTTAACGTGGACGCTATCGATGTCAAGATAGATCAAGTGCTGGAGGATGCGGTCGACCGGTGCGCCCGTTGTACAGATCGCATTCATCTTAATATGACCGCGGATAAACGTATCCTGCCGATCGAGTTCGATCGTGCCGGTGTAGCTCAGCACGTCAAAGCGCTTTAGCTCTTGCGCGTAGCCAGTTGAAACGGCCGCGAGCGATGCGAACAGTACGAGAACGAGAGCCTTGATCATGGGAGCTATTGGAAAGCGTATCTGGTAGTCCAATTGAACCGATACCCCTTCGTAGGAAGTTCTATGGGTTCATGACCCCGAACGACGTCCAGCTTCACCCCGACCGCGCCCTTTCGTCTCCCAAGCAGAATGGGCAGCACGCGCTCGCCTCGCAGGGGCTTGCCCCACACATGCGTCCCTTGCCGGGGAATGTGATCGCGGCGAGCGAGGAAATGCGGGAGTTAGTTGGCGTACTCAGGGCCGTAGCGCCTACGAGCGTGACAGTGCTTTTGGTTGGCGAAAGCGGCACGGGCAAAGAGGTCTTTGCGCGGCTCATTCATGATATGAGCGACCGGGCAAACGGGCCATTTGTGACGGTCAATTGCGGCGCGATCCCTGAAGGGCTGATCGAGTCCGAGCTGTTCGGCCACGAGAAAGGCTCATTTACTGGTGCCCACGCATTGCGTAAGGGATTCTTCGAAGCCGCGAACACCGGGACGATCTTTCTCGACGAGATCGGCGAAATGCCCCTCTCGGCACAGGTGAAATTACTTCGAGTTCTCGAGACTGGTACGTTTACGCGCGTTGGTTCGACCACAGCGATGAGCACGAATGCACGGGTCATCGCTGCGACCAATCGCGATCTCGAGATCGATGTTCGCAACGGCTCCTTCCGCACAGATCTTTATTACCGATTGCGCGCTGTGATGCTCCGCATCCCACCGCTCCGTAACCGCCGCGAGGATATTCCCTTCCTCGTCGAGTCAATGCTCGATCAATTGATCGAAAAGCACAAGCTTCCGGAGATGCCTCGCATCGAGCCTGCTGCTATCGAGATGCTGATGCATCATGAGTGGCGCGGTAATGTTCGCGAACTGCGAAATGTGCTCGAGCAACTGGTCATTCTCGTCTGCTCGATCTCAAGAACACATGATCAATGCTTGATCACCGAGCATGATGTCGATCGCGCGCTTGAGAATCAGGGTGGAGTTTGGCAGGATTCGACCGGATATAATGTTCGTCCCCTGCCGATGGCGGCTGGTATGAATCAGGCGCAGAAGGATCAGAGCGAGCGCGAGTTGATCTATCGAGCGTTGATCGAACTGCGCAATGAGCTTGCAGAGGTCAAGCAGATGCTGCGTGAGCTATCGAGCACACGCGAAGTGCCCCAGCGCCTTGCATTGCCTGCGCGGTCTGGAGATGTTGGCGAGACGATGACCCTCGAAGAGATCGAACAGCGTGCAATGCGTGAGACGCTTGGGCGCTTTCATGGCAATCGCCGTCAAGCCGCCGAAGCGCTTGGCATCAGCGAGCGGACGCTTTACAGGAAGATGAAGGAAAGTGGTAACGATGACACAGATGAAGATCCGGTTTAGTATCGCGTTTTTCTGTTTGCTGCTTTCGTCTTGCTACTCATTTACTGGAGCGAGCCTGCCGCCGCATATCAAGACCGTTGCTATCCCGCTAGCGGATGATATCTCTGGCTTTGGTCAGGCCGATGTGCGCCAACGAATCACCGAGCTGCTTACGGAGAAATTCACGCAAGATGGATCGCTTCAGGTAACCAATCGCTCACGTGCCGATGCGATCGTTGAGACCACGATCCGCAGCATCACCGACGAGAATGTTGGTGTGCAGCAAGGCGAGCAGCTAACGACGAAGCGCGTGACGATCTTCGTTGACGTCGTCTATCGCGATCAGAAGAAGCAGAAGGATTTTTGGCGAGAAGCCTTTAATGCAAATGGTGAATACCCGATCGATCAGATGCAGACCGGACTTCGCAATGCCTTGCAAACAGCAGAAGAGCAGCTTGCAGAAGATATCTTATTGAAGGTAATCTCGAACTGGTAAGTCGTTTTATAGAGAGTCCACAACATTTGCATTCCAGCTCTTGGACACAGCTTCCCATTGTGTGTCGAATACGATCTTGTAGCCGAAATACAAGCCGAACAAGAGTAATGCACCGCCTGCTACCAGGTTCATCTTCTGTAAAAATGCAGGCTTGAATCCACGACGCCGCTTCTCGATGAACGAGACGAGAAAATATCCCCAGCCGAGGGTACCGAGTCCAGCGCCAACCGCGAATGCCAGATTGACGAGCACTCCCTCCTCGAGCAATCCATTCTCTCTCCAGAACGCGCTAATGAAGATCCATTCTGGAACAGCTGCCACGTTCGAGGCATAGAGGATGACACCCATTGCAAAGGGCGCAAAGAATCCGTTGTGATTGATGCGTAGCCTCTTCACTCGGTTCTCTGCTTCACGCTGTGATACTCGGTCACTCTCCTCGACCTCCTTATTCGGTTCTGTCCGCTGTGACAGCGTTTTAATGCCGACGATGATCAAGACAACTAGTCCAATGATCTGAAAGATCAAATTGATCAGCGGCGATGCCTGAAGAAATTCATGGATCTGTGCAGCGCCACCGCAATAAACGAAGTCCATAACGCCAGCACCAATGCTGACGAAAAGTCCATTGCGCGCACCATACTTCAGTGTTCGCGTAATGATCGATGCGCTCACCGGACCGATCGGCATGGAGATGAGCCAGCCTGTAACGAAGCCGATGATCAGCGCGATGATCATGAGGCAGTATCGATAGCGAGTAACTCCTGCTCAGTGCGCTCTAGCTGCTTCGCGTGCTGCAAGTCGTGCGTGGTCATGATCTCCATGATGCGATTGATCGACATCTCGCCGTACTTCGTGTGATCGCCAGTCAGTTCGAACTGATCATCCAGCATCGAACGAAAGAGCTCCAGCGATCTCCTTCTTGCTTCGAGGATATCTTCAAGCCCGTCGTTGTAATCCTGATCGTTGTACGCCTCATCAACTGCTTCTTTGTCCGGATCCATCGCGATGAACTGACGCGACTCCCCAGAGATCAATCGCTGTAAACGTGTCTGCCATAGCTTCTCGACCGCCAGCATGTGATAGACGATCTCGGTTGCGCTGAATGCCTTTTGTGATGGCTTATCCGTTCGTCGTTCGGCAGGAAAATTTCTGGCGGCTTCGAGGAAGTCAGCATTCGACTGCGCAAGTGCGGCGAGCTCGTTCTGTTTGCTGTTCATGCTGTCATTGTACTGCTATCGTGCGCGGCGAAGTGCCTCGTTGAACTTGAAGTAAGAGACTTTCACTGTCGGGCGTTGATCGATATGCTCTGCGATCGCTGGTGGTGCGAATGCACGGATGAACCCCACTACACTGCCGGCTGCTGTGATGAAATGCTCCTGATGCGTCTGCACAAAGCTTGAGAGGAAGATCAGATTCTTATCTTTATCAAGCCTTGTGTTCGCCGTATCTGCGAAGTAGGTTTTGACCGTGCGATCGAGCTGGTCACTTAGCTTCT
>JBKJTP010000213.1:0-9603 GCA_046590195.1 Kapaibacterium sp. (SeqCode) | reverse complement strand
CTGCAAGCATCTCTAGTCCCTTGGCGTGCAGGATCTTACCAAGACCCTGACCGCGAAACGCGGGAAGGACACCAACAAAAAATAGGGATCCTTCTTCCATCTTGTCATCATATCGTTGCGCAAAGATAACACCGATCGGCTCATCACCGCGATACGCCACGACCCACGTCTCTGGATGATATGCGGTGCCAGCAAACTCGATGTTGTGAGCAAGTTCAAGTGCAGGTTCTGATGCATCAATATCACGGCCTGCTGAATCTCGCATCGCTTCTCGGAGCACATGCTCCAATTGGTTGCGCTCCATTGCGGAGATCGATTGATAACGAAGATCATCCTCATATGGCGAGGTAAATCCTTCGATTTTGCGCCGTGCGTATTGCTTCTGAATGATCATTCGATACGTTCCTATTGTCAATAAAACCCCTCTCTCAAGTTGATCCCATACTCCACATATGCCTTCATCGCGGCGAGCATCTGGGACCAGCCCATGCAGTTGCCGTAGCTGGCTTTGAGGCCCTCATCGGTTTCGCTCCAACCGCTTTCGGAGATAGTGACCTTTGTGGAGGTGTCGCCTTCAGCGATAAAGTTGATGATCACGCGCGTGCTCTTGCCTTTTTCTGCCGAGCCCCATTCAAGCTCGATGAGTTTCAGCTTCTCGCATCGTATCACATTCACAGGGAAGGCGCCAGGGAAATCGTGGAAGTCCCACGTGACAGCTGTGCCTTCATCAAGCGGTGCTGATGCACCGCCAGTCGTGAAGTAAGCTGAGAGCTTTGCTGGGTTATAGATGGCATCGAACGTCTCTTCGATCGAGCGTTGGATCTTGCCGTAAACTTCGAATTGTAAGTCCATGATCTGAAAGGATTGGACTACAAAGATAGCTAATGGAGCAGGAGGGAGTTTGTTATTTCCCGATCAACCAATACGCCAGCAGCGCCATCGATTCGCGGACGCGGTACCAGGCGAGATCGAGGAATGGCTGCTCTATTCGGGAGGGAGCAGTAATGGCGTCGACACCATTGAACTTACACATCTCGCCGACGCGTGCGAGGTGATAGTGATCCGAGATCACGACGAAGCGCTCCCAGTTCTGCTTGTTGCGAAGCTCCTCGCGGATGTAGATGACCTGGTCGAGCGTGGAATGCGACTTCGTCTCGACGATAACTCTGGCTGGATCGATACCGCGCTTGATGAATTCCTTCCTTGCCACCACTGCTTCGGCTTGCTCGCCGGGAGCCGAGCCACCAGTCACGACGACTCTCGGCACCGACTTTTTCGCTACCAGGTCATGCGCAACGTTGATCCGCTCGTTCAGTGTAGGGCTTGGTCGTTCGCCCAGGTTGTTGCCTCGCCATACCGCCGCGCCAAGCACTACTGCTGCATCCGCATCATAATCGGTGATCTCCTTGATATCGGTGTACGCCGGATAGCTGAAGGAATAGGCGAAGCTGAACGCTGCCAACGCCAAGAACACAAGGGAGGCATTGCGGAGGATCCGGAGCCCGCGTAATCTCATCCGTTTGTCCGGGTTGCTGCGTGTGAAGAGCGTCCCGAGCAGCATGCAGGTTGCGAGGATCAGCGCGATCGACGCGACCGGCGAGAACTCGCTGGCCTCGAACCGCTTGACCCCGTAATCGAGCCAGAGTAGGAGGTGTGAGAATAGAGTAGCTGCAACGATGCGGGAGAGCGACATGTAGCTCGGCCTCACGAGCGTTCGCAAAATGAGAAAAAGCGAAAGGAGCGCGATACCTATGGATAGGATGTCGCCTATCGTGTTGAATTTTAAGTAGTTAGGCTCGAGACCTTGACCTAAATATCGCGCGTCGGCGAGTACTTTATAGGCGAGCGACTGCGAGAAGAGCATCCCCAGCAAAAAGAACCGCTTCGTTATCACAATAAGCCTAGCCCTTGAGCGATAGTCAGGCTCCGCCTTCGTAGGGAAATGATGCGACCTGCTGATCGCGTGAGGCTCTGATGACATCAATGAGATTCGGGGTAGTTCTAGCGGCCACGAGGTAGTTCTGGCGGCGGATGTTCCGTTTCGGCTGCCGACCAGAGGAAGCGTCTGGGTAAAAAGCAATCGCGAGTGATTTGCTAACACCGGGCGACGACGCAATAGTGCGTTGAAACGGGGACCTGCCGTCGACTGGCTTCATTAATGCAACGAATAGTATTCACGACCTGTTGAAAAACCGCTTAAATTGAGCAAATTCCGGCGCAAATTCTGTACCTTTTAGGGATTCCTACAGGTTGGGTTACACCGGTTTTTGAGATAACGACAGGCTCATTGCGCTATGGCGATCAACTGCAGCCAGCAGCGGTTCTCCTTCGCCGGTGAAAAATGCCTTCCACACAAGAGCAGATGCGAGTGAGGGTTCTCATCGCGCATTGCTCGGCACCCGAGGCAGCTCTCATGCCCAGCCTTCGGGGTTAAACAAGCCGTAAGAGCTAAACTAGAGGTACAACCTTGGTCCGTTTTCTAGCATTAGGTGGCGGCCGCGAGATCGGCGCCAATTCCTTTTATTTCAATATCGACGGTCACGGTATCCTGATCGATGCCGGTCTTCACCCGGAGAAATCGGGTTGGGACGCATTCCCGAAGGTCGAAGCGCTGCAAGGCTCGAACGTCGATAGCTTCATCATTACTCACGCGCATACCGATCACCTCGGCGGAGTGCCGTACGTGCTGCAGAAATTTCCGAACGCACACGTGCTCGCGTCCGAAGAAACGATCGAGATCTCGAAGATCATGCTGTCGAACAGTGCAGGCTTGATGCCGCGCCAACATCCAGCCGAGATCATGGACAAGCTTCCCAACTACACGTTGGCAGCGCTACCAAAGGTCATTGAGAAATTCAACACGCTGAAGCTCGGCAATACGGCGGTGCTCCGAAACGGAACACCAGAGACGACCGTGAAGGCGACTTTCCATCAATCCGGACACATCCTCGGCGCGGCCGGAGTACTGCTCGAGTTCAACGGCAAGCGGATCTTTCACACTGGCGATACATCACTGCACGACCAGAATCTGGTTGCAGCAGCAGAACTGCCCGAAGGACCTGTCGATGTACTGGTATCTGAATCAACCAATGGCTTGACCGATGCCTACATCACGCATGACAGAGACATCGAACTCAAGCGTTTGCTTCTGACGATCACCGAGACGCTTGAAGGCGGCGGCTCCGTAATGATCCCAGTCTTTGCACTTGGTAAGATGCAGGAAGTGATCTCGATGCTGTGGGATGCGATGAAAGCAGGCAAGTTACCGACCGTAGATATCTATACCGGCGGTATGGCACGAAAGATCGCTGAGATCTACGATAACTTCAAGCATTCGAATTCGCGCACGAGCTGGAAAGAGAATGTTTTGGAAATACCACAGCAGGAGCTTCCACGCCGAGATGGATTGTTCAGTGGAAAGTATTTCCGCGACCCGAGTATTGTGCTTGCATCTTCAGGAATGATGCAAGAAGGCACGCCAAGTTATTTCCTCGCGCAGCGCTGGCTTCGTGAGCGCAATTTTGCGATCTGCTTTGTTGGCTATACCGATCCACGCACACCGGGCTACGTCGTCTCGCATGCGAAGAAGGGCGATCGTGTTCGCTTTGGATCGATGAAGCGTGATGTTCCGGTACGTTGTGCCATCGAGCGCTTCCGCTTCAGTGCGCATGCTCGTGCATCGGAGTTGCTCGAGATCGTCGAGCGCTTGCGGCCCAAGCATGTGGTCCTCACGCACGGCGACGAGCAGGCAATGGCAGCTTTCGGCAGCTTGATCAACGACAAATTTCCAGAGATCACTGTCTCCGCACCAGAAGTTGGTAAGTGGTACAAGCTTCTTGATTGAGAATTTGCACTGAACGATTCAGCATTCAGAACTCAACACTCATAATTCCCAAACCCACTGTCTTCCATCCACACCATAGGAGTTCTTACCAGCGGCGGTGATTCGCCAGGCATGAATGCTTGCATTCGGGCCGTTGTCCGCACAGGTATCAACCGTGGCATTCGCATGGTGGGCATACGTCATGGTTATCAGGGATTGATCAAGAACGATGTTGAGGAGCTCGAAAGCTTCTCCGTTTCGAACATCATACAGCATGGCGGCACGGTGCTAAAGACCGCGCGATGCGAAGAATTCAGAACGAAAGAAGGCCGCCACGTCGCCGCGCAGACGATGGACCGCATGGAGATCGACGCACTTGTCGTCATCGGTGGTAACGGCAGTTTCCAAGGCGGTACGATCTTTCAGCAGGAGTATGGCTATCCGATCATCGGATGCCCGGGCACGATCGATAACGATCTTTACGGCACCGACTACACGATCGGTTACGACACCGCGATCAACACCGCGCTCTATAACATTGATAAGATCCGCGACACGGCGGATGCGCTCGAGCGTACTTTTTACATCGAAGTAATGGGCCGCTCCTCCGGCTTCATTGCGCTCGAAGTCGGGCTGAGTTGCGGCGCGGAGTACATCGCGATACCCGAATCCAACACGCAACTCTCTGTCTTGCTCGATCTCTTCGCAAGACAGAAAGCGAGCAAGCGTTCGAACGTCATCGTAGTTGCCGAAGGTAAGGGTCACGGAGCGATCGATCTGGCCGAGCAGGTCAAAGCTGTCAACGGATTAGACTATCGTGTCACGATCATCGGTCATATCCAACGTGGTGGATCGCCGACAGCTCGTGACCGCATCCTCGCAAGTAAGCTTGGCGCTGCTGCCATCGATGCACTACTGAGCGGTGAAAAAGGTGTGATGATGGGGGAGCTTGGTGGAAAACTTTCGATGACACCGATCCACGAGACATGGGAGAAGCAGAAGCCGATCGATAATGCCTTGATCGAGCTTAGTCATTTATTAATGTAGTACGCGTGGCCGAAGTTAAGAAGATCGTCATGACCGGTGCGACCGGGCTTATCGGCAGAAGACTCATGCCGCATCTCGTATCTCGCGGATATGAAGTGGTAGTGCTGTCGCGGAGTCCCGAAACAGCTGAGCCGCTCGTGCCTGGCGCGAAGAAGTATGTGATCTGGAGCGCTACGGAGCGCGGCGATTGGGAGTTCGAGTTCAACGGTGCTCATGCAGTGATCAACCTTGCTGGACAGCCGATCCTCGAGCATCGCTGGTCTGAGGATTTCAAGCAGGATATATATGATAGCCGCGTTGTCGGTACACGACGTATCGTTAACGCAATTCGTCGTTCAGAGACCAAGCCGTCGGTCCTGATCAGCGCGTCAGCGATCGGCTATTACGGCTTTGACGGCGACATGAATGATGTTATGATCGAGTCATCGCACTCGGGCAACGATTACTTTGCGCAGGTATGCTTCGGCTGGGAGCTTGAAGCCAAGCAGGCGGAGTTCATGGATATCCGCGTTGTGCCACTTCGCATGGGGCTTGTCTTTAGCGAAGATGATGGCGGATTGCGTAAGATGGTTCGTCCGTTCAAGATGGGTTTTGGCGGGCACATTGAGCCTGGTACGCAGTGGTTCTCCTGGATCCACATCGATGATGTGGTGGAGATCATCTTGATCGCGCTCGAGAATGACAAGCTTAATACTGCGATCAACGTAACATCACCAGAACCAGCGACAGGAACGCAGCTCGCTGAAACGATCGGCCGTGTGATGGGACGCAAATCGTGGTTCAAACTGCCAGAGTGGATGACCTCGCTTGGCTTAGGTGAAGCCGCGCCAGTGATCACGCATGGCAAGCGGGTCATGCCTCGCGTCCTGCAAGAGCTAGGCTACAAGTTTAAGTACACAACACTTGAATCGGCGCTCCGAGATGTGATACCGAAGATGGGTAGGAAGTTATGATTGACTCATAGACGCGCGTTCGGCGAGTCTGGTGTTTCAAGAGTAAACTTGCTGATGAGCTTATCTCGTGAGCTTATGTGGAGACTGGTCATCTCAAACTCTTCTGGAAGTCTTGTTCGCTGTGGTTCATGGAACGTATGGTGGAGCGTCGTACCTAATATCCTACCAGTACGCTGGCAATTCCGACTCCAGTGTTCGATCCTCCCCAATTTCTCGAGCAGGTTCAATCTAATATTATCGCAGCGAAGGCCGCGGTGCATGTTGAACATGCTCAGCCGGAGTACCATCTCTCGATACTTCTTTCGCACGTACGATCGTTGCCCGATGAGTGGAAGTCGGAGACAAAACGATTACTCGTCTCCAACCCCGAACCTCAGCTCGAAGATCTGCTTCAAACGATCTCGATGGATATCGAATCATGCGCTTCTGAGACCGCTCGGCTATCGAGCTTCCAGGCGTTGCTTCGTTTCGCGATCATCATCTATGCTATAAAGGCAGGGCACCGATCTACCGGGCCTTGATTCTCTGAAGCTTTCGAGCGCTCCTACTCACGCAAGATAACCAAGGATTTCTGTAATTATACATTTAGCACCCTCGAATTTGCGAACATTTGGAAGGTGGGTAATGTATTCATTATGTTCTTTGTGTTCTTTTGCTGCTGAGCCCGACCTGTATTGCGTGCGTTGTGTATCGGATTATCCCGCTCTTCGATCTATATCATGGCCCAGACTGCCGCTCCTCAACCCAGCGCACTTAAGAAGCGCATTCGCAAGATCCTGCGCAAGCCGAAGCTTCTGCTTCTGAGTTCAGTGCTCGTCGTGCTTTGCATGACTCTACTCTTTGCGAACAAGGGCATTTGGCGCCACATCGCACTGAGTTCAGAGATATCTGATCTCACAGAGATCGAAGCTACGATGGCGGTGGAAGAAGCACATCTCAAGGAGCAGGTTGGCCGCCTAAAAAATGAGGATGCTGCGACGATCGAGCGTATCGCACGCGAGCGATACAACATGAAGAAAGATGGGGAGACCATCTTCCGCCTCGAGAAGAAAAAGTAATTACCCCAAGAAGTCTGTGAAGGCTATCGGCGTTGATATCGGCGGCACGAGTGTGAAGCTTGCTGTGATCGATGTTGAGGCTGCGTCCGTCATTAGCCGCAGCGCTTTTCCTACCGACGCAAGTTCCACACAGCCCGACCCAGCGCACCGACTTGCAATCCGTATCGCCGAACGGATCAAGCTTTGGATCGATGAGTATTCGATCGATCTTGTAGGTGTTGGTGTACCCGGAGCAATGAGTGGAGACCGATCACTCGTTCAATATCCACCTAATCTGCTCGGATGGAAAGAGGAGCCACTGCGCGACATGCTTGCTTCTCAACTGCCGGGTGATGTAAGGGTTGAGGTAGACAATGATGCGAACGTTGCGACAGTAGCCGAAGCGATGCTAGGCGCGGCTCGCGGCATTGATAACTTCATGCTCGCTACGCTAGGCACTGGTGTAGGCGGAGGGCTATGGTTGAACGGCCAGCTCTATCGTGGGACGAGCGGCGGAGCAGGGGAGTTCGGGCATCTCTCGATCGATATTCAGGGCCCTAAGTGTGCATGCGGCTCGCGTGGCTGCATTGAGGCTTATCTCGGACAGGGCTACTTCAGTAGGGCCGTAGAGAGTGAGCTAGACAGAGGTGCTGATTCGATCCTGAAGTACGCAGCTCGCCCATTAGAGCCCAAAACCATCGCAGAAGCAGCGGAGCACGGGGATTCCTTCGCGGAGCAGCAGCTTGCCACCGCGGGTAAACGCCTAGGATTTGCTTTTAGCAGCGTGGCAAAGTTTCTTGACCTGCATACGTTTGTGGTTGGCGGTGGAGTGGCTCAAGCCGGAGATTATATCTTAGCGCCAGCAAGAGCCATGCTCCGGGAGCATGTGCTCGAGAATCAGCGGGAGCATGTAAGTATTCTTCCTGCAGAGTTCTCCAATGACGCCGGCGTAATGGGAGCCGCAATGTTGGCTGTCGCTGAATCCAGGAAGCACACAGAGCGTACCGAAGGTAACTGAAATGTTGCGGCCGTTCAGTCGTAATTTTGCAGGAGTTAAAACTCACCACAGACCAACTCACTGCTGATTCGGAATGAAGTTTACTGAAAAGATCCGCCGCGCCCGTGAGCGCTCGAACTCCCTTCTCTGCATCGGTCTCGATACCGATTGGCGTAAGCTCCCAGAGATCCTGCGAAATTCTGAGAATCCTGTTCTCGAGTTTAATCGCGCAATTATCGACGCGACCAAAGATATTGCTTGTTCTTACAAGCTGAACCTCGCGTACTATGAAGCGTTCGGTGAAAAAGGCATCCAGGCGGTGCATGGCACACTGAGTAGCATACCGGACGAGATCGTGACGATCGGTGACGTCAAGCGCGGTGACATCGGTGCCACTTCAGATCAATACGCTTACGCGTATCAGGAGTACTTTCCGTTCGACTCGATCACCATCAACCCACTGATGGGCACGGATGCGGTCGAGCCATTCCTCCGCAACGAAGATAGAGCTGTATTTTTCCTGGGATTGACCTCGAATCCGGGAGCACAGGATTTCGAGTATCTCGAGCTCAAGAATGGCAAGCGTCTCTACGAAGAGATCACCGACAAGGTGAGAGAGTGGAATCAGGGCAAGCAGAATTGTGGACTGGTCGTTGGTGCAACAAAGCCAGCAGAACTCAAGGCACTGCGCCAGCGTGCACCCGAGCTTCCATTCCTCGTGCCCGGCGTTGGTACACAGGGAGGCTCGCTCTCCCAGGTGATCGAGGCAAATGGCGAGGGAGATATTCTCATCAACGTCAGCCGCGCGATAGCAAACGCTTCGAACAAAGAGGACTTTGCAGAGGCAGCAAGAGCCGCTGCATTAAAACTTGTCGGGCAGATGAGAGAGCTTTCTCCTATGTTAAGGAACTCGCCTCAAACTGTGTAACTCAAACATGCTAAGTTAGCCAAAATCAATGGCTAAGCAGACAATACCTGAGCACTTCCTGCATACCGTCTGGCAGGAGCAGTCAGCTTTCTTACGGGAGGACCTTCGCCTCAACGACGGCACTCCCGTCTCCATACTGCACTCTGGAGACTTCAACGATCATCGCGGCGGCCCCGACTTCCTCAACGCTCGAATCGCGATCGATGGCCTCGCACTCTCTGGGGATGTCGAACTCCATCGCGAGCCGAAGAACTGGAGCGATCACTCACATGACGCTGACGAGCGTTACTCGAAAGTTGTGCTTCATGTCGTGCTTGAGAAAGCTGATGATGCGAACGACCATCTGCATGTGCCAACGCTCGTGCTACGTGATAACCTCGCAGTCAACAACGAGGCGCTTTGGAAGCAGCTCTTCGAGAAGCTGTACGATCGTGCTCCTGAACTGCCGTGCTTCCCACATAACTTGTTGCTTCCGATAAAGCAGAAGCGGAAGGTGGTCGAGCGATTCGGAGAAGCTCGACTCGATGAACTCGTTGCACGATATGTCGTCGGCACATCGGAGATGTGGGAGCAAAAGGTGTACACAGGTTTGCTCGATGCACTCGGATACTCTCAAAACCGCCAGCCGTTTCGTGAGCTGGCTGAGATACTTTCACCCAGGGTTATTCATCGCGTGCTCGCTGAGTTCACTGACTCCAACACCAAGCTCACAATGGAAGCCCTGTTCTTTGGCGCAGCGGGCTTGCTTGAGCATCCTTCGAATGAACTCTCGTCAACAGCCAATGAGATGCTCATTGGCTGTTGACGAGAGTTCATTC
>JBKJTP010000196.1:0-6916 GCA_046590195.1 Kapaibacterium sp. (SeqCode) | reverse complement strand
CCCACCGCGGCCGACTGCTACCCCACGAATTTATACCTGCGTGTTCAAGAGCTTTTTCTTTGCCGGATTTGAGTGCGCCACGGGCTTCAATGAGAAGCGCGAGTGGATCGATCAGATCCGCGCGACGTGGCACGATCATCATGCTGACGAGGATTATCGCCGCCTGAAAGAGGTCGGTATTCACGCAGTGCGCGAGGCCATTCGTTGGCCGATCGTCGATCGAGGTAATGGCGTGTATGACTTCTCTACCGTTAAGCCGTTCGTGGATGCTGCACGCAAGCACGGCATCGAGGTGATCTGGGATCTCTTCCACTACGGCTATCCGCGAGGTGTCGATCTGTTTAGCGAGGAATTTGCTGAGCGCTTCGCTGCGTACTGCCGCGCGTGTGTGAAGTTCATCAGCGAGAATACTGACGGCACCATCTACGTCACGCCGCTGAACGAGCCATCGTATTTCTCATGGGCTGCAGCGGAAGTTGGCAAGTTCGCGCCGCATGTTACGGGGCACGGATATGAGTTGAAGTACTCGCTGTGTCGTGCAGCGATACGTGGCATCGATGCGATGTGGGAAGTATGTCCCGCAGCGCGCATCGTCAATGCCGATCCGCTGTGCTACGTTGTGCCGCAAACTGGCAAGCCGGAGATGCAACAGGATTGCGATGGCTTCAATAGCTCGGTCGTGTTTCAGTCGTGGGATATGATTTGCGGCAAGTTGCATCCGGAGCTTGGCGGCTCGCGCAAGCATCTCGATATCATCGGAATGAATTACTACTGGACGAATCAGTGGGAGCTCGGGCTTGACGAAGGCCCGCTCGCTGATGACGATCCGCGCCGCGTACCATTACGCCAGCTTATCCGCACCGTGCACGAGCGCTACGGCGGCGAGCTGATGATCACCGAGACGAGTCACGTCGGCGACAACCGTCCGCGCTGGATCACTGAAGTTGCGCTGGAATCAGAAGCGATACTCGAAGAAGGCATCCCGCTGCTTGGCGTATGCCTCTACCCTATCCTCGGCATGCCCGAGTGGCATGAACAAACGCTCTGGACGCCGCTCGGCCTCTGGGATATCTGCGCCACCACCAAACGCCGCGAGATCTATAAGCCAATGCTGCAAGCGCTGAAGTCAGCGCAGCGACTAGACCGTATACGATTGAAGCGGCCCGTCGCATCCCGGTAGGCGCAGGTCTTAGCCTGCGTAAAAATGTTTATGTCGACACTATCTCGGGTTTGGAGCTGAGAGATAGGCCTCTCTACATGTCTCTTCCTCGATGATGCGGAGTGAATCCAATGATTGATTCGACAGCTTGAATCGCTCGCTCTACGTCTGAATCCATCCTCCAGTCTACTGCCCATCGTCCTCTGCCAAATTGGGTCAACCCGACGTACCGTTCGGATGCGTCATATCCGGGTTGGTGATGAATGCCATGTGCGAGAACCCCAGACTCATTAATGTAATTGATCACTGAGTCAATAGTTGATCTCGGCACAGAGTAGGTGAAACTGCCTTCATGGACGTAAAGGCCGCTATCAAATCGAACAAGTCCGGAAGAATGGATCTCAGTCGTATAGATAGGACACGTACCTTCGCATCCCGTGCGTTTAAGAGTTAGCGTGAATTCTCCCGAAGGATGCATGTGAGGCGTACAACCGGAGAGAAATAATATGGCAGCAATCAGTGTACGTCTAAGCATTTGGTGCTAGTGTCTGGGATTTAGGAGCCATGAGGTACAGGTATGCTTCTGCGCCTTTGGGAAAAGCTCTCCAACAGCCGAATGAATCCAATCCGTAACCAAATCGGTATATAGGAGTATACTTTTGGGACAACTCGGTGGTAGTCCCGACCCGATTACCACGTCGGCTCGATCGCTTTAGGCGATCCACGCCTCCTCGCAATGACATATTTATGAAATACACAACGACCTTTTTCTTATTGATAGCGCTTACGCTATCGACATCACTTACAGCTTGTGCACAGGACATGCGAACAACATCTGCGACTACGACGAATTTGAAGACGAAATACGATCTCTCCGGCTATCCGAAGAAAGGCGAGAAGATCCAGAAGAGCGACGCCGAGTGGCGCGCGCAGCTCACGCCGGATCAATACCGCATTCTTCGCACAGCGGGCACGGAGCTCGCGTGCTCAGGCAAGCTATTGCACAACAAGGACAAGGGCGTTTATACGTGCGCGGCATGCGGCAATCCGTTGTTCTCGTCGGAGTTCAAGTTCGAGTCCGGCACAGGCTGGCCGAGCTTCTATGCTGCGATCGAAGAAGGCCGCGTGAGCGAGCACGTCGATCGTTCGTACGGCATGGTGCGCACAGAGATCAATTGCGCGCGCTGCGATTCGCATCTCGGCCACGTATTCGATGATGGTCCGGAGCCAACGAGCTTGCGCTATTGCACGAACAGCGAGAGCCTGGCATTTGAGAAGAAGGAGTGATGGGTTTAAAGTGTAGCACATGCTTTAGCTTGTGTGAAAAAGACCCCTACAACTCTCCATCGAAAAAATACAGTCCGGTATTCAAATATGTCCATGGCCACTCCTTCCAATGACTGACCAATCCCGCCTTCACGGGATTGTTGATGATGTACTTCGCGACCTTGCGATGCTCGTTCCACCGCAACACCCTATCGTAGCTTTCATGCTGCCAGAACGCCCCACGTCGTTCAAGTTTGAGATTGCAGAATCGCGCAGTTCTGCCCTTCACTGATTGCATCAAGTCTTCAAGCGACTGACCGTCATGCAAAGACATCATCAAATGCACATGGTTGGACATGATGGTGTACGCATGCATCGTAAGAACCTCATGCTCCAATTGCTCCAACCGCTCCATCACGATACCTGCTAGCTCTGGTTGCGCGAGCCAATCTGGTCCAGCGGCGACTCGGTCTAGATAGTCGTCGAAGTCTTTGAATTTGCTATCGCCGGAAAGGAGGCGCGCACGCACGTTGCCGGGAAGTGCACCATCGAGGTTGTACGTCAGGAAGTATGGCGCGTCATTGGGCGTGAAGTGTGGGAGATTACGGCGGTAATCCGGGATCGGTATGTTTTCGTCGATCATTGGGGTCGGGGGGATTGTTCACACAAGCTAAAGCATGTGCTACACTTTAAATCAGGGGATCCATTCAATATCCTGCATCCCCTCCAACTGATTCGCCCTCCTCACTAACGTGAACAACAGATCGCTTAGACGATTGAGATAGACAAGATCATGCTCGCCGATGTCTTGCTGGTCGCGAAGCGTCACGAGCAAGCGCTCGGCACGACGACACACCGTGCGGGCGAGATGCAAGCTCGCAGCGCATTGCGTGCCGCCAGGAAGTATGAAATTCTTAAGCGGTTGAAGCTGCGCAGTGTGCTCGTCGATCAGCGACTCCAGCTTTTTCACATCGCTCTCTTCCACTCGCGGGATCTTGTACGTGATCTTTTGCTCGTGTGGCGTTGCGAGATCGGCGCCGAGCACGAACAGACTGATCTGCAATTGCTTCAGCAATTCACGTAGCGCTTCGGGCGCGACGCTCGCGGCCATGCCGACCGTGCTGTTCAGCTCATCGACCGTGCCATACGCTTCGATGCGTGCGGAGTCCTTGCGTACGCGTTCGCCGCCGAATAAGCCGGTGGTGCCGTCGTCGCCAGTCTTAGTGTAGATCTTCGTTGCCATAATTATTTCACGATCGATTCGCGCACAAGTTCTTTCACGAAGTCTACTTTCTTTCGCAGTTCATTGATCTGCGGCGGTACTTTCGATTTCTCGATCGGCTTCGCGTAATAGACCTCAAGCGCGTTGAGCTCGATCAGCATGTCGGTGAGAATTGTCATCGCTGTGGTCAGTCTCCCCTTTGCTTCGTTCGTGCGGAAGATCTCGTCTTCGAGGAGGTTGTCGTATTCTTGCATTAGTGTTCTAGCAATACACCGTGTGGACGAGCGTAGCCGTACGTTTTGCCTATTGCAAAGAATGTATCCTTGCAGGTGGAAGATACCAAGGACAAACTGAAAACATCGAATGACCTCGCCATAACTAATTGTTTGAAATGAGTTGTATCTCGATTCTGATAATCAAAGAATACAAAACCAGAATCGCTAAGTGTATAACTGCCTTGCGTCATATTGCAGCTCGTCGCTCTGAATGTAAAAATACTGTCATCGGTATCAAGTTCGATGTATCGCCCACTTTGAGACCAGTAGATTTTATTCACACACCAATCATCGACTGGTTGAGGCACTTGACCAATTGCAAACTTACTGAGAATGTTGAATTCGCTCCGGAATGAGCAGGCTGGTTGCTCAACGCTGCATCCAACAGTTAGTAGTCCAATTGAAGCTGATATGACCAATATTTTAATCATGCTCCGATCATCTGATACTCCCCCACCCCACTCGCATAATGCCGATCGAGATGCCTTGTCCTTCTCCGCTCCGGTTGATAGATGCTAAGCACGACCGGACGCGAGAGATTGCGGCGCTCGGCTTGAGCCATTGCTTGCAGCGCCGGCGCAACGAAGACGAGGAACATCAGCAGGAAGAGCTCCCGCAACCATTTCTTGAAAAAGGATTGTGTTTCGATAGGCATTGGGGATTCAACACAGCCGAGCATCGTGTGGCTCCAATCCCCCGTAGGGCCACATCGCAATGTGGCCAAGAAGCGGGATTAGCATTACCAGGATCCCTAGATCTTGGGCGGGAAACGAAACGCATGCGTCCGAGACATTCGTCTCACGCACTCCCTTCGCGGTTGACGTAAAACTCGCGTCCCGCTGTGCGGCCACTTTGCCAAGTGGCCCTACGGAAAAGGGTCGCAGGTGACGGTGAATGAGTTATCGCGGGCGTGGGTTGATTTGTCGTATCTTAAGCGTGCAATTCACAGGCACCTATCATTCAGCTCCAATAGGATTACCATGTTTAGAAAGATCGAAGATTTTCAGAAAGAGTGGGAAGTTGAATCGAAGGCGACGGCCGATTTCATCCGCGAACTGACGCTGGAATCGCTCGAGCAGAAGATCGATGCAGAAGGCGGTCGAACGCTTGGGCGTTTGGCGTGGCACATTACCGGCGCTGTGCCGGAGATGATGAATCGCACCGGCCTCAATGTTGTCGGCGCATCCGATAGCGATCCGATCCCAACGCTTCCTGGTATGATCGCAGACGAATACACGCGGATGGCCGCGAGCGTCATGAGCGAAGTGACATCGAAGTGGACCGATGATGTGCTCACGCAGCAGGATGAGATGTATGGACAGATGTGGTTCAAGGGCGAGACGCTTCTGAATCTCATCACACATCAGGCGCATCATCGAGGTGAGATGGTCGTGCTTGCACGCCAGGCAGGACTCGCGCCGCAGCTCGGCGTATACGGCCCTACGCGCGAAGCATGGAAGCAGATGGGCATGGAGGCGCTTGCTTAAAACCATCGTTTCATTGGTGCACAAGTTATTCTTCATTTTAGCATTCTTCTTCGTGGACGCTGCCCGCTCGCAAGTGATCGATGGTGTTGAGATCGTCACGCCTCGTATCATCACCGGCGAATGGGATAGCGTCACGAAGCAATTCCCGGTCGCGATAGAATTCACGATCGCGAAAGACTGGCATCTCTACTGGTTGAATCCAGGCGACGCCGGTTCTCCGCCGGAAGTGAAGTGGTCGCTGCCGGATGGTTGGACCGCCGAGAAGCTGCAGTTTCCGGTGCCGAAGCATGTCGTCACCGATGATGGCGAGAGCTATGCTTACTATGATAAGCTGATACTCTATACCGAGATCATATCTCCGCGCGCGCCGCAGCCGAAGGATGTTATTGAGGCAGCGATCAAGTGGGTTGTGTGCAAAGATATATGCGTCAGCGGTAAGCGGGATGTGAAGTCGTCGTATGCGGATCTGCGCGTCCATCACGAATGGCCGAAGCTACCGTTGGTGAAGACGTTGGCGGAGGCTGGTGTAATGGTACGACCGTTTAGATTCGCAAGATCGACCGGCGATGGCGAGCATACAAATTTCTTAGAGTTTTTTAGAGGAACAGATACGCTAAAGATCACCGACTTCTATCCCCTACCTTATAGCGATCGCCCGATGTACGTCAGCGCAGAAGATGGCATGCTAGCGAGAAGATCGTATATGGCCAGGACTGATGCTGAAGAATTGCGTGCAAGCGAAGATCAGTGGTTCGATCGAGTAAATGGCCTCGTCTTCATTGGGGATAAAGTGTATTGGCTGAAAGTGCCCTAACCCGTAGGGCCACTTGGTAAAGTGGCCGTAGCGGACTGAGTCATTTCGGTTTTTCGTGCGAATGTGCGTGTGACGAATGTCTCGTCCGCGTCCCCTGTCGATATGTTGATGAGATGAACCAACCACCGAGCCGCCGCTCGCGCAAGCACCACCGACTGCGACAACACGACTACGCTTCTGCTGGCGCATACTTCCTCACCTTCTGCACTTACGATATGAAGTGTTTCCTATCGCTCGTCGAGGCAGATGGCAGCTTGATACTTGGTCTCGCCGGGAAGATCGTTGAGCAAGAGATCTTAAGAACCGAGGAGCTTCGAGAAAGCGTGGAGATCATCGATTATGTCGTGATGCCGAATCATGTACACATCCTGATGACGCTCTCCGGCGTAGATGCTGTCGGGGCGCCGAATTCGTATCAAACCCATGTTAAGGGTGCGATATCCAGTATCATCGGTGCCATCAAATCGCAAGTCACGATCCGAATGAGGCGTCGGCATGACGAACCGATGCTCGAACTGTGGCAGGAGTCATTTCATGATCATGTTGTCCGAGATGAAGCCGATCTCGCGCGGATCCGTGATTATATTTTCAACAATCCGGGCATGTGGTCTGAGGATCGATATCATCCTTTGGCGATCGAGCGTGCGATGGCAGGACGTGAGGCGGAGAGTTCGTCTCACGCAGAAGCGCAGA
>JBKJTP010000099.1:0-26778 GCA_046590195.1 Kapaibacterium sp. (SeqCode) | reverse complement strand
GGAGCTATGCTGGTGGATATGCGTAGCCCGGTAGCATATCGTGATGGTCACGTTGATGGAGCGGTGAATCTACCGCTGCGAAACTTCCTGAATACCATCATGGGTATGGACAAGAAGAAGAAAATTATCATCTACGGTACTACATCGAGCGATGTTGACTTGGCACAGGCAGTTTCCTATGCAACCCTTCTAGGATTCTCCAATATCTTCGTAACTGATTACCATAGTTTGGTTGCAGAAAAGCCACTAAACATTAACCGTAAAAACCATTGATAAGGATAGTTATGAGCGAATCACAGCATCAAGAAACCAACACTCCTGCCGCTGAGTGGAGAGTGAAGGGACCGACTCAAAGAGCAGTTGTACTGAATCTTCTACAGAATAGTTCTTGGTGTACTATGAGGGAACTGTCGGTGCTGAGCGGATTTTCACAAGGCTCCGTATCATCTCGCATCCGTGACCTACGCATGCCAGAGTTCGGTGGATACACCATAGAACGGCGTTTCGTCACTAGAGGTGTGTACGAATATCGTTTAACGAAATGAAGAAGGGGCCTTTCGGCCCCTTCTTGTTACACACTCTGCTTAGCGATAATCCATGATTTCACGAATTGCGAGCGAATGATATCTTGCTCTGTGAAGTTGATTATGTCGAACTCTTTCATGCGTTCTGCAATTCTAAGGACTTCCAGATAACCTGAAATATCACTTTTTCGAACTACAAGATCATTCTGGCCGATGTCACCGCAGATAATGAGTTTAGTATTTTGACCTACTCGTGTAATTACGGAGTGAATTTCTTGAAGCGTCATATTTTGAGCTTCATCAACCACAACCACCGTATCATCCCATGTCAAGCCGCGAACGAATGAGGTAGGCATGAAGACGATTTTACCAAGCTCCTTCAGGTCGTTGTATGCAGTTCGACGATGCAGTAGGTCACCAACGATATCCTTGTACGGTTCCTCGTAGACGGCCATCTTCTCTTCCATGGTACCCGGTAGGTGACCGATTTCTCGGGATGGAACAGCGGAACGGACGATAATGATTTTTTCGTATGGAGTTTCAACGTTTAGAACGTCGTTCAATGCTAGGAAAAGGGAAATGTAGCTTTTGCCTGTGCCGGCAGAACCGTTGCCGATTACATTTGCTCCCTGAAAATACGATTCGAAGAATTCGCGCTGTGCCTCGTTCTTTGGACGGATAGAACGTAGGTCGTGCTGGTGAAAAACCTTCTTTTTCTGCGGTCCTTCGCGAACCGCGCTCGCATTGGTGATGCCCGTTTCACTCAGGAAGGCGATATCCTTATCCTTCTTGGTGAGACTCTTTCGTCGTGCCATCTGGCTTACTCCTGTAGTCTATATTTGGAGAAGGTAACTTTTGACTTTCGTCATTGGTTCTCTTATCATGTCGATGTAGAAAGAGTTAGCAGAGAAGATGTTAATCACCTAGTCATATATGTTGCTTCGCGTCGGCTGACTTCATCCGTTACGGGTCAACCTTGGGTTAGCAAACTAAGAAGTCATTGCACTGATACTCAACTTCTGCTACCTAAATAGATGACCATTTCGATCATCCAAATATATTTATGAGTGTAAATAAAAGTTAGGTAGAAAACCAATGACAGATGAAATAGAACCAAAACAGACATTCATTTACGACGGACGCGAATTCGTCATGACCGGTCGCGAGGCCATCAAGAAGCGTATGAGTGGTCGGGAGCGTAAGTTGGTCGAGATTCGACCAATCACCGTCCGCGACCCAGAAGACACAACGTACAACAAATGGGTACAGGAATCAGACTTGTTCCACATTGGAGAGGTAGGAGAATAATGCAAATCGCAGTTATCGCAGCGGCGGACTCGAAGTGGGGTATTGGTAAGGATGGTCTTATTCCATGGCGATTCCCAGAAGACTTCAAGTGGTTCAAGGAGACCACCAAGGGCGCTACATGCTTCATGGGCCGCGCTACATACGACGAACTCGCCGTCATCATGGCCGGGAAGAAGGAATTGTTACCGGGCCGTAAGTGCGTTGTATTCACGAGTCGCCCGCTGGACGATGTTCGTGTCACATGTACCAGTGCGGACAACTATCAGGACCACCTGACCGAAAAGAACTTCTTCATCGGCGGCACGTCCATCTTCCGACTCGGACTACAGACCGCTGATACCGTCTACATCACTCAGATTCCGGGCGATTATGATTGCAATGTAGCCTTTCCGTTTGATGAACTTTTGGAACGCTACACCCTAAATAGTGAGATACCGCTCACAGAAAAGGTTGATTCCTTGAAGGTGGCGGTGTACACTGCAAAGTGACGGGAACCTCGCAATTACGCGAGAAAACGTGGAAGGTGATGGATTGAAATAGATGAAGCTAATGGCAATCAGTAAGAAGAAAGAACCTACCTACGTGGGTCTACGATTCGATGGTCCGTCCATGGACCAGATCATGAAACTAACGAAGGGTGTTCCAAATTCCACATCCAAGGGCGAGTTACACCTCACTGTAATTTACTCAAAGACCCCCATCGCCTATACCGCTCGTGGCAAACTTGACCCGCCTATCGAGGTCAAGGCCAAGAAGTACTCCATCTTCACCATGCGAGACGGCGACAACTGCCTCGTGCTTGAGCTAGACGCCCCGGAAGCACATAATCTCCACGCCGACATCATGGCCGAGACCGGTGCCAGCTATGACTTCCCGGTCTACAAGCCGCATCTCACGCTATCCTATGACGTACCGGAAGACTTCGACATCTCGACGCTGCCTAAGATTGCCGATATCGAAACCCTGTACTGTCACCGGGAATATGCCAGCAAGTTGAATACCGACTGGGGAAAGCCAAAAGCGGCTTGACGGGTATTCTCTAATACGTTAGTATGGTGGCCTTCACATCTGGCTCCCATCGCTCAATGGCCGACTCCACCAAAGCCCTCATCGAAAAGCTCAAGCAGTATGATTTCGAATATCATACCGAGGGCGAGTCCTCCATTCCCGACCGCGAGTACGACGCGCTGCGTCGCAAGGCGCTAGCCGCCGACCCGAGTAATCCCTACTTCGCCACGGTCGGCTCCGACGTTCGTGGTGGCAAAATCAAGCTTCCCTACACCATGGGGTCGCTCGACCAGAAGTACGATTCCGATATCCCGCTGTGGATTCGCAACTACAACCTGATGGACGAGTGCATCGTCGTCAGTGACAAGCTCGACGGCATCAGTTGCATGCTCACCTACCGTAATGGCGAACTCGAAATCGCCTACAGTCGCGGTAATGGCGTCGAAGGCGCTGACATCACCCGCCATGTCCGCAAGGTTCCTACCGCGCCGCAGAAGCTGGCTCAGAGTACGGATGCCTATGTCGTGGTCCGTGGTGAACTTATCATGCGGAACAAGACCTTCCGGGATAACTACGGAGACACGTACACGAACCCTCGCGCCATGGTCGCCGGTTGCTTCAACCGTAGCGTTACCGAACAGGAAATTCTCGACAATATCGAATTCGTGGCCTACCAAATCGTGGCCTATTCCGATATCAATGGCGACATCACGTCCAAGCTGGGTGAACTGGAATTCCTGAAGCGCGAAGGTTTCCGTGTCGTTCCGTTCACTACCATGCGCGGTCGCGCCATCAAGGCCGACGAACTGGCGACATACACCGAACAGGTCAAGAAGGCGTCTGCCCGTGACGGGTACGAACTGGACGGCATCGTTCTTACCATCAACGACTACGCTGTGGACACTAACAAGCGTCGGTCCACGACCACGCTCAACCCGGAACACTCCATCAAGTACAAGATTATCGACGAAGATTCCGTCGTCAATGCCACAGTCGTCGGGGTATTGTGGGAAATTAGTAAGAGTGGATTTCTGAAACCAAGGGTTCAGATTTCACCGGTCAATTTGTATGGTACTACTGTCACCTTCGCCACCGGCTTCAACGCGAAGTTCATCTACGAAAACCAAATTGGTCCGGGCGCTATCGTTAAGATTACGAAGGCGGGGTCGGTAATCCCCCAAATTTTGGCCGTGGTAAAGCCAATGCCGTGACATAGCTTCCGGAGGAATCCATAGCTTCCGGGTCGGCCTTCACCATGTTAATGAACCAGCGTATCTCCTTCTTGATGCGAGAGAGTGTATAGCATGAATAGGGAATTCGTAAGAGATATTTCGCATTATTAGTAGCAAAGGCATTCTTGATGGCATCATATTCAACGACCTTTAAGAATCGTTCTATAGCTTCAGATTCTTCAAGATTCTTGAAATCGAAACACTTCTTGTGATTGAAATGGAATTCACCGTCAAACTCTATCAATGCGTCATAATCAGGTAGGTAAAAATCGAACTTCAGTAATCTACAGTCACCGATTAGACCGGAAAACGTCTTCTGATTCTCGAATTCAATCTTAAGCTCATCGAGTGCCTTAGCGACCATCCTTTCACCGTTCGAATATTTACATGTTGGGCATCCGCGTCCTATTAAATGTTTACTCGGTGTCACCTTGAAATACCCATGATAGGCGCAGCCAACTGTGATATGAGTGTCGGAATTAACATACTTAACTGCATCATACGAGTATCGCTCACCGTGGGTATCTCTGAACTTAGTCAGAACTGACTCCAAGGTACTTCGCTTCAGATTCCCTATCTTTTCAAATTTACAAGAAGGGCATCCGTTAGCCCCACTGATATGGTCATTCGGTCGTTGCTCGAAATCACCATGTATCCTACAGGTAATTGTAAGCTTTGAGACCGACTTTCGATAATGGCTTTTTGTGTAGTCGTACCGATCACCATGGATCGCGGTGGCAAGGTTGATGAATTGGCCGGTAGTGAGTGACTTCATGTATGGAATCTCAAGTTGACAATATTGTTTAATCGTTCTATCATGTCTTATATCCTAGGTAGCATACCGTGCAGCCGAATTCGAATTTCGAAAAATATTTCCATGCCTCGCTGGACCGCATTGCGGGGGTCGGTAAGTGGGATTGGAATGAGTCCGGTGTAGAAGTCGTCGTCACCGATGACGAGAATCCCGAGGTCAAGTTCAAGCAGGTTCTGAGCTTCGTGGAGACGTTTCAGGTGGAACTGCTGAAGGAATCCACCCTGCGTGAAGCGTGGACGCGCCTGCGTCTCTACGACTTGGACTATGCTGACATCATCAGCATGTTGTTCGACATTACCGATGGCGAATGGGTAAAGCTCGTTGGCTCCAACGGCAACAAGATTGCTGCGAGCCTGCGTCGCCGTGGCGAAAACCTTACGCTCGAAACCTATCTCGGTGCGGTCAAGTATCTCGGCTTCGGTTTCGGCGTTCGCAAGGCCAAGGCCCTTCTGGCTCAGGTCAACGAAGACGAATTGTGGAAGATGTCGGCGAACGATATCGCTTCTCTCGACGGTTTCGACACCAAGACTGGACATAAGATTGTCGAAGGTCTGACGCCAGCCCGCAAGTTACTGGATACGCTCGTCCGCGATGGTGTCGTTCGCCTTGTCAAGGTTACCAAGACTGCCGAACTTTCCGGTCTCAATGTCGTTTTCACTGGCTTCCGCGATGCGGACCTTGAGAAGACAATCGAACTGGCCGGTGGTAAGATTGGTAGCTCGGTTTCTAGCAAGACCACCCACCTTCTCGCACCGGATACGAATTCTTCGTCGTCCAAGTTCAAGAAGGCCAAAGAACTCGGCGTCAAGGTTATGACGGCCGACCAATTTAAGGATGAGTACAACCTATGAGCATCGCAAAAGAAGTATTCGGAATCACTGAATTCCTCAAGAAAACCCTCATCAATACGCGCATGAGTGGTTTCGCCCTTGGTCTGTCGGGTGGCATCGACTCCGCTGTGTGTGCGGCGCTGGCCGTGCGAGCCATCAAGCAGATTCGTGAGACCGTAGACGGCTTTTACGACGTGCCAAACAACTACAAGCTGGACCTTATCATCCTGCCGATGGGTAATCAGTCTGCTGACGCTGAAACCGCCGCAGAAGTCGCTGCGTCCCTCGGTGTGGACGTTCGCACGGTAGAGATGGGTGATACGCTCAAAGCGTTCCTGTCGGCTCTCAATCCGACCCGTGATGGTCATACGCAACCGGATGCCAAGACTGTCGGCAACCTCAAGGCCCGTCTGCGGATGTCGGCAATTTACTACTCCGCAAATGCCAATGGCCTGTTGGTTCTCGGCACTGACAATCGCGCCGAGACCTACACCGGTTACTTCACCAAGCACGGTGACGGTGCGGCAGACGTATTTCCGCTGTCGGATTACAGTAAGCGCGAAGTGTACGAAATCGGCCGCTATCTCGGCCTGCCGGAATCTGTCCTGACGCGTGCGCCATCTGCCGGCCTGTGGGAAGGTCAGACTGACGAAGACGAACTTGGCATCCCGTATAACTTCATCGACAACGTAATCGAAGGCGTGTCGAGTGCGAATATCATCGACTACGGTCAGGAAAAGGCCAGTGAATTTGCTCGCAAGCTGTCCAAACAGCACACCGCCACGGCTCACAAGCGCGCAGCGCCACACACCTATCGCCGCACACCCGAGGCCGCACCAGAACACTACAATTGACTTGATACTGTAATCGCAGTACACTTCAGTCTACAAACAGGAGAAGAAATGTCCACGTTCGCAGTCAACATCGGCAAGGTCATCATCGGCGACACCGAGAAGTCCGGTCGTCCGATGACGGAGAAGGAATCGACTGACCTCATGACTTACGTCATGTTGGACACTAATCCGGCCAAGCTCTGCGGACTTGAACAGGAATTGATGGAAGCACATCCCATCTTCTCCATCCTCAGCCATCGCATCAAGGGATTCGGAGCCGGTAACATTTCCACGACCGGCCGGCTGTTCCTTGCCACGCTGGCCGGTGGTAGCCCCGGTAACGCGGTGCTGTACGCTGCCGTGGCGGCTGCTATCTGCGAAGGTCGCACCGACGAGGTATCCCTCACGGATATCATCGAACGCTTCCCGTTCGCGGTCCCGACTGAAGACATCCTGCACCGGGCATGGGATCGCCAGAAGGGCCTGACCGTGGACGGTAAGTATCACGACAACGCTCTTGACGCCGGTTGGGCGTGGTCCGGACCGAATCCGGTATGAACATGTTCAAGAATTTCTCCCTGACTAGGACGCTCCTTGACTCCACCGACACGGTTGGTGAGTTACTGATCTTCTACTTATCGTTAGTTGCCGTGGCCGCGTCTGTCTACTCCGTGGCAGAAGGTGTGTCATTATGGGATGCAACGTGGTGGGCGTTCGTTACGTCCACTTCGACGGGATACGGTGACCTCTATCCAAAAACAATCATCGGACGCCTTGATGGTATCCTGTTGATGTTGTCTGCTATCTTCGTCATCATTCCTCTCATTGTTACTCGTCTGGTTTCCTCTACTATTGAGGACCGGGATGCTTTCACGCACGAGGAACAAGAGGATTTGAAGCGGCAGATAGTAATTCTCACCGAAGCGTTAAAACCCACCAACAAGGAAATATTGTCATGAACCTTTACAAACTCGTTGCTACTCTTGCTATCCCGCCCGCCGACGCCGATAGCGCAACCGTAACCGCATGGGTCGGCAGTCAGGCCGATGCCGCTGGTACTCGCTCCAACTGGATTTCCAGTGGCCTCGTCCGCAAGCGTGCTGATATCGTCACCGAGCAGGTAGATGTGCCGACTTCCAAGGCGGAATTGCTGGCGTGGTTGAACACTAACGTCCAGTAAGCTATGCTTCGAAAATCGCCGGCAGATAGAGCCCTCTATCTCTAGCCACCCATGGCAACCGAAGTATCGTGTGGAGCGATGATGGTTTCTGCCGGCGACTAAATATCAAAAAGCACCCCTCTCACAGTAATCCAATCCAGCGGAGAATGTCACGGGTGCTTTTTTGTTATCAGGACCGCTTCAAGGATTGATTTCCGGTTTTGGCCCTCTTACTTCGACTAATAAGAAACAACCTAGGAGAAACATCATGGACTCACAGAAAGCTGTAGGATTCACCCGCGACCTTGGCAAGCCACCGGGCTGGGACGACTCGAAACTGCGTTGCGGTAGTCTGCCTATCACCGACCGACTGATTAACGGTGTCCCGGCAATGACTTCCGTGTGGATTCCGACGCAGTATGAACTGGAATTCCTGAATGCCGGTGGTCAGATTCACCTTACCATTATCGGTGAGGTCCATCCGCCGGTCATGCTGCAAGTGTTGGTCTCGGATTTAGTCAAGGACTAACAATGGAAACCGCAGAACTGCGTCTCCTGCTTGAAGCCGCTTCCCCGCGTCCGTGGAACGCCTGTAAGGATGGAGAGTGTACCTGCGGTCAAATCTGGACAGAATCCGGAGACCATCCCGTCGCTGATGTGACTCGTGGTGTATGGGGTGATACCTATCCCGCCCTGCGTGCAATAGAATCACCGACCTCTGGTATGTCAGGCACGGCGGTAGAAGCCTATCTTGAGCGTATAGAGTACGGCGAGGTTGGCCCTACGATTGCCGCTGCCAATGCCAAACTTATCGTGGCGCTGGTGAACGAAATCGAACCCCTTCTCAATGAAGTCGAAATGTTACGCAAGAAGGTCGTCAGTCTAGAGATTGACAGGGGTGTCGCTGGCGACGACGGCATGGGAAACTGGGTCGAACCATAACACTACTCTAAATACTCTTACCGGACTCCGGTGGAGTATTTCATGAACAAATCAACCTTCGTTCGTTTTACAATGTGTTTGGTTGTTGTCGCGCTTCTTTCAGGTTGCGTCGGCCTTAAGTTCAAGCGTTGCGGCTTCGGCGAACACAAGGCTTACGGGTGTCGATGGGAAGGTTGAACAGTCCGACTTGACACATATCCACAGGTCTATGTAAAATCGGACTATGAACAAGTTAGTGTTAGAAGTCGATATCAATTCTGTAGCTGAATTGAATAAGGCTATCAATCTCCTAAAGTGTAAGAGGGCGGAAGCGCAACAAAAGTCTCCGTCCGAATTCATTTCCAGAAACGAAAGGGTAAAGAGAGTCTTTACGGCTTGTCAGGAGATATTCGATACTAATATCTCAGACTTATATGATTCCATGTGTCTAGACGCTAACCCAATCTACTACGTTTACGCTCATCTTGATACGGCCAAAACGATAGCCATAAAAAGAAACGGCATCTCGACATTTGCGGCTACCCTAGGTATGGCCTACCGTCCATTCTACATTGGGAAGGGTACCGGTAATAGATGTTTTGATCTTAACAGGAATGAGACCCATAGAAAGGTACGTCAGAAATTGAAAACCTTTGGTTTGGAACCGGAAGTTTTCAAAGTGAAGGACGGTTTGACTGAACTAGAAGCATTATGTTTGGAATCGAAGCTTATTGACATCTTCGGGGTGATGGGAAAGGGTGGAGATTTGGTGAATTTAGACGAGGGTATCAAGCCTGAATCGAGAATGAGCCGATATCCGGAGCCGCTGAAGACTCTTTCCATGTTGAACAGGGAAGTTGTCAAGCAGCACTTGACAACAAAAACGAAGTAAGCTATAAATAGATTGTTGGGAATGATTGTAACCACTTTCAAGTGAAAATTTTTCGGACACGGGCTGGCTGCCCGTCAGGTCCACCACAACAACATTGCGAACTCAGGTAGTTGGACGTTGGAAACCTGACGTGATGTCCCTCCAACGAGGGTGAACTGGGCGTAACGTCTAGCAGTGTTGTTGTGATGGGCCTGTACTGCCATTCGACGGAAAAGAATAACAGAAAAAGTCAATCCGCCAGATGACCGGCGTAAATGGCATAAAACCACAAATGCAAGCAATGACGCATTTTACGGTGCAGAGCGCCTAGCGGCGTAATCCCGTGGGGGTCTAACCAGCCTTCTTACCAAAATGGTGGCTAGGGTAGAGCCGTAAGGTTCTGTTCTAGCCAAAACTAAAAGGGCACCTTCGGGTGCCCTTTTTATGCGTTGACATAACACTTTTCCCAGTGGTAAATTAGTCAAAGTGTCATAACAATTACAAAGAGGATAGACTAATGGGTTACAGTGATAAAGTAAGAGCAGTGAACAGTGTTGATACGGTAGAAGATGTACTAGACGATTCACAGGTTTCACGTGAGCTTCGAGGTCTTGGTGACTCGACTGCTACTCTCTGGAATAAAATTTCGCAATTGGAAGATGCTCTTCGGCCAGTGCTTTGTCTACACGGGTCAGAGAAGGAAAAGACCGATGCTACTCCACATCAGGAATTAGTACCGGTAGCAACAAAAATCCAAGAACATCGAATATTCATCGACCAGTCGATTGCTCGCCTTGAAAGTATTTTCAATCGCCTAGGTGTCTAAGAACATGCCGAGACTGATACCCACCAACACGGAATGGCGGAAGCAACTGGAATCGGACATAGCATATCTCGAAGCTAAGACAGAACGTACTTGGCGGGAAGACGAAGCGTTGGAAGTTGCACAAGAGGCGTTGGCGTTTATACTCGTTTGCGACCCTAATGCGTAATGCCATGAAACACTACATTTGCCCGCATTGTAATATCGAGATGGTCATCGGCATTGCCATTGACCCCAAACACAACGGCAACGACCGTTGTGTTTGCTCAGGTTTCGGCGGTGGGTCACGCACCCTAAAGCACGATGAAGTAGAAATCATTCCGGTATACAAGTGTCCTGCGTGCGGTCACTCTGACGATGGTGCGACACATTAATGCCGCCGTGCTAAATAGTCTTGTAACACCCAACCGTCTCACACAACCACAGGTCTCTAGACGGTAGACCTTAAGGAGCATCGCTATGTTTAAGAACAACTTCGTTGTTGCGGTAAAAGTCAATGGTAAAATCCTCCGTGAAGTGCAGGATATAGTCTATCTACCATTCGGGACAGAGTATTCACTCATACTCAAAAATGTCTCTCCCCAGAAAGCTCAAGTCAAGGTCAGTATCGACGGCTCCGATGTTACGGAAGACGTGCATTTGATTGTCGATGGTAATGATACCCTAGAGCTAAAGCGTTTCATCAAGAAGGGTAATCTCGAAGCCGGTAACGCCTTCAAGTTCATCGAGAAGACCTCTAAGATAGAGCAGTATCGTGGAAACAAGGCAGAGGACGGTCTCATAACCGTAACCTACGAGTTCGCTCGTAAGCCTGCTGCGGTGGAAGAGTACTGGAGTCTCGTCCAGTGGGGTTCTGGCTGTTGGGGTGGTAGCACCCTGTTGAGTACGTCTTGCTCGACACAATCGTTTACCAATAGCTCCACGACTACAGCCACATTCGACCTCCAAGGCAGCAATTCATCGGATAGTTCGAACGTTCTCCGTTCGTGGGCTCCGAAAGTAGCGGATGGCATCACTGCACCGGGTTCGGTCGTGGAACAGGCTTTCCGTACTGTCGCGGCTCTCGTGACGGATGGCGTCAAGCACTCCATGACACTACAGATGAAGGGGCGGGATGGTGAAGAAATGGCTGTTTCTAAGCCGGTTACTGTTCAGAAGGTAATGCGTTGCACGATGTGCGGAACGAACACGCGACAAACCGCAAAGTTCTGTCATGAATGCGGGGCCTCAGTACAAATAGTGTAATAGAAATGGAGCTTCGGCTCCATTTTCTTATGTGAAATGGTGATCTAATCCACACATCTAGAGAATAATAAAATACAAATTTCTTGACCGTGCTAAATAAAAAATGGTAGACTTCTTTTTGTTACTAAAGGCAGCGTCAGTGCGTTAGAATCCTGAGTCACGGCTCAGCACGGAGAAATGAATGAATAAGTTGAAAACATTGTTCAAAGAGCAGTTCAACGCCCGTAACAAAGAAGAGCTTTCCATTGTAGAATATCTGGAACGCTGCAAGACTGATCCTTCTTGCTACGCAACTTCTGCCGAGAGAATGCTGAAGGCGATTGGTGAACCAGTCACACTCAACACCGCAGAAAACCCACGACTTTCCAGAATCTTCTCTAACAGGAAGATCAAGATTTACCCGGCCTTTTCCGACTTTTTCGGTATGGAAGAGACCATCGAGAACATCGTCAGCCACTTCAAGCACGCTGCTCAGAATCTCGAAGAATCCAAGCAAATCCTGTATCTTCTTGGCCCGGTCGGCGGTGGTAAATCCAGCCTAGCCGAAAGGTTGAAGAAGTTGATGGAGCGTGAAGCCATCTATGTACTCAAAGCGGGTGATGTCTATTCCCCTATTTTCGAGTCGCCTCTTGGCCTGTTCGATTCCGGTCTGCATGGTGCTACGCTCCGTGATGAGTATAACATCCCCACTCGTTACCTGCGGACTATCGCATCCCCGTGGGCACAGAAGCGTCTGACCGAGTTCGAAGGCGACCTGACTAAGTTCACCGTCGTGAAAATGTACCCGTCCATCATCAATCAGGTGGCTATCTCCAAGGCCGAGCCCGGTGATGAGAACAATCAGGACATCTCGACCCTCGTAGGGTCCGTCAACATCAACAAGCTACAGCGTCTGGGCGAAGATGACCCGGATGCTTACGGATATACCGGAGCCCTGAATATCGCTACACAGGGCATCATGGAGTTCGTGGAGATGTTCAAGGCTCCTATCAAGATGCTCAACCCGTTGCTCACTGCCACGCAGGAGAGCAACTACAATGGCACCCGGCGTTTCGGTGCCATCCCGTTCCAAGGCGTCATTCTTGCTCACAGTAACGAATCAGAGTGGGAGACCTTCAAGAACAATCGTAACAATGAAGCCTTCTTGGACCGAGTTAACCTCATCAATGTACCGTACTGCCTCAAAATCAACGAGGAAGTCGCCATTTATGACAAACTGATTGCTAACTCCGAGCTATCCGGCGCTCCGGTTGCCCCGAAGACGTTGGAGATGCTGGCAATGTTCTCCATCCTTACTCGTCTTTCTGACCCGGAGAATTCCGACCTGTACGCCAAGCTGTTGGTCTACAATGGCGATTATGTCAAGGAGACCATGCCGAAGGCTAAGTCGTACAAGGAGTACAAGGACCATGCCGGTGTTCGTGAGGGTATGGACGGTATGTCCACACGATTCGCTTACAAAATCCTGAGTAAGGTCTTCAACTTCGACACCGAAGAAGTTGCGGCGAACCCAATCCACTTGATGTATATCCTTGAAAACCAGATCAAGCAGGAATGCTTCGGGGACGAAAAGGAATCCAACTACATCGCCTTCATCCATAACCTGCTTAAGACAAAGTATGCAGAGTTTGTGGAGGAAGAGCTTCAGAAGGCTTACCTCGAATCCTATTCCGATTACGGTCAGAACCTTTTCGACAACTACGTCAAGTATGCCGACTTTTGGGTTATGAATCAGGACTACCGTGACCCGGACACCGGTACCATGATGGACCGCGAAACCTTGGACAAGGAATTGCAGAAGATGGAAAAGACGGCCATGATTTCCAATCCGAAGGATTTCAGGCATGAGATTGTCAACTTCGTCCTTCGCGCCAAGGCAGCGTCGGATGGCAAGATGCCCGTCTGGACCTCCTACGAGAAGCTACGCCGCGTCATCGAGAAGAGAATGTTCTCTGGTACGGAAGAACTGCTACCTATCATCTCCTTCGGTACCAAGAAGTCCACGGATGATGAAGAAAAGCACCACAAGTTCGTAGAACGGATGGTAGTACGCGGTTACACTAAGCGTCAAATCCAGTTGATTGTCAGTTGGTATACACAGTACAACAAAAGCAATTAATAATGACCCACATCATCATTGACCGAACCGTCGAGAACAAGAACAAAAGCTCAGCAAATCGAGCCAAGTTCTCTCGGCGAGCGTCGGAGCGGATCAAAGAAGCCGTTAAGGAATTCATCTCCAACGATGCTGATATAAAGTCTATAGGCGACAACAAGACCAAGAAGGTCAAGATTGCCGGGAAGACGCTGAAGGAACCACAGATAACCCTAGATCGTCATAGGGATAAGAGACAGGTTGTCATCGGAAACGAGGGGTTTGTCGTCGGTGACACGATACGAAAGCCCGGAAGCGGCTCTCCGGGGCGGTCCGGTGGCGATGCTGAGGAAGGTGAAGATGATTTCTACTTCAACATTACCCATAAGGAGTTCTTGGACATATTTTTTGATGGTCTTGAACTTCCGGATTTGGTCAAGAAGCAACTTATCGAAGATGAAAACTACACCTCCCATCTGGCTGGCTACACGTCCTCTGGATCGCCTGCTCGTTTGGACTTGAGGAAGACGATGGTAAACTCCTTCAAACGAGTATTTGCCATCGACGGTAGTATTCAGCTTCTAATTGAAGAGTTGGAACAGAAACTCGAAGACGCAAAGACAGAAGAAGAGGTGGAAGCCATTCGTCTGGAATTGGAGGAACTTCGTCGTGCCGGAGAAAGTATTCCGTTTCTGGAAGAGCGCGACCTTAGATACAAGCACATTGAAATAGTGCCGCAGCCAGTTACCAAGGCTGTCATGTTCTGTATCCTCGATGTCAGCGGGAGTATGACCAGTTGGCATAAGGAAATGGCAAAACGCTTCTTTATGATGCTCTATCTTTTCCTTACGAAGCAGTACGAGAATGTTGAGATAATCTTCATCAAGCACCACCACGAAGCCTTTGAAGTCTCCGAGTATGACTTCTTCTATTCCAGAGAGAACGGAGGAACAATCGTTTCGAAAGCCCTCGAATTGACCCACGCTATTATCAAGGACAGATACCCGACCGCCTTGTACAATTCATACGTTTGCCAAATGAGTGACGGTGACAACTGGGAAGGTGACTCCGAGCTAGCGGCGCTGAATACGCACTTGTCTAAGATTCTCCCCCTCGTTCAGTATTTTGCTTTCGTGGATGTGAAGTCTGTATATTCGTACTCACTGTTCCCGCAGTCAACATTTACTGAAAATGATACGGTTCTAATGAAGCAGTATGAAACCATACGGACTAAACACGATGGATATGCCTATAAATTCGCGCTCAGGTCAATAAGCGCAATCACCGACATCTATCCGGTATTCCGTAGTTTGTTCGAGAAGGACAAGAAAGAGAAAGCCTAATGACAAAGAAACTCCAAACCACGGGTGAATGGACTCCGGAAATACTTAACCAGTATTACGAGGAAATCGAGAAGATAGCAGTGGAAGACTTCCAGCTATCAACCTACCCTAATCAATTGGAGATTATCTCATCTGACCAGATGCTGGAAGCCTACAGCACGCACGCCATGCCGGTAATGTACAGTCACTGGAAGTTCGGAAAGGACTTCGTGGCTAACAAAAGCTCCTATGACAAAGGGCAGATGAACCTTGCTTATGAGGTGGTCATCAACAGTTCCCCGTGTATCGCATACTTGATGGAAGAGAATAGCATCATGATGCAGGCATTGGTCACTGCACATGCCTGCTTCGGACACAATTCCTTCTTCAAGAATAACTACCTGTTCAAGAACTGGACTGATGCCAACTTCATCATTGATTATCTCTCGTTCGCCAAGAAGTATGTCGCCGAATGTGAAGAAAAGTATGGGCAGGACAACGTGGAGACTTTTCTTGATGCCTGCCATGCCATCGAACTGTACGGGATAGACAAGTACAAGAGAAGTCGCACTGCATCATCCATAGAGGCAGATGCTAATAAGCTGAAGAATCTACTCTTCTCTGAAGCGTCTTATGATGATGTCATATCCCAGACGACAGCTAACAAGGTTGCGAAACCGAATGTAGATGACGATTTCTTCAAGCGGTTCCAAGAGATGGAGCCCGAGGAAAACCTCCTATACTTCTTGGAGAAGAACGCCCCGTATCTAGAAGAATGGCAACGAGAATTGCTCCGCATAGTCCGGAAGGTTGCTCAATACTTCTACCCCCAGCGCCAGACAAAGCTCATAAATGAGGGCTGGGCTACCTTTTGTCATTACAACATCATGAATCGACTCTATGACAAGGGGTTGGTTGACAACGGGTTCATGCTTGAATTCATCGAATCCCACACTGGTGTTACGGCGCAGCCGACATTCTCACACCCGTACTACTCGAAGATGGGAATCAATGTTTACTCCTTGGGATTCCGCATGTTCCAAGATATCAAGCGTATCTGCATGGAGCCTACCGAAGAGGACAGAGAGTGGTTTCCGGGCTTCGCCGGTAACTGTAAGTGGGTTGAGACCACGAAGTGGGCTATGGAAAACTTTAGAGATGAGAGTTTCGTACTCCAATTCCTATCACCACATCTTATCAGGCATTACAGAATGTTTGCCATTGAGGACTTAGATGCCGCAGACAAAATCACCATCACACATATCCATAATAGAAGTGGGTACCTAGGCATCAGAGAACGGCTAGCGAAGATGTTCGATTTGATGGAGATACTCCCGAACATTCAAGTTACTTCTGTAGACCCACTTACAAGGGCATTAGGATTAACTCATATCTCACCAGAAGGGGTTGGGTTGGACATGGGGGATATCGGCCACGTGCTGGATTACGTCGAGCATATTTGGAATTTTGACGTTAATGTCGTATCCCAAACCGATACTGGTGACATTTTCGAAACCTACTGACCTGAGTACAGTTTGTATAAATAGTACTATACCAACTCAGGAGAACAATCATGGTAGACGCTCTATATTATGTAGCTGTATTCGCAACCGGTGCCGTTTACGGCGCGAAGCATCAGGTCATTACACTGTACCTGTATGAGAAATACAAGGTTGCCTTCGAGAAGTTCAGGACTCGCTTCCCAAAGAAGACCGCATAAAAAACACGCTAACAAAACGTTACGTGAACCATAAAAAGCGACGGCCGTGAAGGTCGTCGCTTTTTATTGCTACGGTCAGAGGCGTCCATAAATACTTCTGACGCAAAATGGGAGAGTCGTTCACATGCAAGAGAATCACCGAGGTACCCAGAACAACATGTTGTTTCCACCGTTGCCTGAGTTGGATTCTATAAAGTACTACAAGCAGTCACTTCAAGTCTCCGTTCATCACTTCTATCTTGTTGACGAAATCAATGAAGTGAACTCTTTCCTAGACATGATAAACGTGTTGAAGACAGCAGAGCAGCATGATACCGTTTTCCTCTACCTCAACACACCGGGTGGTAACCTCTACACCGCGATTCAAATCATCAGTGCCATTCGCCAGTCCAATGCTACTGTTGTAACTTGCATCGAGGGAATGGTAGCATCGGCAGGTACACTCATCTTCCTCGCAGGGCATAAGCACGTTGTCAATCCGAACTGCACGTTCATGATTCACAACTACAGCCATGGTGCGTGGGGTAAGGGTAATGAAGTAGCACTCCGCGTCAAGCATTCGGAACAATACTTCAGTAAACTAGCGCATGACATGTACGGTAAGTTCCTAACTCCTGCCGAGATTGATGAAGTTGTAAATGGTAAGGACTTCTGGATGGAATCCGAAGAAGTCTTACAACGTCTCGACTCTACTCGTGCTGCCGGTTCCGTCAACGCGTTAATGGATACGCTGGCCGGTGAGGCTGAGCCGGAGGCACCAGATGCCGTCGTAGAGGCGCTAGTAAAGCAGCTAGAGGCATTGGCCGCTGAGGCGCAAGCTGAAGAGAGTTCCGGTGAATCACAGGCTCAACCGCAGAAGCGAAGCACTCGAAAGAAGAAGGCTTGATTGTCTTCCGAGTAACAGATATAATCCCCGGTCCGCTGGGGATTTTCTTATATGGCTACACCAAATCACGAATCGTTCGAAGACCTCGTAAGAAATTACGTTAGCTTTACGGGTCCGCCACAAAATAACTGGTGGCCGTGCTGGTGTGAAGTATGCGGTGATGGCAGTCGTACCAAGGGTCCGCGTGGCGGTTGGTTGTTCCAGAACGATATGGCGTTCTACAACTGCTTCAACGATGACTGCGAAGGCAGCTACGATGCTTCCCGTGACAATCCATTATCCAACAAGATGTATGCGGCGCTGATAGCCTTCGGCGTCCCGATGAAGGAGTACAAGCTTCTTCAGTTGAAGCTCAAGAAAAACTCCACATCGCCTACCACCAAGGTAGAGATTCGTCGGACCCCGATCATAACGCTTCCAGTCCCGGAACACTTCTATCTGCTTTCCGAGGCCGAGCCGGACAACCTGATTGCCGCCAAGGCTAGGACTTACCTTTTGGGTAGGAAGGTCAACCCCGACAAATACCCATTCTACCTGTCCACGGGCGTCGCTAACAAAGATGCGGGTGTCCGGGAGGAAGTGCTAACCAAGTCCCTGAAGAACCGCGTCATCATCCCGGCGTTCAAGGATGGGCATCTCATCTACTGGCAGGCTCGTGACCTCGACGGTAAGGCCAAAGATAAGTACGTCAACCCCGATTCCCCGCGTTCTAACATTATCTTCGGGATGGACCGGCTCTATGAGAACATTAAAGCCCCCTTGTTCGTTACTGAGGGCTGGTTCGATTCGTTCCACCTGAATGGCGTGGCGACTTTAGAGAATAAGCTGTCCTCGCAACAGGTCGAACTCTTGGACCGCTCACCCCGGAAGAAGGTCATCGTCCCCGACCGTAAGGGTGACAGTAAGAAACTGGCCGAAGACGCCATCCGTCAGGGCTGGGGCGTATCCGTCCCCAACTGGGGCGGCGCTAAGGACGTGGATGAGGCTGTGAGGCGTTACGGACGCCTCTACGTTGCCAAGGCTGTGGTAGACAATATCAAGTTCGGCACGGCCGCAAAGCTGGTGGTAGGGATGATGAAGTAGGTGTTCAGTTTTTTCGTTTTTGTCTCGATATGTGATAAATAAATACATTGCATAACACAATGAGGCATGCACTATGGAACACCAGAGCGAAGAAATTCTGACATCCAATAAGTCCGTTCAGACCCCGGAGAGTGGTATCGCTCGTCTGATCGAGACCGTAGAACTCCTACGTCGCAACAAGATTGAAACGAACCGGAGCTATAGCGAAGCGTTCTTTTCAACCGTAAAGAACTACCTTGGCTAATAGCCTTGTATACTGCAAGAAAGATTCTCCCGCTGCAATAGTCATCGACTACCAGCGTTCCGAAGGCTCCCCGATTGTAGCCTCAAGTAAGAAAATAGTAATACAATCAAATGGTTCAGTCGTTGACCAAGAAACGATGGCGTGGTATTGTAATCTGGACGACTGGTTCAATTCTTGTCGAACATAAGGACTACAAATGCAGGCCGATATTGATACACTTCTATTCCTCATCAAGGAACACGGCATCGTCGCCGCGCTGGGCATGATTGACATCGAGTCAATTCAAGACGGGAAAGACAACACCATCAAGGTCATCTGTCGTACTATCAAGTATAGTGTGGATGAACTAGAGAAGGTGTTGATCGACAAGATTACCTCCCGCGAAGCTTCCAACCTCCAACAGTAACCTATTTTTGACGCCCGAAGCGGTACTTATGGTGCCGCTTTCTTTTTCGTCCCTGTCATAAATAGAGTAAATTATTTCAATGAACGAGTGATATGAGAGATTCCGACTCCACCAACCTGCGTCCCATTGACGCTTTCGTCAAGTATTTCCTCGACGTAAAGCCATATCACACCAAGCTATTGGAAGTGGTTGAACGCTATAAATTCGCGGAAACAGTCGAAGTGTCCATTACGGACAGTATGTTCGCTCAAATCACGTATGCCAATACCGCGCTATGTAAAGCGGTCGGCTGGGGTCTGGTGTTCGACGAGTGTGGATTCTCCAACGATAACTGCTGTGACTTGTTCCAGTGTCTAGGTGGATACGGCATCATCTGGGACAATTCGGACCTCGTTGCTACCCACACTATTCAAGACACCTTTGTCGAGGAAGACCGTCTTTCATTCGATGGTAACTTCACTTTCGACCGCCGCATTCAGATACTACAAATCGACTACGGTAGCCTTCTACTGAAGGGTAATCATACAGCCGATTTCATTCGTCATAAACTATTCCTGATCGCCCCCTTCAATGTCTACCAGCTTACTGACTTCACCGCGAACACATTCACCGTGTCCGGCAACGTCGAAACAGAGTTACTTGGCAAGAGAGAATTTCGAGTCACAGGCTCGCGTGGTCTAGATGGCCGCTATGGCGTGTCCAATGCTGTATTCTACTATGCTGACAATGTGACCATAGTCACAATCGCCGGTAACCGTGTTCTGAGCGGCACCATTGGCGATGGTTACCTTGAAACTGAAACACAGGCTAAGAACCAAGGATTCTATCCAGTCGCGGAAGCAACGCTCAACAGCGATGGTAACACTGTTGTAACATTGAAGACGGGTAATCTGTTCGCTACAACTTCCTATGAGAATAACGGCTCCCTACAGCTACGCACTGGCCTCATAGGGCCACGTCACGTCTGGCTACATGACACGATTGACGATAGCGAGCGCGAGTATCGCATTGCCGACTCCTATTACGATCTGACGGCCAACCAGACTCACGTTGTGTTAGCCGACCAACTATTCACCGACGAAGTATACGATGAACTTCGTATGTACGGTTATATTACTAATCCCGGTTTCGATGCTGATGAGCTTTGCGATACTCCAAAGTCCACCAATATCCACGTGGTCATAGGTGAGAAGCTGCAAATCACTATCGTGCCGTTGATTACCCCGACGCCGACCCCGACTGTTACTCCGACTCCTACCCCTAGCCCTATAGTTGAAGAGTTCTTTGGTGTGGTCTCTGATAACTTCGGCGCTCGCGCTATCGGCTATGGTCAGGTAGGCCCGAACTCTACCCCGGCCTATTCCGCCGTGATTGTGGACCAAGAAACCATCACTCTACCTACCACGTTCAACAGCGTATTCGGTATGGAGAAGATAGGAAATCGTCTATTCGTTATCTACAGGGGTTCTTCCGGTCCGAACACTTATCTACGGGTATACACTCTAAGTGACGGTGGTGCGCTCACGTCCACAGCCAAGATGCTGGAACATTCCAACCGGTCTTATACTGGCTATACTGCTATCGGTAAACTGGACAACGACAAGTTCGTTCTATCCGGTACCTTCTACCATGACCTGTTCAACGAGTATTACGCTTCGGCGAAGCGTGGTATTGTCATCGCGGAGTTTGATGAGGATAAGGATGAGATTCGTCCGCTTGCCCATTACTTCACACAGGAATACGCGTCCGACACCGTGGCTCAGAACGGCATGAAGACGAGTGGGAATAACATATTTCTAGACGGCTACTGGCACCAGTTTGACGGCACCGATATTAAGACCATCGCTACCAATGCGTATTCTGGTAATGTCCTGCGTGTCAAGAATGACTTGCTATTTACCACTACCAATGTATATCAGATAGTAGAAAACAAGCTAATCGAAGTAGCGGTCGTTCCGGCACCATTCGCTAGTATCTCGCAGGTTATTGTTACTGAAGAGTTGTATTTCTTCTTCATATCCAACGCCACCTCGCAGATTCACGGCGCACAGTTCCGCAGCAACACCTACGATTGGGATACGCCAGTGACACTACGGTACGATTCCGGTGGATACTCCGGTCTTCAGTTGTACTCGGATGTCACCAATATCCTATACAGTACGCCGAACTCTATCAATTCCAATTCGTCCGTCATTCACTGGGACCATGACACTCGCACCTTCACCGAACTATTCGGCTCCTTCCAGCCTAATGGTGCAGCCTCCAACACTCTTATCCAGCTTATGTCGGGGCAGCTAACTCCGGTTTCACTGACGCCGACACCAACGCCTACCATCACTCTCACTCCATCAATTACACCGTCTTCTCTTGGAATCTCTGATTATCAGACGCAGGTTATTCACGACAATCCGAAATACTATTGGACGTTCGATGAAGTTCAGATACCGGAACATGCACAGTACATATTCATTCATTATGACCTAATCAATCGCATGCCGATTGGTTCCACTCGATTCATTAGTGGTGGTACTGGTGTAACCGATGCGTATGCTATCGGTGGTACGGGTTGCCTAGCATTTGACAGTCAGGCGCTGACGATGATGGACAAGTTCCCAATCATCGACTACAACGGTGGCGTATCCCACGAGATTTGGATATTCCCATACTCGGCTCCGAACGGAACAACCACTACTATCTTCAGCGGTAATTTTGAAATACAGAATCCGACTGACATAGTTGTACAGTTAATCCGCAGTGGCATTGTGAATACTTTCAATATGTATTTTGCTGGCAATGGTGGCGTCGGTTATACCACGGGAATTTCGGCAGCGGCGTATGTATATGAAGATTGGAATCATTTCGTAATTACACTGGACCGTGACGGTTACTATCGTTTCTACCTCAATTCCGTTCTGCTCCACACCATGTCAATTCCGGTAGAACGCTTTAACTATGTCAATATCCCACGCTTCTTCAGTGACGAGCAGTCCAATCCGATGCGCTGCTATATTGACGAGATGGCAATCTACGAGTATGAGCTTACGCAGGAACAGATTACCAATCACTATAACCTAGGTATTGCCGGTAAGGTTGTAAATTACCGTCGCTCTAACGAGTCAGCACCGTTCAGCACGGACATTACTCCGACCGCTTCGTTCTATGGTAACGCGCTTGCCATTTCGAAGGATGGTAACTACTTCTTCAACTATGACAATGGTGGTGCTACAGATTACGTCCGTATTCGCGAGCGTAATCCTACGACGAACGTCTGGACACTAGTCCAGACACTGGACCTAACGGGATTATTGATTTCCACGAAGACCATGGAATGCTCGTCTGACGGTGTGCATCTGGTGATGCAGACCACCAACGCAAGCTCTGCTAAGGAGTTGCTGTACATCAAGCAAACTTCCGGAACATGGGCTCTTGCACAGACTATTACGCCTGTCATCCTTGACATTGAGCGTATTGCTATGTCGGCGGACGGTACGTCCTTCGCCGTATACAACAACCCGGTCACCGTGTCATCTTCATCCACAACTTCAACCCAGACCGTTTACGTCTATGAGCTAAGTGGTGGCACGTATACACTAGCCCACACGCTACCTATCGTTCTTGACAATGCATTTAGTATTCCACCGCTATACTACACATCGAGAATTCGCAACGTCCACATGTCACCAGATGGTCTGGAAATGCTCATCACGAATGAGTTCAATGCAGGCCCCTACGGTAACTCTGTCATTCATTCTTGGCGCAAGAGTGTCGGAGTCTGGTCAGAAGTTCAGAAGTTCACCTTCGACAAGTTCGTATCTGGCTATGGCATTGCCACGCTAGACACTGCTAATGGATTGTCCATTGAAGAGAATACCAAGACATTGGCGTTCTCTGACGACGGTCAGTATTTCGTAATCATCGCTTCCACCCAACCGATGCTGATGCAGGATGGATATCATGCACTGGATGAGTCGGATTGCCTAATCGTATTCAAGAAAGTCTCCGGAAACTGGGAACCTTACCAGTTGATTATGAGCCCGGACGCGCATATGAAGGACGGTATCTACGCTTCCAACGACATCGGTTTCGGTGGCTACGCTAGCGGTACGTTCTATGCCGGTGTAGACTTCTGCGGAAGCCGCATATCCGTATCATTAGTTTCTCCGGGTTACCGTAGCATTGCTGATGGCCCGGCGTTGATTTACGACCTACAGGACTCGGTGTGGCAGCTTGCGGACGTTATCACTCCGACCAAAACAGGCACTTACCAGTTCGACTTCTCGTTCATTCATCGGCTGACCAATGCTGGTAACACGCTCATCGCCGTATCCTTTGCCGAAGGCCATGCTAGCGGTTCTGTTTCGATACACGACCCGAATCATCAGTTCTACAACGACTTCTTCCGTGGTATGGCTCGCTCCGTCGAGCTACCATCTAGCTATACGGCTCCGGACATCGACGACGTAGTTGAGTCCCATGCTATCGGTCCCGTTTACATGGGAGCTAAGTTGCTCAAGCCTATCCACCATTTCTCGTGGCATACAGGGCTTGATGAGTATAACCTAATAGGCGCTGTCACGGGTACGGTTCTCGGCTCGACAACAGTAAACAACTCCGGTTTCCGCCGTGGTTCGTTGAGCATGAATGGTACACTGGATGGTGGTTTCGAGTTCGACACGCCGATCCCGTTGCCGCTGGTATTCTCCGTCGAAGCGTGGATTAAGCCGGGTCCGAAAACAGGCGATTACCGTACTATTATCGGCACCGACTCCAACTTTTCCATTCAGTTAGCACCGGAATCCAATACTCTAGTAGTATACGATGCGGCCGGTCGTTCGACTCGAATCGCTTTCAATGGTTATACCGATGGTGTTGTAAACATGTCCGAGCTTGGTGAGAACGTATGGACTCACATTCTTGTCAAGAATCACTTTACCAACATCGGCGCACTACGCGATGTAAACTCAAGCGGTCTCAATGAACTAGCCAGTGTGTATGTCAATGGTCGTTTCGTTGGTGACTTTAGTATCGACCCGCGCAACAAGTCCATCACTCACATTGGTACGAACGCTGACAGTCAGGTATTCCGTGGTGAAATTGCCGAAGTAGTCATTTACAACTACAACATTTCGCGTACCGGCGTTCGGGATAATTACATCCGGGCGATTTCTGACTTGGCTCTAACCCAGACACCGCTGCCAACGCCATCCCGTACACCAACGCCAACACCGACAAACTTGACGCCGACGCCAACACCAACTCCATCGGTTACTAGCACTATTACCCCAACGCCAACCAAGTCCCCAGCAGCCGGTGTAACAATGACACCGACACCATCGGTTACACGTACTGTTACGCCGACACCAACCGCCACTCGCACTGTTACACCAACAATTACGGTAACTCCGACTATTTCGGTGACTCCATCCCCGACGCCATCGGTTTCTGCCAGTGCCGTTCTGAATGGTACCTACTTCCAGACGGTAATGCTCAAGCAGCCATACCATTACTGGACGCTAGCAGAGCGTGGTTATGACTTCGGCGACTTCGTGAACGGTAATGACTTACATGGTCTAGGAACCATCCTTCGTGGCAGCGGTAGCGTCAGTAACAAAGCCGTGGAGATTCTAACTAAGAAGCCGACGCTGACAACCCCGAATCAGATTAACACCACTACGGCCATTCAGACGACCTCTCCATGGTCCGCCGAGCTATGGGTCTTCCCATACACTTCAGCGGCTGCGCGTCGCCCACTATTCGTGTCCACCGGCCTGTCCGAGACGCTGGCCGATAATGGCCTGAACCTAGTCAGCAATACGGTAAGAATGCTGGGCGTGGATTCCGTAAGCACGGTTTCTACTGCGGTCGTTACAAACAACCAGTGGAATCACGTCGTGGTCACCTGTTCCGGTGCCGGCGCTGGCAATCTGAAGTACTACATCAACGGTGCGTTGGCAGCAACGGCTACCGCAACTGCTACAGTGACAAACATAAACACTATCGGATATGATGGGACCAATGCTTTTGATGGTCTGTTCGATGAGATTGCATTCTATCCTGACGTACTGACTTCCGGTGAAGTGTTGGAAAATTACAACGCTGGTATTGCGAATGACATAGTGCCTTCGCCAACGCCTTCGCCAACGGTTAGCATAACGCCGACAATTACGGTAACGCCGACACCGACACCGACAAAGACACCAACACCGACACCGACACGTACCGTGACGCCGACTCCAACAGTCACAACGTCCCCTTCAGCCGGCGCAACTCCTACTCCGACTCCTTCGCTGGCAGACCCCGGCGCACTTTATGCCATTGAAATATTGGGTGATACTCCGGAGCATTATTATCGGTTTAGTACACTGGTCGGAGGAACGACAATTGAAGATGAGGTTGGTGTTAATGATTTGACGGTATTGGATGAATCACTTGCAAACAATGCCGGCTTGATAGCAGACGGTATTAGCAGTTCTTCTGGTTTCATCAATCAGGACATCACTTATACTACGTTGCGTGGATTTGAGCTTGACACGATAATAGATACCGCTGACTATTCTGTCACGGGATATTCTACTGAATGCTGGATGAAGCTAAAGCGTCCATCCGTTGACAACTATTATTACGCTACCATGTTCGGTAGAGCCATCGACGGGTTGAATTATTCCGGTCAGGGTTTCGAAATATACTGTTATGCCGACTTTGCTGTTCCGGCAAATGATATTCAGGAGTTCTACTTCTACGGTCCGGGTTGGAACGGTGATTGGGTAGATATTCCGGCCCAGTTCGAATGGGATGTATGGCAGCATGTCGTACTGACGGTAGCATCTGATGGTGAGTGGATAATCTACCGCAACGGTATCGAGATTGTTCGTAACGGTGTCGGTGAACCAGCACAGTTCGATCTTATTTACAATTATGTTGGTGTTGATGGTGCTTATGAAACGCTAGATGGTAATATAGACGAAGTTGCATTTTATGCACGTCCATTGACCCCTACTGAGGTCTTGAACCATTACAATGCTGGTCTCGCTGCACTATAAAAAGGCCCCTTTCGGGGCCTTTTTTATTATAGCTTCCTGACTTGCTCAAGTCGAAGATGGAGAATCTTCTTCTGGAATCTTAACCACACGGAGGATTCCGTAACATTCATAACTCGCCTCGCATATACCTTCTCCTGTACATCAAACCCGGTGGCGGAGACATTACCCGGCGGTTGGATGAACATTTGCCTCCATGTAGGCTCGTACTTGACTGTAGATATGCGAAACGACACTAGGTCACCTTTCTGGATGCTATGCGACTGCATGTTCACGGATGATTTCCTTGAGGCGAGCGATGGTAGTAGCCGAACTGGTGTGCAGAATACCAATACCACCGGCCGCAACCCATGGGTCGATGCTCTTGCTGCGGTCGTCGATGAGGACAGTCGTCGGCGTAGCGAACTTAGCCTTGTC
>JBKJTP010000293.1:0-17106 GCA_046590195.1 Kapaibacterium sp. (SeqCode) | reverse complement strand
TGGCAAGCAGCGCTTGCCAATGATGCTTCCCCAGACTTCTGCAGCGAACTTCGACGCATCGTCATGGAACATCAGCGATGCGTCTGCATTGATCGTTGGCGATAGCGGCACGCGCTCGCGTGCGCCATTTGAATTCACCTGTGTCAGATTGATAACACTAAAGGCCAGCGAACCGCTGAAGTACTCGCTGAACGATGGACGAGTCTGCACCTCAATGCCCATCAAGCGCGAAGGCTCAGCATTATTGATGTAGAAGATCTTCCCGTTCGCAAGTGAATCGGCCTGCGGGATCGCCTTGCCTGAGATGTTCGTGTAAAAGACATTGAAGTTCGCCTGTCCGCCGATCTCATCTCCGATCGTGTAGGTGTAGGACATATCGTAGCTCAGCGACATCGCCTTCTCATACTCGAAGTCTTCGTTGTACTCGTAGTCATACACACCATGCATGATGCGGTGATCCTCATTGAACAGTGCTTGACCCTTGATCCCCTGCCCTGCCATGAATCGCATACGCCATTCTGCTGCAGGACGAAACGACAGCGATGCACGCGGACTCACCGCGATGCCAGCAGTGCTGTGATGATCGAAGCGCCCGCCAGCTAGCAGCGTCCATTCATCTGCGAGTGAGATCTGATCTTCAGCGGAGAAGGAAGTGGTCGAGAACTCATGAATCGGTGGATCGGAGCTGAATAGTGCGCCGCTACGTGGACTGCTGGGAAGTGATCCATCCACAACTTCTCCTCGCCACTCTGCAGATGTTGTCAGATAATGATCCCCGAGCCCGGTAGTGAATAGCGATTGGAAGTAGAGGACGTTCGACTCGAGGCGCAGATCTGGGGTTCTTGCAAATCGAGCATTGACGGAGGCAAAGAGTGGAAAGACCGCCTGATTTTCCGCAAGGCCTGATGCGCCAGTCAGACTAAGTGTCGAGAGATCACTTAGTGAAAGATCGACCTTTCCGATCAGGTTCAGCATGTCAGTGTTGACCCGGTGGCCTGGAAGTATAGCTGTATCGCTCTGATTAATTGAAACGTCGCGCCTGTCAGTACTCGCCAGCGCAACTAGCTTGATCTTTACTGCTTCGCTCAGCTTTGGTGTCACCTGAAGGTAACCAGAATAGCGCTTGAGTCCCGGCGCTTCTGCAAAGCCCCCAGCCCCAAGTTCCTGTGGATGGGAATTCGCACTTACGACCAATGCAGCTCCTGCCTTACTGCCACTTCCTCTGACTGAGGCATTGATATCATAAGCCGTGTGCGCGAACCCGATACTTCCTTCTGAACCGAAGTTCGATTGCACGAACATCTCGCGCTCTTCGGTTGGTGGCTTCAGATCGAAGGACAGCACTCCAGCCATTGCGTTGTTGCCGTAGACCGATGTCGATGCGCCTTCGATAATGCGCGCATTATCCGTAGCAAGTGCTGGTATCATCTGCAGGCCGTACTGCGTGGTGATCGCCGAGAAGAGCGGCACGCCATCGAGCAGCATCAGTGTGTAGGGGTTCTCCATTCCTCGCAAGCGCACAGTTGACGAATGATCGAGCGTGCAGTTGATGTGCGACGATGTGCAACTCGAGTAGCGGCTCATCACCTGCTGCATGTCGGGTGTGAATGGCGCTACGTTCGAGAGCTCGGCATTCAGCTCCTCGATCCGGCAGCAAAGATCTTCGACGGTCTTTGCCGTGGCTTTCGCAGTCACGACAACATCTGCATTTTTCTCACGATCAAGCCCTGCGTATAGCGTATCGGTGTGAGTAAAGCGAGATTGAAATTCGATGTAGGCAGCCTCATAGCCGGGTTGCTTTATCTCTAACACAAAGGCGCCAGTGTCGGGAGTGGCAAGCATAAAGCTGCCATCGTCTTTCGAGATCGCGCCTTTGCTTTTTAGCTGGGTCTTGAGTGTGTCAGAAAGAAATTCAGGATCGAAAGTGATTCGCGCGCCGATGACAGCATCCTTCGAGGTAGCATCGATGATACGACCAAGTATCAACGGCTGTTGCGCAAGCGCAACATTGCTTATCAGTAAAAATGAGAGGACAGCAAGAAGCTGTTTCATAGGGTAAAGATCGGTTGTGTGGACAGAACACCTGAGCGTCTGCTCAGGCTCGCGTGACGTAGGGTCAGGCGGTCCAGCACGGAGGTCGATCGATGGAGGCGGTTCGCGAAAGCAGATGCGAGGATCCGTGCGCAAAATATTGGAGAGGATCAGAGACAACACCGATGGCCTGCTGAGAGGCTGGCGTCATCGCGGTATGCAGGCAAGCAGAGCAGTTGTCATCGCAATCGTCCTCGTGGGCTTGCTGATGCTCGGCGTCTGCCTTATCATGCTCATGCGCGCCGCAGGTAGTTTGCTCAAGCGTCTGCTCGTGAGCTTCAGTCTCGCCAACAAGGCAGCACTCCCCCATGGCAGAAAAGCCAAAGGAGAACAGCAGCAGCATTGCGATAAGACGGGTGAGCATGGAGGTTCAATGACTTTGATCTTGGTTTATGTTCCCTCTCCCCTGTAGCAGCGCGGTTCCCGCGCTTGGTCGAGACGAGCACAGGCTTCAGGGTTAATAAATGCGCCTCGCAGATGCATGCCTTTTACTCCTTCTCAACAGCTTGAATCTCCTGCCCTTTGCCACCTGGCCCGGGGACCGCGCCGCTACAGGTCGTATCTTTGTCCAATGAAAACTATACTCGACAAAGCCACCAGAGATGAATTGATCGCCCGCGTCACCAAGCTCGACGCTAGTTGCACCGCACAATGGGGCAAGATGAGCGCCTTTCAGATGATCGGACATCTGACGGTCTGGGACGAAAGGGTACTGAATGACGTGAAGGTCAAGCAGGCAATCATCGGCAAAGTCTTTGGCAAGATCGCGCTGAAACGAGTGCTGCGTGACGAGAAGCCTCTCGACAAGAATGTCCCGACCTCGCCGAGCTACAAGGTCAACGGCAGCGGCGATCTCGAGGAAGCCAAAGCGAAGTGGATTGCGCAGATCCAAGGCTACGATAACTACACGACTCCCGAGTACATGCACGATTTCTTCGGCAAGATGTCGCGCGAGCAACTCGGGCAGCTAGGGTATAAGCATATTGATCATCATCTGCGGCAGTTTGGGGTATGAACCAGTTAATAGCTGTAATAACTGCGTGAAGTGGTTTGATACAGCTTCAGTTTACTGTCGTACGATTGTCTCTCTTGCATCAGTACGCGGCGCTGGTCGTCATATATTCGCAGAGTACGTTCATGCTCTGTGAGAGCACCATTCACATCGTAAATTAATTTCTCCCTTAAGCTATTGTCTTCGTAGTAATTAGCCCGCGTACGTGATGAGTTTGTTTCAAGTGAGATCAAACGGTAGCGATCATCAAGTGTTGCACTGAAGCGATTCTTGTTTTCCCCTTCCCTCGTTCGCACCGTCAGGAGTCCTCGTTTCATCATCTGCCGCTTAGGAAATGCGCCGTGAACATGCGGGATTACCTGACGGGAGAACCAAGCCACAGTATCAAAGTACTCAAACTCGGAATATCGCATCACGAAGGAGTAGGAGTCATACCACTCTAGGACAGTTGAATCGACCATCTCAACCAGAACGCCGTTATCATCGTAACGATATGAGGAATATGAATTTGTATCGAACAACTGCGTGCCCTTGAACCAGGAAGTATCGCTTTGCCCAATCTGCGTCATGCGAAAGACTTTGCCTGAACGATTGCGGTCATAGAAGAAGCGCTTCCCTGTAACAGTGCCAATGTCGTTGCACCTAAGTTCTGCCGTCTTATATCCCTCTGCATCATATTCTTCCCAACTCCGAATCATTGGTTTCCATACTCCTAAACTATCGTGGTGACGATACTCGGTTGATACCACATATCCGTTGTGCACCGAATCTTCTCGCTCGCTGACAAGTCGCCAGTTGTTTGTAGAATCTCTTGTGTATGCTTGTGTGAAGTTTGCCGTTAAGGAGTAGTCCCAGGGGATGATGCGATAAGTGTTGTCAGAATGGCTAAACCGATTATAAACTGATCGCGAATTCTGGATCTGATCCACGATAGAATCCAAGACGCCATCAGTCGAATAATACTGTCTGTAGGCGACCGTATCGAATAGCTTTGTCTTCGTATTATACTTCTCGATAATGGCCAACTTCGGCTTAGCCACCCACCCATAATCAGCCTGCTCGCTAGTGGCGCAGGAGGATAGGAAGATGAGCAGTAAAGATATCGCAATGCGGAGCATTTGCAAAGTTAAGCACAAATTGGGGGTGCATAATGCGAGGGGTCATCAAACCTCGCACACACATCGAAAATCTCTAAATAGCGAATGGCGTCGATCTCTCGACGCCATTCTTGGGCTTGCCGGCTAAAGCCAGCGCCACATTTTACTCAGCACTCAGCACTTTCATCTCAGCACTAACTTAAGCTACTGACAGTGCATCCTTGCGCTTGCGCTCGCGGTTGCGATCGTTTGGATCGAGGATACGCTTGCGGAAGCGGGTTGACTCTGGCGTGACCTCCAGCAGTTCATCGTCGTCGAGCCACTCGATCTGTTGTTCGAGCGACATCAGGCGTGGTGGATCGAGCTGCACTGTGCCATCCGAACCCGAAGCACGCATGTTCGTCAGGTGCTTTTTCTTTGTCACGTTGACTACCATGTCCTCGTCGCGGACATTCTCGCCAATGATCATCCCCTTATAGACCTTAACACCAGCTGCGACAAAGAATGTCGAACGCTCGCGGAGATTCTCCATCGAGTACGCTGTGGTATCGCCATCCTCAAGTGAGATCAGCGCTCCACGTGAGCGGCCTGCGATCGCACCCTTGTAGGTCTCGTAATCGTAGAACACCTGATTGAGTACACCGGTACCGCGCGTCATTGTCAGGAACTCGCCACGGAAACCGATCATACCACGTGAAGGCACATGATACTCGATGTGCGACTGCCCGTTGAGCGTCGCCATGTTGACCATCTGTCCCTTACGCATACCAAGCGCTTCGATGACATTTCCAACGTAATCTTCCGGCACATCGACCACAACCTGCTCGATCGGCTCCATCGTGTCGCCATCAAGCTCCTGCATGATGACCTCTGGCTTCGACACTGCAAACTCGAATCCTTCGCGGCGCATCGTCTCGATCAGGATCGCTAACTGAAGCTCACCACGCGCTGCTACCTTGAAGGTATCAGGCGATACGTCCTCAACGCGGATCGAAATGTTCTTACGAAGCTCACGAATCAAACGCTCGCGCAAGTGGCGCGATGTAACGAACTTGCCTTCCTTACCTGCGAATGGCGAGTCGTTGACCATGAAGTTCATGGAGATCGTCGGCTCGTCAACATTGATGATCGGCAGTGGATCAGGATGTTCGACATCTGCAAGTGTCTCGCCGATGTGAACGTCTTCGAGTCCTGCAAGCTGAATGATCTCGCCGGCAGAAGCTTCCTGCGTTTCCATTCGCTTGAGACCTTCAAAGATATAGAGCTTTGCGATCTTCGCCTTCTCGATGGTACCATCATGCTTAATGCGTGCGATCCAGTCGCCAGCCTTTACTGTGCCGCGGAAGATACGTCCTACTGCGAGACGGCCGAGATAGTCGGACCAATCGACGTTGGCAACGAGCATCTGGTATGGTGCATCCATCTCGCCAGGTGGCGGTGGCACCTTATCTAAAATTGTCTGGAAGAGTGGCGCGAGATCGTCCATCTTCTCATCTTCAAGCTTGTGCTTTGCGAGACCGAACTTACCGACAGCATAAACGATCGGGAATTCGAGCTGCTCGTAGGTTGCGCCAAGCGACATGAAAAGCTCGAACACTTCGTCGAGTACTTCCTGCGGACGTGCGTCCTTACGATCGATCTTATTGATAACAACGATCGGCTTGAGGTTCAGCGACAGAGACTTCTTCAGAACAAACTTCGTCTGAGGCAGGCATCCTTCAGCAGCATCAACGAGCAGGATCACGCCATCGACCATCTTGAGGATACGCTCGACCTCGCCGCCGAAGTCAGCGTGGCCCGGGGTGTCAACGATGTTGATCTTGTGGCCGCCCCAATGGATCGAGGTGTTCTTCGCCATGATCGTGATCCCCTTCTCGCGCTCGAGATCGTTGGAATCCATGACGCGCTCGGTCAGGGTCTCGTTGGCGCGAAATGTACCGCTTTGGCGGAGCATCTGGTCCACGAGAGTGGTCTTGCCATGATCGACGTGCGCGATAATGGCAACATTTCGTATATCTTGTCTTAGAATTTCAGCAACCCGTTCAGCCATCGACTATCCTCTATAATATGAAAGCGGCCCAAATTGACCAATTTCGACGCTTTTATCGCGCCTCTTGAGCCACTATACCTTTTTGATATTGGTGCAAGCGGCCTAACCCCCGCCGAATTTCAAACGTTTCGTCTGAAGAGTTAGGAGATTGTAATGGGAGGCCGGTGTCCGGGATCCGGTTTCCAGGGTCCGGGGTCCAAACGGAATCAACTGATTTACCGGATGAGTATTATTTGTTGCAACAAATACTTCGGCATACCGTTAGATACGGTGTCATTCGTTAGGCAGTCATTTAATCGGTCATCCCAACCTCGAAAGTAATATGAGTATTTTGACAACGACCTCCCCGCTCCAGCTGTCCACTGGAGCATTGCTGATCAGACTGATCCTCGGCTCGGTCATGTTCGCCCACGGTGCGCAAAAGGTGCTCGGATGGTGGGGCGGCAAAGGCATGGATGCGACGCTCGCCGGCATGGGTCAAAAATTTCCTGAGATCCTCGTTTACGCCGCAAGCTTCTCAGAATTGATCGGCGGCGCACTACTTATCATCGGGTTGCTGACGCGCCCCTCCGCCCTATTCGTTGCTGTCACGATGTTCGTTGCATCAGCCCAACATCTTTCTGGCGGCTTCTTCGCTTCGAACAAAGGCATGGAGTTTCCGCTGACGCTTGCGGTCATGGCGCTCGCGGTTGTTTTCCTAGGACCTGGTAAGTACAGCATCGATTCCATGCTCGCATCGCGTAAAGCTGGAGAGCGAGCTTAAATCATATCGGCCTATATCTCTAGCTTACGATCATGTTACAGAAACGCCCTGCTGAAGAACGCGGCCATGCAGATCATGGATGGCTCAAGAGTAATTTCACATTCTCATTCGCAGATTACTACGATGAGAACTTCATGGGCTTCGGTCCGCTGCGCGTGATCAACGATGATGTCGTTGCCGCGGGCAAGGGCTTCGGGATGCATCCGCATCGCGATATGGAGATCATCACGTATGTCTTGTCGGGCGAGCTTGAACACAAGGACTCGATGGGCACAGGCTCTATCATCAAACCTGGTGACGTGCAGCACATGAGCGCTGGTACTGGTGTCTTCCATTCGGAGTTTAATCCTTCAGAGAGTGAAGCTGTGCACTTGCTGCAGATCTGGATCATTCCGAACAAGAAGGGCGTGCAGCCGCGCTACGCGCAGAAATTCTTCTCGAAAGAAGAGAAGCAGAACAAGCTTCGCCTGATCGCATCGGAGAATGGCGACGAGGGATCCGTCGAGATCTATCAGGATGCAAAGGTCTTCGCTTCCGTCTTGAATAAGGATGAGCGAGTGAGCTATGAGCTTGGCAAGGATCGCCATGCATGGTTGCAGGTCGCGCTGGGCGAAGTAAAGCTCAACGGCATAGATCTCAAGGCAGGCGATGGCGTAGCTGTTGCTCAAGAAGATAAGCTCGAGATCACCGGCACCAGCGACGGCGCCGAGATCATTCTGTTCGACGTATAGAACTAGCTGCCAATTCAGTTCACGCTTTTATGTGTTCAAAGCGCGACGACTTTTTTAACCTGTACGTGTTGTAGTAGCTCTCTCAGAATCAGAACTGAATGCTACAAACTCTCCTCCTTCTTCTCGTCACTGCACTTGCAACGAGCGCGTCTGCACAATCCGACACGACCCAGCGCCGGGATTCCATCCGCGTCTATCGCATGGGCGAGATCACCGTTGGCGGTGAACGCGAACGGGAGATCAAGACGGTGACCGTGCAGCAGATCCCGCTTGCGAGATTGCAGCGCTCGGATGTGAGCACTGCCGAGCAGTTGGCGCTTCAGATACCAGCCGGACAGATCCGAACGAATTCGCGAGGCGAAGCCCTCGTCTTTCTGCGCGGAGTTGGCGAGCGACAGGTCGCGGTGTTCCTCGATGGTGCATTGATGAATGTCCCGTGGGATAATCGTATCGATCTTGCGATGCTGCCGTTGAATGCTATTGGCGCTGTTACGGTGACGAAGGGTGTGCCCTCGATCCTGTATGGCGCGAACGTCACCGGTGGTGCAGTAAGCTTCATCTCGCAGGAGCAGCCAAGCGACGGGATCACTTCCGACATTGGCTTGCACGTTGGGCAATTTGGATCCCTGAATGGATACTACACGAATCTCGGTGCGTCGGGTGCATTCAATTATGTAGCCTCGCTCGGCTACATGAAGCGCGACGCTTATGGATTGCCGAATGATGCTGTCACCCCGTTCGGACAGCTGGGCCGCGATGAGCGCACGAACACCGACCAGAACCTGATGAACGGATATGTGCGCGGCGAATACAAGTTCAACGACTTTACGACCGCCGGCTTATCCTTCAACTATATCTCGGGCGAGAAGGGCATTCCGTCCGAGGCACATCTGCCCGCTGGCGATGCGAGATATTGGCGGTATCCTGGCTACTCGAATTTTCATGGCATCCTCAATGTAGAATCGCATTTGACAGAAGCGAAAGATCTGACGCTTCGCGGATCCGCCTGGCTCAATCAGTTTGCTCAATCGATCGATCAGTACACGGACAGCTCGTACACAACGAAAGACGCGACCGAAGAGGATGAAGATGGGACTGTCGGGGCACGCGTGATCCTACGAAAGCAATTCGGCAAGAACAGTCTCGATCTCTCACTGAATGGACTCACATCGACGCACGATCAGAAGGACTTCGGATACGATGCAAGCGGCACTCCGAGCGATGCACCAGTGCTCTCGTATCAGCAGAATATCTACAGTGCAGGTTTGGAGTATCAAGCGAGTTTGAGTTCAGCACTAAAGCTGATCGCTGGCGGCACCTACGATATGATGAACACGCCGAAAGTCGGCGACAAAGTGAATCAGGAGGATTTCTCCGACTTCAGCGCGATGCTCGGGTTGGGCTACGCGATCAATGAGAATCTGAGCGTTCGAGCGAATGGCGGACGCAAGACCCGCTTCCCAACGATGCGTGAGCTTTATGGCGAAGCATTACGCCGCTTCGTGCTCAATCCTGATCTGCATGCAGAGCGCACGAACATCTTCGAGGCAGGCATCACTGGCACGTACGATTGGGGGCGCTTTGAGATCGTTGGATTCGATTACATCACCGATGGCACCATCGAGCGGATCGATACGACGATCGATGATAAGACATTTCGCAAGCGTGTGAATCTCGAAGGCTCAACGAATCCCGGTATCGAGATCAGTACGTTCATCACCCAGCTTCGTCCGCTGAGTATCGAAGCGAGTTTCACCTACATGCAGCCTCGCTCAACGAAGGACAATCAGGATGGTACACGCTTCTTGACGGAGCGACCGGAGATGATCGCGTATATGACGCTGGATTATTTGTATGAAGGGTTTCAGCCGACGCTAGAGATAGCGCACACGAAGCCGGGTTATTCAGCTGTCGATAACGTGTTCAACGAGCTCCCCTCATTCACCATCCTCAACGCGCGGCTCGCCTATCGCTTCTTGTTCGAAGGTATCTCTGCGCAGGTATTTGTGCGTGGCAACAATCTCACGGACGCCGTACCCCTGAACCAGATCGGGCTACCGGGCGCGGGGCGCGAGTTCCAGGGCGGTATCAAACTGTTGTTCTGATAACGTCAGGACGCGCGTGCTTCCATCGGGTTGAATGACGCCGAAGCTTGTATACCCAGTGTTTGCGATCCGGAGCTCTTTGTCGTAAACGCTTCGCTCCTGGGTGCAGACTACGGTTGGATCGGTAGGTCGCGATCCCCAGAAGGTGAGCATCAGCGCCGAGCCATTTGCTACGGAGTCATAGTACTCATACCGCTGACAGCCATCGAGAAGCTGACCGCGTACCATGATCCATACTGCCGCATCGTCACGAGTTAATCTGACACTATCTGAAGTAAGGATGTAGTACTCCCGCTCCGGATCAGCATGCTGCCGTGCTTCCAGTGCCGTACCGGTCCCGATGCTCTCGACAACTTCGCTTTGCGCAGTGTCTGGTCGGGCAGCACCTTCCATTTGTGGGTCCTCATTCCTTCCGGCGCAAGATGTCATCAGGGGAAGTAGTAAAGCAAGGGCCAAGGCGAGGGTGAGTCTATTCATACTGACTAAGTTTGACTGGTCTTAAGATTTTAGGGTAAGAAGATAAGAATACTATGGCAAGATCGGGTAAGTTCGCTCCGTGCCATTGGGTTGTCTAACGCTGTAACGGTTGTACTGCAGCGGATCGACCAATACTTCCTGCTGGTATGCTTGAAATTGCTGCGTGCAGACCGTGTTCGGATCCTTCGGTCGCGATGCCCAGAATGTCAGCTTTATCGTCGAGCCATCCTTTACGCTATCGATGTATTCGAACTTCTGACAGCCGTCGCCAAGTGGTCCTCGCACGCGAATGAGGGTCTTGCCGCCCTCTTCGCTGACAAACGCCGTATCCACCGGAAGGATGTAGTTCATTCGCGTTGGGTCGGTCTGCCCGCGATTGTCGGGCGTTTCGTCCTTTGGCGTCTCGATCGGGATCGTGGTGCTTAATGAATCGCCGATCTGGGGGACATCATCCTCGGGCCTGGGGGTGCAACTCGTGACGTGAACTGTAACGAACAAGACGAGCGCGAGGGTTATCTTTTTCATGCAGGCGTGTTATGCCATTCCTGAGCCATTCGCTGACTCATTTTGGGTCACTCAGCCATTTAATGGTCGAGTGTGGTAGATTTGCAGGCTCAACGGTAACATTTAGCTTTTATTCGATGAAAAAACTCGTCCTTTGCCTGGCGTTGCTGCTCACGGCTAGTTTGAATTCCTGCGGAGACAAGGGCAAAGATTCGCCCGCCGGCCTCCGAGATGCTGAAGGCGGCAAGTCCTACGGCGGTACATTCCTGATGAACGAGACCGGCGACATGCGCTCGCTGGATCCACCGCAGATCAACGATGCGACAAGCCATCATATCGCGGAGAACATCTACGATCAGCTTCTTGCGTTCGATAAAGATCTGAATATCATCCCTTCGCTTGCGCAACTTCCAGTCATTTCTCCGGATGGCTTGACCTACACGTTCAAGCTGCGCAATGACGTCTACTTCCAGGATGATGCCTGCTTCCCAAATAGCAAGGGCAGGAAGATGACTTCAAAGGATGTTGTCTATTCGTGGAAGCGCGCGCTCGATCCGACAACCAACACACTCGCATTCCCCTACTTCCGCGTCATCAAGGGTGCTGAAGCGTACTTCAACAGCAAGGCAACACTCGCTGGTGGCGTAGCAGGATTGCAAGCGCCGGACGACACCACGTTCATCGTCACACTCGAGAAGCCGTTCTCGCCATTCATCAACTACGCGCTGGTGGGCAATGCTTTCATCTACGCTAAGGAAGCAGTTGAGAAGTATGGCAAGGACTTCGGTCGTCATGGCGTCGGTACAGGGCCGTTCAAGTTCGCTGAGTATCGCGAAGCATTGCACTGCCTTCTCGTTCGCAACCCAAATTACTGGGGACGCGACGCTGCGGGAAACAAGCTCCCCTATCTCGATACGATCAAATTCACGTTCCTCAAGGAGACGAAGCAGGAGTTGCTCAACTTCCAGCAGAATAAGCTGCATCATGTATATCGCTTGCCAAGCGAGTTCTTCCAGGACATGGTCGATGAGAACAAGAACCTCAAGGGGCAATATGCGAAGTACAAGCTTGACCGCATGCCGGCAATGGGCACGCAGTTCTATGGCTTGAACGTCGATCTGCCAAATGTGAAGAATCGTCATCTTCGCCGCGCGATTGCACAAGCGATCGATAGACGCAAGATCATGAAGTATGTGCTGAAGGGTCAGGCAGCAGAGCCAGGTGAGCACGGCATCGTGCCGCCTTCAATGCCTGGATACGATTGGGCGAGTGTACCGGGCTTGAAGTTCAACCCGGATAGCGCACGGGCAGAACTCGCGATCGCGAAGAAGGAGATGGGTGGCAACATTCCTCCACTGACATTGCAGCTCAATACCGGCGGCGGTCGAAATCAGGATGTTGCGCAAGCTATCCAGGCACAGCTCACTGAGAATCTGGGCTTGAACGTGCAGTTGCAACTCGTCGAATGGGCGCAGCACACAGCACGCATCGATGAAGGCAAGACCGAGTTCTTCCGTCTCGGATGGATCGCAGATTATCCAGACCCCCAGAATTTTATGAATCTGCTTTATGGCAAAAATATACCTGCGTCAGGTCCGAGCTCGATCAATCAGACACGTTATCGCAATGCTGAATTCGATCGCTTGTACGAGCTTGCAGTGAATGCTCCTGACCGTGCCACAGCGATGCAGTACTGGGCGCAAGCCGACGCTGTGCAAGTGCAGGATGCATCGATCATCGTTCTCTTCCATGATGAGGATTATCATCTGCTCCAGCCGTACGTGAACGACTTTCCATCGAACGCGATGGACCGCCGTCCGCTGAAGTCGGTGTGGTTCTCGAAATAGCATTCCACCGCATCCGGCCACTTGGCGAAGTGGCCGGATGCGGAGATGAACTTTGTGGCGTGAACGAATATCGGCCGTGGCTTCAGTGCCACGGCCGATATTTTTTTGACCTTGATCTTATCTGGCCGCATTCGGCCACTTTGTCAAGTGGCCCTACGAATTACATCCCTTCCGCTAACTCTGCGGGCGTAAGTGCGCTATCACCTGGGATGAGCAGCGAGCCATCAGGCTGGATCAATCCACCTGTAGGGCCGATGTACTTCTGATACTGGAAGTTCGCGAGTAGCGTCAAGATACGATCCTGCGTCCGCTTATGGACTGCGGGCCCGTTACGGAAATTCTGCATCGTGATGAAGTAGCTTGCGAGTTGTCCATCTGCAGTAATGATATAGCCTGCAAGAGCAGTTACTCCATTGAGTGTACCGGTCTTCCCATGCGCGTTGAATTGTGCAGGAGTGCCATGCATACGCTTGCGCAGTGTGCCGTCATACCCGGCTACTGAAAGCGATGTCGCGAACTGCCCGAAGAAACCTGGCTGCTGACGTATCGCGGTGAGCAGATCGATCACAGTGTTCGCGTTCGTGCGATTCTGCTTCGACAGCCCGGAGCCATCGATGAAGATGCACTGATTGCCATCGATGTTACAGACCTCGAGATAAGAGCGCATGATCTTCCGCGCTCGCTCATCGCTCGAATTTGCGGCCACTGAACTGATCGTCGAGAGTTTGCGGTACATGCTCTCCGCAAGATAGTTGTCGCTCCTCTTATTCGTAATGTTGAGCAGGTCTGAAAGCTTGGACTCCTTCATCCCAAGATTCGTAAGCTTTGTTGGATCCGTACTGAGATGCGCCAGTTTCGGCGCACCCGTCACGACGATACCATTTTGTTCGAGCTTCCACTTCAACGTGGCAGTCATCGCAAGTGGTACATTCTTGATCGGGAAGCTATATGTACGAGACACTCGAGCTGGGAGCAAGCCTGAGATCGCGATCGTCTGGGCGTCGCCATTCGCGCCACCGGTCGATGATACACGTAATGTTGTCGTCGACTTCGTTCGATAACGAACGTTGCGCTTCTTCTTGCCCTTACCGACTTTCCGTGTCTTGACCACTGAAGGCGCGCTTGACTTACCACCATTCTTCACCAGTACCGAAGAGATCGGCGGATAGACCCTCACACTTACTGGCGAGCCCTGAGCTGTGCCTGTCACAGTGACCGTCACGACGTTACGATCGATCGCGAAGTTCGGAGAAGACGAAATCACACCGGGAGCAGATTCCTCTTCATCGGCCTCTTCCTCTAACAGCGCATTTTCATCATCAAGCTTCTCACCGTCAACCTCTTCGGACGAGACTATTCCTTCATCCGAGATGCTGATGCCTGTATGCATCAGGGTATCGCGAACAGCCACCGGCTTGCCCACAAGCTGCTGCTTGCTTGCAAAATACTTCTTTGCATCCGGCGTCAGAATATCGTCATCTGTCAAGTCACCGATGATGTCGCCTTCGATACGTGTAATACCTCGGCCTTTGAGCTGCGAAGCGATCTGATCGAAGTCATTCGTACGAAACGTCGGGTCGCCGCTCGGACGCAAGAGCACATTGCCGATCACACGATTACCCTCGATCCTCGTACCCTTTGGCATATCGAGCCGTGTCGTAAAGGAATAACTTGAACCAAGTGCCCACATCGTCGCTGACGATGTAAAAAGCTTCTCGACCGACGCCGGAAGCACACTCAATCCAGGGTTCAGCGAATAGACATAATGCGGCGTGTTGTTCGGCTCATAGAGCGCGATCTTTACCGATGCATTCACATTACGCATCTCTTTGCCCGAGAGCAGGAGATCGAGTTCTTCGCGAAGATTATTCAGCGCCGTTGCTGTATCCCCTTCGAAGCCGGTGAACGTAACGCGCTTTGCGAAGTAGGATGTGTCGATGTATTGCTTTGCGGCCTCACGATCGGCATTCGTCCGGCTCTGACTTTCTCCTCGTGGAATGTCACAGCCGGAAGATGCGACGAGCGTCACTGTGCTTAACAGCACGAGGACGAGGCGCATGATGGAGCTTGAGAGTGTTTTGGTAGTGATCACGATAAATAGAAAGAGGAGTAAGTGAAAATTACTCCTCTATTGTCAACTTGTTACATGAAAAGCATCTAACGTGGTAATGATTAGAGACTCGCCTGCACGATCTCCGCGACCTTCGAGAGAGCTTCGCTGAGACGTTCGGGATACTTCCCTCCTGCCTGTGCGATCTGCGGCCTGCCGCCGCCCTTGCCTCCAACGATTTCCGCGATCTGTGTTACGAGCTTACCCGCCTGCAATTTCTTCTCCTTGATCAAGTCGTCAGTTACGATCGAGATCAGTGATACTTTGTCTTCTGCAAGCTTTGCGCCAATAACACCTACAGTGCCACTCTTCATCTCTTCACGGAGCATCTCACCCAGCGATTTCAACTCCTCGGCATCGAAAACGGTGAGCTCCTTTGTCACAATGCTCACATTCGAGCCGTTGAGCGGCTTTGCCTGTGCAGCGAGCGCCTTCATCTCACTGCGCCGGCCTTCGAGCTTCAGCTTTGTAAGCTCTTTCTCGAGCCGTCGCTTTTCTTCTTGAACTGCGTCGAATTCACGAGAGAGCTCCATAAACTTGCTCTCTTGCTCTAGCAGCCAATGTTCAATGCCTTTGCCTGTAACGGCTTCGACGCGTCTTACACCCGAAGCAATACTCGATTCCATTGTGAACTTGAACAATCCGACCTCAGCCGTATTCGGAATGTGTGTGCCGCCACAAAACTCGCGAGAGAATGGGCCGAAGTCGACGACGTTCACATGCGTGCCGTACTTATCGCCGAAGAACATGAGCGCACCCATCTTCTTCGCTTCTTCGAATGGGATGTTGCGATGATGAACGAGGCGGATCGACTCACGGATCTTGTCGTTCACGATCGCTTCGATCTCTCGCACCTGTTCAGAAGAAAGCTTCTCATAATGATTGAAATCAAAACGGAGCTTATCCGGCGTGACGAGCGAGCCAGCCTGATGCACATGCTCGCCGAGCACCTTGCGAAGGGCTGAGTGCATCAAGTGCGTCGCCGTGTGGTTGCGCATGATATCGCGGCGGCGCGGTACATCGATCGAGCCATGCGCAACGGCGCCCTGCTCTTCACTGACGGATTCAGCCTCAAGGACGTGAGCGATCGCTCCGCCAACTTTGCGGACATCCTTGACAGCATAAAAATTATCGCCAATCTTCAGTGTACCTGTGTCTGAGATCTGTCCACCTGACTCGGCATAGAATGGGGTACGATCGAGCACAACGGTATTGCCTTCAACATAGAGGGCACGGCCTGTATCTTCGAATGCATCATAGCCGGTGAACTCTGAAGTTGCATCTATCGACTCAAGATTCGCCTGCACGACCTGCTTTTTTGAAGCATGCACTCGCAAACTCCGATCCTTCTGCTCCTGCAGAAGTTCGGTGAAGCGATCCATATCGACCTCGAGTCCGCGTTCGCGAGCGAGCACCTGTGTGAGATCGACCGGAAAGCCGAATGTATCATAGAGCTTGAAAGCTTCATCGCCTTCGATCGATGGCGATTCAGTATTCTTTGCAAGAGCCGAGATCTCCTCGAACATCGCAAGTCCGCGATCGAGCGTCACGTTGAAGCTCTCTTCTTCGGCACGGATGACGCGCTGCACATGCGCGAGCTTCTCGCGGATCTCAGGGAAGACATGGCCCATCGTGTCAGCCACGACTGCGCTCAACTCATTGATGAATGGATCGAACAACTCTAGCTTCCGGCCGTAGCGAGCTGCACGACGAAGAATACGTCGCAATACATAACCGCGACCCTCGTTGCCGGGCAACGCTCCATCTGCGATCGCGCAGGTAAGTGTGCGAACGTGATCGGCGATGACGCGCATTGCGATGTCGGTCTCTTCTGCGTGACCATACTTGATGTTGCTGCGCTTGCTTAGCCAATCGAGATACGGTGTGAAGACGTCCGAATCGTAGTTCGAGAGCTTCTTCTGCAGCGTAGCGCAGATGCGCTCGAAGCCCATACCCGTATCGACGTGCGTCTTCGGTAGTGGCGTCAGCGAGCCATCGACATTACGATTGTACTGGATGAAAACCAGATTCCATACTTCGATGACGCGAGGCGAACCCATGTTCACGAGCTCTTTGCCGGAGCCATCGGGTGTGCTGTCGTAATGGATCTCCGAACACGGGCCGCACGGCCCGGTGTCGCCCATCTCCCAGAAGTTATCCTTTGCTCCAGAGCGGATGATATGCGAGTGATCGATGTCGGTCTCGGACTTCCACAGTTCTTCGGCTTCGAGATCTTCCTCGAAGACCGTTGCGTAGAGTCGAGACTTATCAAGCTTCCACACCTCTGTCAAGAGCTCCCACGCCCAGCCGATCGCTTCC
>JBKJTP010000257.1:0-12044 GCA_046590195.1 Kapaibacterium sp. (SeqCode) | reverse complement strand
GCAGTTGCGGCATTTCAAGAGAAGACGACTGTCACGATCACCCCAACGTATCAAACCCGTGGTGGTAAGATCGCATATTACCCGTTCAGCATCTCGCTCGATTCGGGGCAGGTCTATCAGGTACAAGCCGCACTGGATTACACTGGCGATCTGACGGGCACGCTCGTTCGGGCCGATAAGCCGGTCGTCGTCTATGGCTCGCATGTGCGGACCGAAGTGCCGTCCGGGTATCAGCACAAGGATAACACGGCGATCACGAGTCGCAATCACCTGACTGAAGCGCTGCCGCCGACATCGGCATGGGGCAAGCATCATATTGCGACTTCACTCTATCAGAGCGATTCAGGCGACGTCATCCGGGTCCTTGCGATGGATGACAATACAGAGGTGAAGATCAACGGACAGAAATGGAAGACGCTCGGTGCGCAGAAATTTGCCGATCTGCACTTGCGTGGACTCGCTGCGATCGAGTCCTCAAAGCCGGTCCTCGTTGCCGAGTTCGCGCATAGCACGAAGACGCACTTCGGTGATGCCGATCCGTTCATGGCGATCATTCCGCCGCTCGATCAAGGGCATGAGCGATACACATTTTTCAATCCGATCGATACGGCATACCACACGCAGCGCTTGATCATCATGACCGATCGCAACGGGGCGGGTGAGATCATCCTTGATGGAGTCGCGATACCAGCGAGTGAGTACAAGACGATCCCAACGGCGATCAATGGGCGGCTCTACGCCATCGCCGATATTCCTATAACTCGGGGCCGACACGATATTCAGGGCCTCAGAACAGGGAAGGATGGCTATACGATCTTAACCTATGGCGTCGGGATCGCCGATAGTTATGGCTATGCTGCGGGAGGCTTGTTCAAGCCAATGAACGGCATCCGTGCGTGGCAGGATGTGACCGATGCGCCGATCGGCCCATCAAAGCGCAATCAGATCCATGTTCACAACACGATCCAGGAGCATGTCTTCCTCGATAGCGCAGTCATCGAGACCATCAATGGCGATCGCAATGTACTTAGGTTGAAAGAGCGCGTATGGCAGGATGTGAACAAGATCCCGCGCAGCGAAAGCCAGATCTTCAACGTCGAGCCGCTGATCGCGCTTGATACCGCAGTGCCAGCAACGCTAACGCTTTACAACTCGACTTATCGCTGGGGCGCACTGAACCCGTTAAAGGTCGACTTCGTGTATCATCCAACACAGTCCTCCGTTGCCAATGCAGTAACGGGCGGGGCATTCATGCTGTCAGGCCGTCAATTGCAACTTCAGGTGCAGACTATAACCGAACTACAGATTGTCGATATTCTCGGACGCACGTTGCTCACGCAGAACGAACCATCATCGACAGTCGATCTCAGTGCGCTGCCCGCAGGCGCGTATCTACTCTTACTCAAGACGAGCGACGCGACAAAGAACGAGCGCATCGTGCTGGAGTGATCACTCCAACTCCTCGTCTTCGTCTGTGTTTATCAATGCAAGGAGTGCCGGATCAAGCTTAAGCGTAGGATGGCGCTCGCTTAGCTCCTTCACAATCTCGATGATCTCTGCATCGACCGTTGTCAGCACGAGCCCGACGCCAAGTGAAGCGGTATCGCACAACAGCCTCACGACCTCACCTTCATCGAGATAGACTCGCGTGATCTCGGTGATCTTTGTGATCATCCGCGCTTCGATCTCGCGAGGCCAGAGCAGATAGCTATCGGTGAGCAGCACGTCCGACCACTCGATCGTCTCTTTAGTGAGTTCTTGCTCGATCCGCACGAGTTGCGCGTCGAGTGTGGTGCCTTCAACGTTGTCGCGGAAGTTGCGCCATGCCGCTTCGCTGCCGCTGAAATATCGTTCGAACCGCTTGTAGAAGAAGATCACCCCGAGCACCAGGATCATGAAGGGCACAGTGTACTTACCCGACTTTGATGCCGCTGCGAATAAACCCGCAAGCACGATCACGCCAAGCAAGATCATGCGGTCTTTGCCGCTCTTCGGATGCCGTGTGTCGATGAGTGCTCTGAGTTGTGGGAATTGATCGGCCAAGGTGGTAGGGTCGTATTAGAAGTCTCTGAATGATTTCATGCTTACATTTGCAGGATGCTAAAGGTGCTAATGCTTATCAGTTTTCTCCTTTCCGCGCTGGGTGCGGTAACGGAGGATACCTACCTGACTGGCATAGCGCGCCTGGATGAGAAGGATTCGATCGTCTACATCACACGCGAGGGAAAGAAATATCACAAGGATCGCTGCTCATACCTGAAGCGAAACAAATTGAAAATTACCTTTAGCGAAGCTGTCAATAATCGATACACGCCCTGCAAACGATGTTATAAGATCACATCGGACTCTACTTCGACCCAGTAATGACCTTCACAAGCACGGCGTTCGTACGAGCTCCGTGCGTTATTGGTAGATGTGTCCGTGGGATTGCTTCAGGATGGTCTTTGCTATCACGACGGTTATGGTCGTCACCGGATTCAACGCAAAGTACAAGCATCATCAATCGACTGACATTCTCAAGATCGAGTACTCCGACGCGTTTGAGTACATCCCCACAACCGCGCAACGAAGCACGCATGCGATAGCTAACTTCGTCGCGAAGCATCGCAGCGATCCACCCGTAGTGCTCGATGGACCGGGCATTGCGGCACTTACCGGTCGAATGGGTGACACGCGCGAATACTCCTTCGATCTGCCTCGATCAGCCACCGCAACCTTCCATCTGTTTTACTGGCCGATTTGGCAGCTTTCGCTGAATTGCGACCCGATCGCCACATCTCCAGTCGACTTCGGCCGGATGACCGCAAGTATCCCAGCCGGAAAGCACCACGCCTCGATCACCCGGACGACAGACGTAATCGAGACGATAGGAGGGTGGGTGAGTGCAGCAACACTCCTCTTGTTGGCCGGTCTAGTCATGACTAGCGCTTTTCGTACAGACGCGCCTTAGCGCGTCTGTACGGGGAGACGCCCCCACCTCTGAAGATTTTTCTACACTTTTTCCCACTTCCTCTTGACTTTTGGATTTTGGTTTCGTATATTGCAGTACGAAAGAGAGCTCTCGCCCCGCTCTTGCCAGTCCGAAAAGCCTGTTCAGACCCAGATCGTATCCATGAACTAGCGGTGAACAACGCCTCAAAAGGCATTGGAGCACTCGTTGCAAGGATAGGGTCTAGGTCATCCCATTGCTTTCAATACTGGCCAGATACGGGTGTCCTGACAGTCCGCCGCGGCGGATTGACCTCGCGTTGGTTCTTTTACGTGTGCTTTTATTAACGGTATGCTACGAACGTCACTCATCCTGACGGGCGTTAGAAATACTGAACAAGAAGGCGCGTTTCCCAAAGCAGCTACATTGAAGATGCGTTGGGAAGGGCCCTTTGCTATGTCTCATGTGCCATAAATTAGTTTGACATGACCCGAATCCAAAGGCTCAGCATTCTAGCCCGACGTGATCGATTGAAGCGCCCTTCATATCTGAAGACGCCGCGACAGTTGTTCATGACACTCGCAGTAGCCTCAGCGCTGACTGCAGCAGGTTGCGGCCCCTCTACGACACTCAAGGATCAGCAGAACACTCAGGTAAAGGCCGATCCATTCGCTGTTCTCGATGAGCAGCAGAAGCTCGGCAAGATCGATCCACGGCTCATCGAAGAAAGGCTCGATGCCGCACGCCAGCAGTGGCTGCGCGCATTGGCTGCACAGCAGCGCAGTGACAAGGCTGCCACAGTCCGATATTTCGAAGAGTCGATCGAGACGCTCAACCGCCTCATCTATTATGAGGGAGTAACGGAGAACAAGGATTTCCAGGCGCTGACCGAGTCCGTGATCGATGACTACGGGAAATGGGTCGCCACTCTTGACGCCGTGCCACAGAACGCCTCCGTCTTCGCGCTCAAGAGCAAGTACGATGAGGAGATGGCGAAGCTCAACCCATCGGTCGAGCCGACGCCTCAGCCTGTCGTTTCAAGCGATGGCCTTCAAGTCGAGATGACGATGAACCCTGTCGTCGAGCAGACGATCAAGTATTTCACGTCAGGCAATGGTCGTCCTCATATGGCAAAGTGGCTTTCCCGCACGGGTAAGTACTGGCCAATGATGAAGCAGATCTTCAAAGAAGAGGGTGTACCGGAAGAGCTGATCCATCTCTCGATGATCGAGTCGGGCTTGAGCCCAACAGCAGCATCGTGGGCAAGCGCAGTAGGCTTGTGGCAGTTCATTCAGGGCACGGGCATCCGCTATGACCTGAAGACGAATTGGTGGTTCGATCGCCGCCGCGATCCTGTCGCTGCAACACGAGCTGCCGCAGAACATCTTCGCGATCTTCATGACGCGCTCGGTGACTGGCACCTCGCACTTGGCTCATACAATGCGGGTATCAACCGCATTCGTGGAGCGATGAACAAGTCGGGCTCGCGTAATTTCTGGACTCTGCGTTCATTCCTTCCAAAGGAGACACAGAACTACGTACCTCTCTACATCGCTGCGACACTTATCGCACGCGATCCAGCGAAGTACGGCTTTACGAATATTCAGTACGAGTCACCGCTTGCTTACGACACGCTTTATGTAAAGGAAGCGATCGACGTTCAAGCGATCGGCCGTGCAGCCGGTATCTCGGGTCTCGAGATCAAGGAGCTCAACCCTGAGCTTCTCCAGGGCGCAACGCCTCCGGTCGAGATCTGCGGACCGAATGGCTATTGTCTGAAGGTACCGGTCGGTACGGCCAAGATGATCGCTGCAAAGCTCGCGACGATTCCAGCTGATCAGAAGATGCCGTGGATGTCGCATACAGTTGGACGTGGCGAGACGCTGAAGACAGTTGCTCGTACATACGGCTTGAGCTCTGCACAGCTTGCTGATTACAACAACCTGTCAGAGAAGGATAAGCTTCGCCGCGGTTCAAAGCTTCGCATCCCGATGTCGGTCATGGTGCCGCAGCGTGGAGATGCAGGTGATGTAGCAGAGGCAAAGAGCATAGCGTCTCAGCAGGCACAGCCAGCTGCTGTGAAGTCAACAGCAAAGACGCACACTGTGAAGAAGGGCGAGACACTGTACTCCATCGCAATGAAGCATGGCGTTTCGGTTGGCGACCTCAAGGCAGCGAACAAGCTTTCTTCAAAGGGTACGGTCCGCAAGGGTCAGGTCCTGAAGATCTCTGGCGGTGCAGTTGCACCAGCGATGGCAGCAAAGGCCACAGGTGCCGAAGCGCCTGAGTCCAGCGAGAAGCGCTGGGTAAGCTACAAGGTCCGCAAGGGCGACACCATGGGCAAGATCGCAGACGCGTTCGATGTCACAGTCGCTGAGCTCGGCAAGTGGAATCCGAAGTCGAAGCGTGGCGTCAAGCAAGGCCAGACGGTCAAGGTTTACTCCGATGTAGAATTTGCAGCAGAGGACGACAGCCGCTCGTCTAAGGCACAGAAGGGCGACAACGCTTCGAAGGCTAAGAGCAAGGTCACGTACCGCGTCAAGCGTGGTGACACGATCTCTTCGATCTCGCGCAAGTACGGGGTAACAGTAAGCGAGCTCAAGAGCGCGAATAAGATCAAGGGGACAACCCTGAAGTCTGGTCAGCGCCTGACGATCCCGCAGTAAATGCAGGTTCGAAGCTAAAGAGATTACAGAGGACACGGCAAACGCCGTGTCCTCTGGCTTTAAATCAGAATTGCGACCGTTTTCATTGTCTCAGCGGCAAAAATGGGAACCAGCGGCCTCTGATTTCGCTTTTTGTGCCTGCTAAAATTAACCCGCCCCGCGCAAGCGGTGCCAATGCGAATCTGTTAATTCCAAGCACGTGTTGCCGGCATAGCTCAGTTGGTAGAGCAGCTGATTTGTAATCAGCAGGTCGTCGGTTCGAGTCCGTCTGCCGGCTCTTTGATATCGGGAATTCTGAGTTCTGAATGCTGAATTCTGAGTTAGTACGGTCCACTTGGATCAACTCAGAATTCAGCATTCAGAATTTAGAACTCCCCCTAAGGGCAGATACTCAAGTGGCCAACGAGGAGAGACTGTAAATCTCTTGACGTAAGTCTTCGAAGGTTCGAATCCTTCTCTGCCCACATTTCCTTCGTCATCTGCCATTGTGACAAGGACGTTCGCTCACGTAGCTCAGTTGGTAGAGCACGTCCTTGGTAAGGACGAGGTCGTCGGTTCAATCCCGATCGTGAGCTCTTCTCCATTCCTCCAAAAGGTCACGTCCTGTGACCTTTGCAATCTCCCCAGCTAATTTTCTTCGTATCTTCGAGCAACTCTTTACGAGTCGTCTTGAAGTTCTACGTCTACTGGCGTCAAAACCGATGAACAGAATCCTAACCCCGCTGACTTTGATCAGAACATCATTCGCTGTACTGCTGCTTGCACTGGCTTGCACCAGTTGTTCTCCCACTCGACATATCATTCCGCTGCACGCAGGGCAGAGTCAGATCTCGGCCGCGCTTGGTGGTCCGCTTATCACCTATAGCGAGAAAGTGATCCCTGCCCCCATGATCTCCGTAAGCTATGGCTATGGCTTCGATACGAACATCACTCTATTTGGCGGAGCGCAGGCAACATCAGCTCTCTTTGGAGTGATACAAACAGATCTGGGCATCCGTTACGGTATCGCCGATCCATCAGCATGGCAACCGGGCATAACACTCGGTGCGAGCCTGAATCCTGCAATTGATGTATGGGAAGGTAACTTCAAAGTCTGGCCAGAGCTCATGGCTGCAGCAAGATGGAAGGTGGGAGATAACAATCCATATCTGGCACTGAGCACATGGATAGAACTTGCATCGACAAGAGCGCACGACCAAGAACAAGAGATCCGCTTCATGCCATCGATCTCGCTTGGCGATATCTATCAATCGACCAATTGGGATTATACGTTAGAAGCACGCTGGATAGCGCCAGGCTTGACTAACAAGGGCACCATCGTCGACTATCACGGCATCGGAAATAACGGTGCGATCGGAATATACTTCTCTATCGGCAGGAGGTTCGGATTATGAGATATCTTTTAGTACTAGCTGCGCTGTTGCTTGCCGGATGCATGAGGCTTGACGATAACTTATTGAGTCCAGGTGACCCGATCACCGAGTACAAACTCGATGACTACACTGGCGAAGTAGATTTCCGTATCGACCCGGCTTTACGGATCAACAACTTCACCTTCGTCGATCTCGAATCCAGAAGTGCAGATGACGATGAAAGCTTCACGATCAAGTCGATCTATCTCGGCGATACTTCGCGCATCAAGACCGATACGGTGATCGTCTATTGCCACGGTTATAACCATCACATGGATTTCTACTGGCCGCGTGCATCATTGCTCGCGAATGTAGGAGGGAAGAACAGGTTTGGCGTGATGATGATGGATTACCGAGGATACGGTCTGAGCGAAGGTAGTCCGACGGAAGCGGGCTTGTACGCCGATGTGGATGCGGTGATCGCGTGGCTGAAGTCGAAGGGACTGACTGAGGATAGACTGGTCATGTACGGCATGAGCCTCGGGGGAGCACCTGCTGTTGAGCTTACAGCCAACCCACGATCGCTCAAACCACGATGGCTTATCACCGAGAACATCTTCGCATCACCAGAGTTGCTAGCGCAGGACGCTACGAAGCTCGATATGCCTGGCAGCTTCTTCACGAATGTCAAGGCGGACAATGCGGAGAAGATCAAGAGCGTACAGCAACCGTATCTCAATTTTCATGGCGATTCGGATGCATTTATCAATTTCACGACGCACGCGCTGGAGATCAGGGAGAACTACAAGGGGCTGAAGCTTACCGCGGTTACAGTCAAACGGGCAGATCATGACAATCTCCCAGAGGTCATGGGCTTTGACACTTACATGACGACGATCGAGCACTTCCTGACTACGAACTAGAGAATATGCAGCATACTGCCATACTGATTGTCGCCTGTTTGATCACGGGTGTCTCGTCTTCAGCGATCGCCCAATGTCCTGACGGGTTTATCACCTCTGATCAAAACCTCATTCGCAATGGTGATTTTGCGAATGGAAGCGTTGACATAGAGAGCGATTATCAATACTCCGAAAGCTTCGAAGGCAAATCGACTTTCCTCGACGAAGGGTTCTACGCCGTCACGACCGATCCATCCTATGCGCATCCGTATTTTGCACGGTGCGGTGATCGTCGCTTGGCGGGGACTGCGATGATGATCATCAACGGCTCATGGGTCGAGAACCAGAAAGTATGGAAGCAGAGTGTTCGGGTGAAGCCATCGACTACGTACTATTTTTCGACATGGATCTGCAATCTTGTCCCCGCCGCACCATCGGATCTTGCCTTCTCGATCAATAACGTTGCGCTGGGCGAGTCTATCGTCGCACCATTAGACGTTTGTACCTGGAGGCAGTTCTTCGCCGTGTGGAATTCCGGTAGCGCAACTGAGGCAGAGATCTGCATCGTCAATCGCAACCTCACGCCGCAAGGGAATGACTTTTCGCTCGATGATATCGTCTTTTACGAGTGTGAAGAGCAGAAGATCCTTGAGCCTGCCTTCGCAGACACAGTCGGCGCTACCATCACGCTCCGCAATGTATTCTTTGATGTCGCAAAATCTGAGTTGAAGGAGGAGTCATTCGTTGAGTTGAATGTCCTGTACTCGATGCTTCAGGACCGCCCGAAGCTCGTGATCCAGATCGCTGGACATACAGATGATGTCGGAAGCGATTCCGATAACCTGACACTCTCACGAGATAGAGCAAAAGCGGTTTACAATTACCTGATCGCGAAAGGGATCACGGCCTCAAGGCTCAGCTTCGAGGGTTATGGTGAATCGCGACCGATCGATTCAAACGAGACGCTTGAGGGAAGGCAGAAGAATCGAAGGGTAGAGTTCTCGGTGCAGAAGAGGTAGGTTGGCGGTCGAGGCTTGGGCAGTTCGGATGGAACACCTATTGCTATTTCACTGCATGAATGTGAACAAGCAAGAGTGACAACGTTATAGCAGGTCCCGCTATGATACCGTATTCCGAGCGCGAACAGAAGACCCTTCTCGAGAGACTATTTAGCGATATTGTCAGCACGGCTGGCAGCCGCGACCAATATGTGCAACATGAAAGGGATGAAGCGCCACGCGTGCTTCCACCGTTGCAGCTCTTGCTCGATCTCGACTTCGAGCAGAAGTTCACTTCGCTGATGCGTAGCATCTATCGCCGCATGCCTGCGCTTTAAGTCACGCTTTAAAGCAAAGAACCCGGCTTGCGCCGGGTATCCTTAACTTGCTTGTTGCTTAATTCTTATCTGTGAGACTCGTAAGCCTGCTTCTTAATCAGCATCGATTGCCACATGTATTGTGCGGCGTTATCTCACGACTAGCGCGTTAGCATGCGCCGATGGTTGCGCAGTCCTGTTGAGGCTATGCTTCAGCGGGTTCAGCCGGAGGAAGTAATTTCGCTGCTCGTCCTGTGTCATATCCTCGAGGAATTGACCTGCGGCGATGCTGCTCGATCCACGCAATAGCCGATGCCGTACGAGGCCGGGCTCCTTCGCGATCGATTCATTCAAAAAGTTGAGATATTGGGCGAGTAGTTCGCGCTCTTCGCTGATCGCCTTCGCGACCTCTCGTGCGACCTCATCCTTGAACAGGTTAGGATTCTTCGCAGATTTGTCCGTAGCGCGTTCGATCACCTTTTGAGCGATCTGTGTAGGGGTCATTAACGTACCTCCTGGGTTTGGATTTAATGATTAAAGGCAAACTAGATCGATATTGCAAGGCGCGCAGTGGTACTAGCGCAAGATGACACGCTGTACCAGGGAAGGGAATGCCGGGTGGAGTAATGAGTCTTTCCAGGCAATGAACAGAGCCGTGAGCCAAACAAAATCTAGAACTCTCGAGCATGAGAGTTACCGTAAACGGATAAGAGCTACCGCTTACGTATGACAAATATAATACACGGTCTTCCCAAATGCAAGTGTTTTAAAGAATAACCCGCATTATTCATCAATATAGTTGCTAAGTGTCAGTGATATGGTGAGGTGTGTCAGTTTCGGCCGTCTGACTGCCACATGCGATAGACCTCACGCGCTCTCGCGATGGCATCGAGGAGATCGCCGAACTGCTCCATGTTGCCACCGGCCACCTGGAATGGCTTGTTGCGCCAGGGTCCCGAGACCGTAAACTCCTGATGCTCTTCCGACCATACCCACGGGCCGAAGAAGATCCGTGCTGATGCTGGCAGATCAATGGCAACGGCCACCTCATTCGGCTGATCCTCACGGTGCGTATCTCGCGCCGAAGAGACGAATGGTTGCAGTGCTTCCGGCAGAGCTTTTCTCGCCGTCTGAAGCATCGACTCCCACTGATGATCCTTGACTGCCACGTCGCGAGAGTTCGGGATCGTCCGCTCGTCGTCCAGGAACATCGCGCGTGCATCTGCTGACTTGAGTATCTCTTCGAGCACCATATCGTCCGGGATGCTCGAGTTGTTCAGAGCGCTAAGTTGGATCATGCTTGTTATAGAGTGTTTGCTTGTTAGAATATCTTTTCAAACCCATAGCCAAAGGTCGGCCAGAAAACCTAAGTCGGCTTGCTCGGCATAAGCTTTGTAGAAATAGCTGAGGCTTGCTCTCACATCGACTATCGAAGGTAGAGCAGCAGACAGCCCATCGTGTGGAAGATCAGGGCACAACAAGAAAATACCATGGCAACGCCAATTCGCGATCTTACCGAGAAGCGCAAAGAGAATTTACTTAAATCAGGCAAAGGAAAGAATTCTATGAATCAAGGTGGACTTAAGCCAAGCGGCCCTATGGGCACAATTTTGAACGTCGACGGACACACCCTCGATGGCTTCATGGGAAGCGAAGTAGAGTATTGGGCATCGATGCTGGCAGGCGGCGGACTTGCCACGTTCTCCGTCATCAGCATGACGAAGAAGACGACGGTCTGGAATATCCTCGGAGCGCTTGCAGGCGGTGCTCTCGTCTATCGCGGCTTGACGGGCCTCGTGTATAATGACGAGATGTCACAGTCGTACCTCGATGGTCTCGAGAATAACGCAGCTGTCACCCAGCATCTCGAAGGTATCAAGATCGAGCATTCGATCACCGTCAATCGCCCGCATTCCGAGATCTATCAGATCTGGCGCAACTTCTCGAACTTACCTAAGATCATGGGGCATCTCGAGTCGGTCACGGAGACGAACGAGATCGAGTCGCATTGGGTAGCGAAGGGGCCAATCGGTACACGCTTCGAGTGGGATGCAGAAGTGTATATGGAGAAAGTGGGCGAGCTGATCTCCTGGCGTTCCACGGAGGATGCTGAGGTCGATAATGCAGGTTCAGTCCGCTTCGAGCCAACGAGCAACGGCGAAGGCACAAAGATCAGCGTGATGCTCAAGTATCACCCTCCAATGGGAGCTGTCGGCGCTGCGTTCGCATCGCTCTTTGGTGAAGAGCCTAAGCAACAGATCGCTGATGATCTAAAGAAGTTCAAGACTGCGATGGAGGCTGGTGAATTTGATCCAGGCTCAACGCCTCAGTTCGCGACGAACGGTCATTCATCCAATGGCCACAAGTCGAACGGCAAGTCGTAATCACCATTTGTAAAGAAGGGCTGCACTGTTTTTGATAAGCAGTGCAGCCTTTTGTGTCTTAAGTAAGCAGTTAACGATCTACTCACATAACCGATCCTATGTCTCAAGCGAAAGATGGCGGCGTAAGCACATCGGTATGGCATGCGACCACCGAGTTTCCCGATCATCACGTACTACGTCAAAATGAGAAATGTGATGTCTGCATCGTAGGTGCGGGACTCGCCGGTATGACGACCGCGTATCTGCTTGCGAAGAAGGGCAAATCGGTGATCGTGCTCGATGATGGGCCGGTCGGTGGCGGAGAGACGGGGCGCACGACAGCGCATCTCGCGACTGAGATCGATGATCACTACTCGGAGATCGAGCGTCTGCATGGGCTTGAGAACGCGCGCATCACATACGATTCGCAGGCACGCGCGATCGATCTTATCGAACAGATCGTACGCACCGAAGAGATCGAGTGCGATTTCGAACGTGTGGATGGCTATCTTTTCCT
>JBKJTP010000238.1:0-5654 GCA_046590195.1 Kapaibacterium sp. (SeqCode) | reverse complement strand
GCGGAAGCTTCGAGATCGGGCGGGCGAGATCTGGGGTGAACGGTCCGTTAATGTAAGGCACGAGCTCTGAAAGATTCAGCTCGATCACCTCATCGTAATACTTATCCGGATTCTGCTCAACTTCTGCATCGCTCGCGAAGAGGTGCATGTAATTCCTTGCGACGTCAGCGAGATCAGCTCGGCCTGTTGCACGCATGTACGCGTCGCCGTGCTCGTCGTATGGGAAGATAGAGGTCGTTGCACCGATCTCCGCGCCCATGTTCGTGATCGTCGCCTTGCCTGTTGCGCTGAGCGAGCGAGCGCCCTCACCGAAATACTCAACGATGCGATTTGTGCCACCCTTTACCGTGAGTTTGCCGGCAACCCAGAGGATCACATCCTTCGGTGATGCCCAGCCACTGAGTTCGCCTGTGAGCTTAACACCGACCAACTTCGGCTGCAAGACTTCCCATGGGAAGCCAGCCATCGCATCAACTGTATCAGCTCCGCCAACACCGATCGCGATCATGCAAAGGCCGCCCATGTTCGGCGTGTGTGAGTCAGAGCCGATGATCAATCCACCAGGGAATGCATAGTTCTCGAGAACGACCTGGTGAATGATGCCAGAGCCTGGGCCCCAGAAGCCGATGCCGTACTTCGCGCAAGAGGTCTTGAGGAAGTTATAAACCTCGTAGTTGATATCGATCGCGCGGTTGAGATCAGCGCTCGATCCTTCATACGCCTGGATCAGGTGATCGCAATGCACTGAAGAGGGGATCGCAACCTGCGAGCGGCCAGCCTGCATGAACTGCAGGATCGCCATCTGTGCCGTAGCGTCCTGCATGATGACGCGATCGACACGAAGACGTAAGAAGGATTTGCCACGGTCAAGCTCTTGATTTGTAGGATCATCGATGTGTCCGAAGACGACCTTCTCAGCAAGCGTCAGCGGGCGGTTCAGGCGTTTACGGATGACCTCGAGGCGCTCTTCCATTCGCTTGTAGATGCGCTCGACCATCTCTGGCGTTGTTTCAACAACGCACTGCTCGATCTTCTCGGTATCCTGGCTTGCAGTGGCAAGGCGCCGTACCTCGGCTGGAGTCTGATCGTTGTTTTCGGCGCTCGCTGTGGTGTTCTTCTGGTAATCGGTATCAGCCATGGTCTTGAATTGTGGAGGCGGGAGGAGGGATCGTGGACAAAAGTCGCCTGGGCAAAAGTCTCTAGGGCAAAAGCCCGTCGCAAAAGCCCGTCACGGATCCAATTCCTTGCTCAATTTTGGAAAAGTCTGCCACTTAAACAAAGAATATGCAGGGCAATTCCTTGCGAGAAGAGTCTCGAACGTGGTATCGGAGGTCCAAAGACCGAGGGCTGCTAGCGGGCTCTCGGAGTGAGGCTCACCGAGCGGCTCCGAGGAAAAAATGGCAGTTGTGAGTTGCTCCGGTGGCTACGGAAAAACAAAGAGCAAGTTTCTCCGAATGAGTCTTCACTCAGGAAGCTACTCACATCACACCTTTTTCAGATCGGTGATCACCTTATCGATGTGGGTCTTCACTGCGGTGATGAGTGTCGGCGACATCGCGAACATGACGCGCTGAGCCTCCATCGAGAAGTATCCCTGGTGATCGCCGTTCGAGTCAACGAAGAAACCGACTCTCAAGCCATCCACCGCAGCAAATTCCGCCTCAGCATTTCCCTTGCGCTTTGCATCAAGCCATTTCTGCGAGAGAGCTGAGAAACTGCCGAGCGCTTCGCTGAATCGGATGGCCTCGTCAAGATCGAGATAGGCGACCATCTCGAACTGTCCTTTGGGATCGTACTTGATCCTGAATCTTAGACCCTTTGTCTTTGACGCAGCATCGCCATCGACCTGGAATGCATAGGCAGTGATCTCGACAGCTGTACCGCTCTTCATATCCAGCGTGATCGGCGCTGAAAACTCTTTGACGAGAACGACGCCTTTCTTCTCCAGCAGTGCACGTGTTTTCGAATCCGGTACTACCGGTTGTGCCACCGCGGTTGCGACGAGAGCCAGTTTGATCACGAGTAAAAACAGAGCGAGTCTCATTCTCATGCTGAGCACAAAAGCAGCGTTACGTTGAATGGATGAGTCCGGCAAAATGCGGACTTAGTTATCGATCACGAAGAACTCGATACGGCGGTTACGCGCGCGGCCTTCTTCGGTTTCGTTGGTCGTGATCGGGCTATCCTCACCAAAGCCCTTGGTCTCGATCCTGCGTGAATCGATACCCTTCGCTGTGATCCAGTCGCGCACGGCATTCGAGCGATCGAGAGCGAGTCTGCGGTTCAGATCGGCATCGCCCTGGTTATCTGTGTGACCTTCGATCGAGATACGCATAGCAGGGTACTGCCGTAATATCTGCTCTACACGCTCAAGCGATGACAGCGAGATGTCGAGGATGGTCGCAAGACCGGTCTCGAACTCGATACCCACGATATCAAGCTGTGCACCAGCAGCGAGCTGCGGCGGACAGCCATTTGATTCCTTCACACCTGCTGTAAGAGGGCAATCGTCCTTGCTATCGATCACGCCGTCACCATCGGTATCCTTCAGCAGAGGATCGGTCTTTTCTTCGAATACTTCTTCGTAATCGGTAAGATCATCACCGTCGGTATCTGGCAGCTTCGGCGACGTGCGGTACTGGTTGACCTCATCACCATCGCTCAGTCCATCACCATCGCTATCGCGATCGACTGGCTTCGTACCATTGCGGACCTCATCACCATCGCTCAAACCGTCACCATCGGTATCCATGTTGAGAGGTTTGGTGAGATATGTCGCTATCTCCTCACCATCTGTGAGTCCGTCGCCATCCGTATCCGCAGCGCGTGGGCTCGTCTTCCACTTGTTGATCTCGTCACCATCGATCAGTCCATCGCCATCGGTATCGGTGATCTTTGGATTCGTCTTTCGAACAAGCACTTCATCACCGTCGGTCAAACCATCGGAGTCGGTGTCTTTCTTTTCGGGATTGGTTTGATACGTCAGGATCTCGTCGCCATCCAATAGTCCGTCGCCATCGGAGTCATTGCCTGGTGAGACGATCGCGTCGCCAACTTCATGGAAGCTTGCTTGTAACTCGTCTTCGCCTGTCGTGCTGATCGCGTAACGAAACGTGAGATACGCTTCAGGACGGTGAGGCCCGCGCGAATAGCGGGGAAAGAGATGCTCGAGATGGAGCACGCCTGTCTCGATATCGAGCCTACGTAAGTTACGCAGCATGAAGTGAAGATTGATATCCTCGCCCGCGATGTCGAACTGTGCGATCAGGTTGCGCAACCTGTAGCGCGCAACGATAAGCGGGTTGATGCCGGAAAAGCCCTCGGCTTTGAGCGGGTCATAATAGCTTAGCAGATTGAGATGCTTGCTCAAAGGCCCGGAGCCAGCATATTTTCCGGTGCCGAATCCCAGCGCGAAGCTCAGGCCGTCGCGCTTCGAATAGCGAACTTCATTGCCAAGACTTCTTGCATACACATCTTCGCGAAGCGCACCCTCGTAGTAGAGTGCTTCCTGCATTAACGCAAATTCTTCAGCAGAATCGGGCTCGCTGCCTACCCACCACGATACAAGGAATGAGAAGGAGTTGCGGTCAGGGAAATTGCTCTTGTCGCTTTGGCCCTTACCTGCAAACTCGTTGCCTGTCTTTGAAGCAAAGAGATTCTCGGCGCGCACAGAGAGCGTCCATCGGCTGCTGTCTCCGCCAACATCCCAGCCCATGAGATCGAACTTCGGATTCCAGAAGATGAACGGAAAGATCGCGTTCGGAAAGCTGTACATATTGACGCCAACTCGGAAGTCTCCATATTCCATCGCGACCGATTGATTCAGCGTCAGTTGCTTCTCAGTCAGTGCCAGGGACGCATGGGAGTTCTCGCTCCATTCGGAGTTCGGCGGCGTCGATGCGCTTGCGGTTACGAGTACGCGCCAGTCAGTGAAGCGCTCGAACGGTGAGCGAAGCTCATTGAACTGCGCAGAGGCATTCGATGCGCATAGTAACATCACGAGGGAGCAGGCTACGAGCCAAAAGCTCATCGAGCCGAAAAGTGGGCGTGTGTTGTTTCGAGCTAAGATCACAACAATTGACTTTCACCGCCAGGTGACAGAACAAGGACGATGCGGGCGGTGGATCTCCGGGGGCGGCCGGATGGAAAAGAGAGCTGGATGTTAGAGAACGAGCATCTTAGTGACTCAAAAGCCGCTTATAGACCTCTCTGATAGATAAGCCCCGTTCACGGGCAATTCGTTTCATATCGTCGTACTCCGGTTCTAGCCGTTGCTGCCCTTCGCCAACCTCGATGCGCTTCATCATTACATCCCCAAATTCGGGGTGATGGACCAGCATCTGCTCCCGTGGATGCAACCTCCTCGGGATCTGCTCGACGCGAACGCCGATTGTGGTAGTCTCCTGCGCAAGTATGGAAAGTAGGTGATCGGTCGAGGCCGGCTTTCCAAGCACGACCAGCTCATGCCCCGGTCGACCCTTCTTCATTAACACAGGACGATAGTACGCGTCCAGGGCACCGCCTTCGATAAGCCGCTCCTGGACATAAGCCAGCATCTGAGGCGTCATGTCATCGATCGTCGTCGTGAGCTGGGTGACAGTATCCGACTGGGTAAAGTACTGCGATGAGGCCTGCGGGGAGAACTGAGCCTCAGTATCGGCAACAATGATCCTCAGCAGATTTGGGATCTCCTTGAACTCCTTCGTGCCCGCTCCGAAGCCCGTGGCGAGAGGGCGGAGGGAAGTGCCTGCTGGCAGCTCGCCACTTGAAAGCGCCTTGATGATGCCTGCGCCTGTCGGGGTCGTCATCTCCGAATGCACCGAGCCTAATTCCGTTGGATAGCCCTTCATGATCTCGAGCGTCGCAGGAGTCGGGATGGGCATGACGCCGTGTGCGGTCTTGATCGTCCCACCTGCACCGAGTGGCACCGGACGCGAGTAGCAGCGCTCGACGCCGAAGAAGTCGAGACCGATCGCAACGGATGCGATATCAACGATCGAATCGATCGCACCGACTTCATGAAAGTGAACGTCTTCGATAGCGACATTATGGATCTTCGCTTCAGCGATCGCGATCTCATTGAAGATCGCGACAGCGCGATGCTTCACTGACTCGCTGAGATGGCTGTGCAAGAATAGCTCGCGGATCTCTGCATAGCTCAAGCCATGCGTATGGACATGCTGTTCATGCGTGTGCTCGGCATTGATGTGCTCAGCCTTATCGTGATGATGATGTGCGTCATTCAGGTGGCCATGGTTGTGGCTTGAATGATGATCGTGTACTTGAGAATGCGCTTGATCGTGCTCGTGCTCGTGTGAAGCAGTATGCGAATGAGCATCCTCGAGAGCGACATCGAACTTCACTGCGCTGATCATGCTGCGCTCGATGGTACGTGAGTGCAGGTGATACCCATGCAAATGGATCTTTGCGAGTTCATGCTGGAGGTGCTCGATCGGCATCCCGGCCGAGATCATTGCACCAACCGTCATGTCGCCGCTCATACCTGCAAAACAATCGAAAAACAGTAACCGCATAGCGAGGGTCGAGGGGTTAGCGTCTAGCGTTCAGGGTCTGGAGGGAATTGACTAGCCTCTAGCCTCTCGCCACTAGCGTGAATTCTTCTTAAGCTCTATTGGATAAACCAAGTTTCTCAG
>JBKJTP010000124.1:0-10767 GCA_046590195.1 Kapaibacterium sp. (SeqCode) | reverse complement strand
TAATGACCAACGCCAAGTGCGGGTCGATGGTGATCAAACTTACAGGCGCACGTGGTACGAAGTCGCTTGCCGTACTGCCCACCCGTGACTTTGGCAGAGGCTGCGATCTTGGTGCTACGAAGCGCGATATCTGGATCATCAACAACTCGCCACGTGAAGCAGTGATCACCGAAGGCGCGATCACGCTAAGCAATCGATATCGTTTTGTCGACAATGATCTTCCTGTTGTGCTCGTCCCGGGCGATACACAAAGCTTCACGGTTGAATTCTTTCCAGAGTACAACGCTATCACGCGGGGCGTCGCAGTGTTTACGTTAGCCGGCGGTTGCAAGACGTCGCAGACGCAGCTCTACGGTTCACGTGAGGAGCCTGTACTGACGCTTTCGAATACGCTACTCAACTTTGACACTCTCTGTCCGGGCAGTTCGCGATCTCTCGATCTGCTCGTCACGAATAGCGGGATCGATAGCATTGACCTTGAGTATACGTTCGCATCATCGCTGAACAACTTCAACCTTGCGGGAAATGCGGGCGTACTAAAGAAGGGTCTGAATGTCTTGCAGGTTGAGTTTGCACCAGTGGCGAATGGCGTATTCTATGACACGCTGATACTCAGTGCTCGAAGTTGTGATCGTGAATATCGCATATCGCTACAGGGCACAGGCGGCACCGATCCGGAGCTTACCGTATCAACAACTGATCTACAGTTCGGTCAAACAGAAGTTGGCAAGATCGAAGAACGGTGCCTGATCCTAACCAATCCTAGCTGCGGCGCCATCACGCTTGACGCTGGTTCGTTCGCGTTCAATAGCACGGATTACAAGCTTCGCCAGAGCACACTTGATCAACTTCCACGCACGATCAATAACGGTGAGACATTCGAGATCTGTATTGTCTATCAGCCGGAGGGACGCGCGATCGACAGTGGTGAACTGCAAGTATTAGCAGCTGGAGTTGAAGCGAAGATGCTAAAGCTCTCTGGACAAGGTATAGGGCCAGAGCTTATCTTCACTCCGCTCACATTAGATTTTGGGTTTGTCCCTGTTGGTGATTCGAAGTCCATGGACGTGAAGATCGTGAACACGGGCGAGATCGCTGCCACGCTCGATGTAGCTATGACAACACCATCTGGTGCTTTTAGCAAGACTATTGGAAGTGCTACTATCGCAGCACGTGATTCTGCGACCGTAACTGCAACGTTCGCTCCCTTAAGTGAAGGTGCTCACAGTGGCCAACTCGTCTTCGCAGGGGCAGATACAACGACGATCGAGCTGTTGGGTGTGGGTTCGAAGCGCGGACTCGTGAGCGATCACGCCGAACTGGATTTCGGTGATGCGAGAGTGGGCACGCAAAAGAAAATGACGATCAAGGTCACTTGCAATGTTGCGCAGGCAACCCTGACCGAGGTGATCATCCTAAACCCCGACTCGAGGTACTTTCAGTTCAGCATTGATCAATTGCCGGTCGATATCGTACCTGGTGATACAGTCCCAGTGACTATTACTTTCACTCCAGGCGAGGAAAGAGATTTTGCCGCGCGATTACAACTGATATCAAGCGAGCCTACCCTCGAGATCCCGCTTACGGGCCGCGGCGTAGATGCGCACATCGTGACTGTAGACGAGATCGACTTTGGCATCGCAGAGATTGAGGTTCCTACATCCGTGGATTACACGATCACAAACCCGGGACGCTATCCGCTTACGGTTGTCTCGGCGAGCACGAACGCACCGTTTGACGCAACGAGTATCGCTGCAACAATACTCGCTGGCGATTCTCAGACCTTCAGTGTCGGATTCACTCCGACGACAAGGAAGGAAGTTATCGGCGAGCTGAGAATATCCTCGGACGCTGCTGAGGGTGATCGTGTCATACGCCTGCGAGGAAGAGGCGGAGATGGTGCGCAATCCGTAGCCCGCATCGGTTACGAAATGCCGAGTGAGGTCAGTGCAGTTATCGGCGAGATCATAACCATTCCGATCACGATCGACGGCAGCAAGCTCGATCAGTTCAAGACTGATTCTTTCTACATTGAGTTGCGTCACGATCCATGGATGTTGTTCATCACCGGAGTTGAAGGGAGCAATTCGGTTACGAAAGGCCTTACGATCGAAGGCAAGAAAAAGGATGATTCAACGTATGCCATTACAGGAAGTGGTGCATCGTTCGATCTCGTCAAGGGATCAACTCTAATAGAGATCAGAGGTGAAGCGTTGTTCGGTCCGCGCGAGCGCACAATGATGCAGGTTGTTGCGGCGTATCCATCAAGTACAAGCTCGATCGCGGAAGCCGTTAGTATATTCCACGTCACCAATTGCCAGGATCAAACAGCCGCAGCGATCTATAAGGGCGCTTATTCCGTAGAACAGGCATACCCCACGCCGACCAACAATTCAGCGACGATCGCATATACATTGGGTTTCAACGGCCCAGCCGATATTGAGATCATCGATGATCTGGGCCGTTCTGTCAAGCGCGTACTCTTACCAGAGCGGCCAAAAGGCGACCATACATTTATGCTTGATGTCAGCGACCTACCGAACGGCCACTATTCCGGTCTCTTCCGCAGCCGAGAGTTCTTGAAGCGCATCGATCTGATCGTACAGCATTGAGCTAAACGTTTAAAACGAAAAAGCCGGACTGTGTCCGGCTTTTTCGTTTAATACTGCAAGTGTTATTCGAGGTTATGATAGACGGCCTGCACGTCATCATCTTCTTCAAGATCATCAACGAGCTCAAGGATCTCGTCCACTTGTTCTTCACCAAGTGACTTCATCACAGTTGGGATACGCTGGATCTTCGAGCTATTCGCATGAATGCTCTTCTCTTCGAGCGCCTTCGACATGCCCGCGAAATCTGCGAACGACGTATAGATCACGATCTCCTCTTCCTCGACCTGCACATCCTCGGCGCCAAAGTCTATCAGTTCAAGCTCTAGCTCTTCGAGGTTCGCACCTTCTTTTGGCAGACGGAAGACGCCCTTTCGATTGAACATGAAGTCCAGTGAGCCGGTGGTGGCAAGCTGCCCACCATGACGGGTCAGATGCATACGTACGGTCGCGACAGTGCGGGTCGGGTTATCGGTCGCGCACTCGATGATCATAGGAACGCCGTGCGGACCGTAGCCCTCATAGACCAATTCCTCGAACGAGCCTTCTTCTTTCGATGTCGCGCGCTTGATCGCCCCATCGATCCGATCCTTTGGCATGTTTACGCCCTTGGCGTTCTGGATCACGATCCGGAGTCGCGGATTCGAGAGGGGGTCAGGGCCGCTCAGCTTCACTGCGATCGCGATCTCGCGACCGATCTTCGTGAACGCCTTGGACATCTTGTCCCAACGCTTGAATTTTCTTACCTTGCGGAATTCAAAAGCTCTACCCATAACGCGAAGTTTGTGATTGCTCCCATTCCGCGAAATGACCTCGTGCGTCGCAGAATAAGCACACCTGCAAAAACCTTCAACGCCAAAGTAGTTCGCGTCTATATTACGCTGGCTTCGCAACTTCCAACAGGTCATAATCTTGTCCCTATCGTGACGACTCGGATCGTCATCGGTCTTCCTTCTATAACCAAAAGCCTATGAATCGACGTGAGCTCCTAAGCTCATTCCTTGGATCAAGCACAGCAGCGAGCAACGCGGAGACACCTCTCCCCGGTAGCGTCGATGTCTCGCTCGAACCGTGGCAACCCAGCGCATCGAACCCGTGGGACCGGGATGCAGCAAAGCATCTCTTCCACCGGCTCGGCATCCCGGCATCCAAACAATGGCTCGATGAGGCGCTGAAGCGTCATCCTCAGAAGCTGATCGACGAGTTGTTCGACGAACGATTGGTTGATGAACTCATGCCAGAGCCAACACCCTACTCAGAGCACTGGCTGGAGATCACGCCTTATCGCGGGCTGGATCCCGATAAGAATTACAACCAGGAGGGAATCTATAAATCTGCGATGATGGACATGCGCCATCACTGCACTGTGCTACTGGCTCAGCGGCCATCACTACTGCGTGAGCGCCTGATGCAGTTCTGGGCGAATCACTTCGCAGTCAATCAGGTCAAGTCGCACTATCCGCATCCACTTTATCGATTGTATGAGCTTCATCGAAAACAGGCATGGGGTAACTTCAAGCAACAGGTCAAGGATGTTACCATCAATCCAGGAATGCTGATGTTCCTGGATAACATCTGGAATGAGAAGGATAGGATCAATGAGAACTATGCTCGTGAAGTGATGGAGCTCTTCACGATGGGGCTAACGAACACCGATGGTTCGCCATGCTATACCAACGAAGATGTACGTGATGTAGCCTACGCCGTTGCAGGCTGGCGTTTCAGATTTGAAGAGCCGCCGCCTTATGTGCTGCCGCCCTACTTCGCCGATTACTACTTCGATTACGAGACAAAGCGAACGCCGCTGGGTGCGCCGCCAAAGATATATGGTCTCTTCGCGAGCAATGATCCTCGCATGGAGGGTGACATCATCGACGTCATGTTTGAAATGCGCGGCGATGCGATAGCGCTGTTCATGTCGCGGAAGCTCTATCGACACTTCGTACATGTCGATGCAGAGTCCAGCACAGCAACAGCGGTCATCGAGCAAATGGCCGCTCGCTTCAAGCAGGATTGGGAGCTCAAGCCCGTGCTCGAGATGCTGTTGCGGAGCCGACACTTTTTCGATCAGTTCTATCGCGGTGCCATTATCAAGTCGCCGTATGATTTCATGCTCGGGATCATGAATCAATTGGATATCAGGCTTGAGCAATCGTGTGCAGGCACACTCTCATGGAAGGGCTACGAGATGGGCCAGTACATGTTCAATCCGATCAATGTGCGAGGATGGCTCGGGCACAGGACGTGGATCACAAGCGGGACACTAACCAAGCGCGTTGAATTTCTCACCGATCTTCTGGTCGTCGGTCAAGTGCGTCCCGCGTATGTTGACGGACACACAGGATTTGACTATGAGTGGATCACCTGGGACACGAAGGAGGTCATCGCATGGGCCAGGCAATTCCCATCGTTCAATGCAGATCTTGTTGACTTCACGACGCAGGTGTGCGATCTGTGCTTTGCGATCTCGCCACAAGATGAGGCCATCACTACGCTTGTCGCACTAGTGCATCCGTTCACATCGATCGATTGGACGACGCTCAACGATGAAGATCGTGCAAAGCTTATCCGGAAGCTGATGCATCGACTGATGCTTCTTCCCGAATATCAACTGAGCTAATATCACTACAGAGCTAATACGACTATGAAGCGTCGAGAGTTTTTGAAAAAACTTCCTCTGGGATTTGGAGCTGCGATGTCGATCCCGCTGCTTGGTGGCTCTGCATTCGCGATCCAACCGAATCGGCTACTATCGGCTCTTGCAAATCCTCTGGAGGAAACGGATAGAGTTCTGGTTCTCGTGTTCCTGCGCGGTGGCAATGATGGGTTGAATACGATAGTCCCGTTCACGAACCCAACCTACGATCTCCTTCGAAAGAACACCGGCTTTGTCAGCAGTGAAGAGAAGGCACGACTCAAACGGAAGCTGAGCGACAACATAGCGTTCAATCCCTACATGGACAAGTTCGCCAATCTGTGGGATGAAGGAAAGGTCGCTGCAGTGCAGAACATCGGTATCTTCAATCCGAATCTCTCGCACTTCCGCGCGATGGACATCTGGAATCAGTCATGCGATCACGATCAACTGCTCACTACGGGCTGGATCGGCAGATGGATGGAGCTTGAGAACCCGAGCTATCCGATAGAGAAGCCGCAGGATCCGATAGCCATTGCAATGGGCGTTGCAACCAGCGGTGCATTCCAGGGGACGAAGAGCTCGGTCGAAGTACTCGCGAAAGACCCGCAGCACTACATACCATTCGGATCCATCGCCAGCGACAGCGTACCATCAACATTAGGCGGCGATGAACTGACATATGTGCGGGAGATGATGTCGATCTCGGACTATTATGGTCAGCGCTTCTCGCAGCTCTTTCCGAAGTACGCGAAGAATATGGTGGAGTACCCTTCAACGGCGATCGGCGATCAGTTCAAGCACGTGGCATGGTGCATCGCAAGTGGACTGAAGACCAAGATCTACTTTGTTGAGCAGGATGGATACGACACGCACTTTTTGCAGTCGAGCAAGTATGACGTTGAGGGTAGTCATGCACGATTGCTGCACCAGCTCTCTGAATCGCTCTATTCATTTCAGCGCGATCTGGAAGCATTTGGTTTGCAGGATCGGGTTATCACAATGACATACTCCGAGTTTGGACGACGCGCGTTCGAGAACGGCGATCACTCCAGCGGAACAGACCATGGCACAGCAGCGCCGCATTTCGTTATCGGTTCACAGGTCAATGGCGGACTTTACGGCCCTGATCCAAATCTCGAACTTCGCGACGAGAATGGCGATCCCTTTATCGACTTTGAGTTCAGGCAGATGTACGCCTCGGTGATGGGCGATTGGTTCGGCGTCTCGAAGGAGACCTGTACCTCGGTGCTTAGTCCGGATCGTGACCGCGCCCCGTTCGAAACGGAGTTTCCTTTGAATGATGGTAGCGGCAAGCGTAGCCTCATCAAGCCAGGCTCTGGTAGCAGAGTTGAGACATCACGGCTGGGCAGCACCTTCAAGCTCCGCGGCAACTACCCGAATCCGGCAAGCTCACATACACGCATCATGTTCGATCTGACAAAGACTGAAGATGTAAAGCTGCAGCTCTTCGATGCGAGAGGTACGCTGATGACCACGCTCATCAATGCGCGGCTTGGTGCGGGAGAACATGCCCCTGAGCTGCGTACAGCAGAGCTTGCTTCGGGTAGCTACGTGTACAGACTGACCGTTGGCGAGCGATCCGAAACGCGCAGGCTGAATATAGTAAGATAAGTGCGTGCTGTTGAGCGGGGTCAGGCACAAGCTTTGTCATGAAAGCACAGCGCTCGCAAGGAGGATATCCTTCTTGCGTCGCTTACCGCAGCCAAACCCAACTTCAACGTTCTATGCATTCCTCAAAGTACACGTTCCGCCTACTCTGCCTCGGCTTATGCTTCGGGCTCGCAACCTCATGCGCAAAGCGCGAAGATAGCGAAACAGCCATCACGATCGATTCCAACATCTCAACGACTGGCACCGATCACCACATGGGTGGTGATAGCGCAAACCACAGCCACAGCGGAACAACGACCGGTGGAATGGACTTCGCAGCAATGAGCGATGGCAGCATCGTCGCATGGATGGGGATGGCCGACTCGATGGAGATCGCTATGGCGAACATGGCAAAGACAAAGGCGCAGCATGCCGATGTCAAGAAATTCGCTCAGATGATGGCGACCGAGCACGCAAAGATGAAAAAGGAAGGTCAAGCCCTTGCATCAAAGCAGAACATTACGGCAGCACCATCTCCACAGATGGATGCCTACGACATGATGACGCAGCACAGCGATCTTGTAAATGCCACAGGTCGCGCATTCGATTCGCTATACATGCGCAGCCAGGTTGCGATGCATCAGCATGTACTCGACAATCTGAGTGCTGTCAAACCACAGAGCGCAGAACTGAAGGCAGCTATCGAGAAAGTAAAGCCGCATATTCAGCAGCATCTCGAGGAAGCACGCCGCATCCAGGGAGCATTGGTTTCTAATTGACGCTAGCCGAGCGCCAATCCTGAATCGTTTGTCATAGCGGCAAATGTCAGGGCTCGAAACATCTGATCGTCATTAAAGGTAAAAGAGTGGTGAAAGCCACTCTTTTACCTTTTTAACTCTTAGCGTTTTTTCTTAGCCTTTGGGCGTTCACAGTTCAACACATACGATTATATGAAAAGTATACTTGCTACTCTCTTACTGCTGCTCACTTTCAATGTTGGCCAGGCAAACTTCAATGCTGCCCAGGCGCAGGACAAACCAACGCATATCCGCACTATCGAAGTGCTCGGCGAGGGTGAGATGAATGTGGTACCGAATGAGGTGGTGATCAATCTTGGTGTCGAGACCAACGACATGAGCCTCGAAAAAGCAAAAGCCGAGAACGACAAGCGTGTGCAGCAGATCGTCAAGACACTGCGCGATGCTGGTATTGCAGAGCGCGACATTCAAACGCAGCGCATCAATATTGAGCCGCAGTACGATTACCGCCCTGAAGGACGGCAATTTCTAGGCTTCATTGTGCGTCGCAATATCGTCGCGACAGTGCGCGATATCGCACGGCTTGATGAGATCACCTCAAAGACCGTAACAGCCGGAATCACCAGCATCTTCAATTACGAATACAAGTCGTCGGACGAGAAGCGGTATCGCCAGGAAGCACGCGTCAAGGCGGTCGCATCTGCGAAAGAGAAAGCCAACGCGTTAGCGAAGGAGCTAGGGTTAACCGTGGTCAAGGCATACACTGTGACCGAGGATGATATCAGGGGCGGTCCTGTCCCGATGTATCGTCAGATGGATGCAGGGGTAGGGAATGCAAATACGTTCGCGCTTGGTGAGATCGTCATAACATCGAATGTACGAGTGATCTTTGAAGTGCAGTAACTGGATCGAGCTTAACTAAAAAAAGGCGGCCAATGTGGTCGCCTTTTTTTTATCGTATCTTTCGAAGCTCGCTACTTCAACTGCTGCAACCGCTCGTCCTTCTTTAAGCTATACATCAGCCAGAGCCCACCCAGCATGAACACGCCGATGAGCGGCCCGACTAGTTCGATCCCTGGTCTGAAATTCTCCTCCCAGCGCGTTGTCTCCGTACCGAAAAGCTCGTCCTTCTCCTTGATCTGCTGCTCAGAAGAAGTGAATACGGCGGCGCCTTCGGCGGCCCACCAGATGATGAGCCCAAAAGCGATGGCGAAAAAAGCTGCGGCGATCGTCTTCTTATTCATAGTAGATCCTTACTACACAAAAGTCGTGCAAGAAGAAAACGGTGATAGCTGCGTGTCAGTTGCGGCTGTTCGTCAGTAACTTACTGTGTGATGTCAACTTACTGTGTGCTGCCAAAAAGCTGAGCCGTGATCTTGATCGTCTCGCCGACCTTGCTGCCAACGATGCCCTGCGCACCGGCGACATTGTAGTCCTTCAGACCAACAGTAAAGTCCGCCTTGATCATGACGAGATCACCCGAAGCACGCTTCTTCGTTGCTGCGCTCTCTGGCATGTAGGTCACTTCGAACGGGATCGTCATCTTCTTTGTGACTCCATGCATCGTGAAGTCACCAGTTACCTTCGCTGTTGCCTTGTTGCCGTTCGCTTTTACATCGCTGACGCTCTCGATCTTGAATGTGATCGTTGGGAATTTTGCGGCATTAAGCCAAGCAGCGTTCTGTAAGTGACTATCGCGTGTTTCGTTGCCGGTCTTCATTGTCTTGACTTGTGTCGAGATCGTACCGCGAATGCCAGCAATGTTCTTCGGATCGATCGTGAATGAGCCGGTGACGCCTTCAGACGAACCCTTGATATTCTCGAGCGGCGCTTCTGAGACCCATGTGAACTGGTTCTTCTGGATCTTGTCGTTCAACGTCACGGTCTTCTGACCGTTACCAACGGCAAGTTGTGCGCTTGCGGAGTTTGTGCAAAACAGAAGGCCAGCGGCCAGGACGACTATAGAGAGAAGCTTCATATTATTCGTTTTGGATTCGCCCCGGGACCATAGAGCGGATCGAATGTAAAACCCGTGATAACCAATAAACTTGTTGAGACAAGGGATTAAGATAATCCCTCTTCTTCTTCAAATGTGCCAAGTAACAAGGCACATTACAATCTTTTAAGAGTCTGCGGCTGCCAACTGCTTCCAGAGCGCAGAATACCTAATTGTTAAGTGAGCCCGCATTGATCCACGCCTTGATCCTATCGATCGAACAGTCATCGAGTTTAGGACGGAGGGACTGCGCGGTCGAGAACGGCATTGGCGTATACGGCGAAGTGTGCGTGATGGACCCCAGTAGCTGCCCCGTTTGAGCACTCGCACGAACGCCCGCATATGTTGTCAGGTTGATCCCCTTTGATGGGTTCGACCCTTGGTGACAGCCGGTGCACTGTGCCTCGAATATGGGCTGGATGGTAAGTGCGAAACTCAGATTCAACGTGTCGCAAACTGTTGAAGTATCCTCGCATGGTTCGTTCTTCGAACCCTGAGCGATCCATCGACGAATGACATCGATCTGCGTTGAGGTCAAGGCCTTTCGGTCTTTCGGGGGCATGATCTTGTCCGGGTTATCCTCGGTTATCACGTCAAGGATCTCGCTTCCTCTGACAGCTTTGATCTGCGTGTACGTGTCAAGCAAAATGTTCTCTGGAGGATCCTGATTGCTGGCTGTATGACATCCGCTGACCGCGCAGTTGTTCGCGAAGATCGGCATCACGTCGCGCTCGAAGCAAACCAGATTCGGATCGATGGGCTTACGGATGATCACGGTTGCTCTAGCAGTAATGGACGGATCTGCAACCAAGGTTGCTTCGATCACTACGGTTTGCGACGGAGCGTTTCCAGGCGCTGCATAAAGCCCCGCCGTGGATATCGTACCCATGCCCGTGACGATGCGCCAGTTGACAGCAGTATCGGTTGTGCCCGTTACGCTAGCGGTGAACTGCTGTGTTCTACCCGGTTCGATGGTAGCAGAAAGCGGCCCAACGCTTAGCGTGATCTGACCGCCACCAGTAGTCGTCGTATCGAGGATCGTCAGTACAGCAGTCGCATATCGCGTTGTGTCCTCCACGCTTCGCACACGGATCGATACCAGCAATGGAGAAGTGGCAAGCGTTGACGGTGCAGTATAGGCGGCGGTGAGTGCAG
>JBKJTP010000265.1:0-7008 GCA_046590195.1 Kapaibacterium sp. (SeqCode) | reverse complement strand
CTAAGATTATTTATCGGCCCGCCTTTGGTGGGCCGATCCATTTTAACACTGTTTGTCTACACGATCTTTGATTTTGCTATCATGAGAATTCTGCTTTTGATCGCCTGTCTATTTGTTGCAAGTTGCTCATCAACATCAGATCCTGACACACCTACTGGGCCTACGCGTGTCGATGCATACGCTATTACCACCTTTCAAGCTACTTGGGATTCGCTTCGAACTGGAGTCGCGAGCATAGCTAGCTATGTGGGTGGGCCAAACGAAGGTAAATATTCGATCGCACTTCCCTTCGACTTCCCTTACGACACAGAGGTAATTGCAGCCGGGACGATGCTCAGTGTTGGTGCAAATGGAGCTTTGTCGTTTCTCGATTCAGCCATTCCACCAAGACAGCTGATCGGAGATAGTCTGTACCGGGGAGTGATCGCCCCTTTTAATGGCGACCTTAAGCAAGGAAATGATACCAAAGCAGGTATCGCAGACACGCTCGGGCTTTACCAAGTCACCGGCACGACGCCCACTAGAGTTCTCACGATCGAGTACCGTGCGTTCCATCTTCGTGGCGGTGGCAGCGGCGTTGGCTTTGTCGATACACTTACATCAGTGCAAGTCAAACTGTATGAGACCACTGGCGTGATCGAGTTCATTTACCGCGATCATGGCCTTGATCTGCCTACGAGATTCGAGTATAGGATGTGTGTTGGTCTGAATGGGCTGTCGACGACTGCTTTCCGATCCAAGGCACATGTCATGGATACGAAGATCATTCCTTCAACTGACCTACGCTGGACTCCGGTACTCGCGAAATAACCCTGCCGAGATCAGAGTGCATTCGGTAATCCGTCCGGACAAAAAAAGGAGCGGCGAGATTCTCGCCGCTCCTTTGCGTTTAATGCAATACTACGTTACTATTTCTGCACGAAGAATCGTGCGAAGTCTTCAAGCTCGATCTGCATCTCTTCGTATGCACGCTGAGAGTTATACTCTTCGACCTTTTCATGGGATGTGGTGATGCTCACCGTCGTCCCTTTCGGAGTGCTGCCTGCACCGTACCGATTCGACGCATCTGATTCCTCGGTGAACGTTATGAAGCGCTGTGCATAGATGGTGACGTTACCACCCTTTACGACTGGCGTGTAGATAGTACGTGCCACTGTTGACACATCCCACAGGATGTTATTGCTTGCGCGAGCATCCATCTGGCCGGTGGTTGTGAGACTATACTCCGTGGTTGCGACTACCTGACGGCCTTGCGTTGCTGACCACGCAACAAGTGCATCGATCGCATCCTTCTTGTTGGTATTTGCGAGCGTCACCTCCGGCTTCGTCGAAGGCGTAGGAAGCTTGCCGACAGAGGCACAGGAAGAAACAAATAGGACTGCAGCTAATGCAGCAAATAGACGGACTGAGCGCATAAAAGTAAGTCGATTAGTGAACAGGATCGAATTGAAGGCGACACGCCAGGGGTTTGGGCGAAACGCCAATATTGTTAGGATTTGCTCCTAGGACGAACGAGAAAAACCAAGCCTGACAAACCACAGCTACCTTGACCTTGGGTAGCTGCACCCATTATACTCTACACGTCCCTTCGCATTCGGACAAAGATCCACACTATCTAACACGCTATCGCCATCTGAGTCCTTGTTCAGCGGGTCGCTTTCGTGTTGATTGACCTCCTCGGAGTCGCTCATTCCATCACCATCGGTGTCTCGCAGCAGAGGCGAAGTTCGTCGAGCGACCTCATCGCCGTCAGACATTCCGTCGCCATCCGTATCGAGCGAAAGCGGCTTTGTGCCGGCTCTCACTTCATCGCCGTCATTGAGGCCATCACCGTCAGTATCTGCAGCCCTTGGCGACGACCTGTGCTTGAAGCGCTCCTCTCCATCGGAGAGCCCATCTTGGTCAGTATCAGCCAGATCAGGGTTAGTTTTATATGTCTCGATCTCGTCCTGATCGAACAACCCGTCACCATCGGAATCCAGTTTCGCTTCGGTGCCGGCGAGATTTGTTCGAGTTGTGCTTGCGCTGCCGCACGCCAGGAATGGCATAAAGCAAAGCAGAATGCCCGCGAGCTTGAGATATTGCATGGTCAATCAAGAAGGGTGAGCGAACTCTGGGATACTCGCGAAGATACGAAGGCTTCGGAGAGAAACACTGGCGCAAGAGGTGTGATGTGAGTCGGGGCTAGCGAACGAAGAAGCGATTCAGCCAGAACTTGGATACGATCAGCAGCTTGTGAGCAGTCGTGACCTTGATCTTCTTCTCGAAGACGTTGAACTCGGCGAGTTCTATCTTCCTAAGCAAGCGATAGTAGATGGCGTCCATGATCTCGGCGGCGAACATGGTGAAGCGTTCGTCCTTGCGCAGATGTGATCGGGCAGAATGATAGTAAGCCCGGGCGCGGGCGCTCTGGTAGTTCATCAGCTCAACGAACTGCCAGTTATACTTACCGGACAATAGGTCTCGCTCAGAGTAGCCGAAGCGCTGAAGATCTTCCGTTGGAAGATAGATCCGTCCATTTTGAGCATCGACGGCGACATCGCGGATGATGTTCGTTAGCTGGAGTGCCATACCGAGATCGACCGCGTATTCCTTGGTCTCTTCGTGGCGATAGCCAAAGATCTCGATGCAGATCAGCCCAACGATGCTGGCCACAGCGTAGCAATAGTCTTTGAGCTCGTCAAACGTCTCGTAACGGTTCTTGACAAGATCCATTTCGACGCCATCGATCAGCGTCATAAAATATTGCTGTGGGATCTTGAACCGGAGGATCGCTTTGTGCAGCCCTTTTAGGACCGGGTGCGTTGCAGTGCCCGCATAGCACTTCTCCACTTCTTTCCGCCACCATTGGAGGCGCATCCGCTTCTTCTCGACCGCGAGCTCTACTTCGTAGTCCCAACTTGAGTCAAGAACGACAGCATCTTCATCAACGAGATCGTCGGTATATCGGCAGAAGGCGTAGACCTGCTGGATGGCGTCGCGTTCATCCGCAGGCAACAAGGAAAAGGAGTAGTAAAAACTACTCTTCTCTTTCTTTAACGGTGAGGGGATCGCCGAATTCGCGGTCTGCATATCACTCCAACTCCCTATTCTGGACTTTGTTTCCTTAATACTCTATTATGGCCTCGGACGGCTGAGCAGGCTTTGCACCAATATCCCTAAATGCTCAATTTTGCTTAACTTAGGGCGATTCTCCAAGCTGTTCCCTTGCGCCTTCTCAAGCTTGCCCAAGAGCGCAAGCGCACCATGGATTACGGCTCGGAGTTCGTACCTGAGCCTGCCTTTGAGCATCTCTGTGAGCGGCGCGCCTGTTCGGATCAGCCGCCTCACATGAGCCATCTGCATTAATACGGCTTTACTGGCCTCGCTGGATTGCTTAAGGTCTTCGATCCGGTGGATGCCAAGCTTCTCGAGATCCGCTTCCGCAAAATAGGATCTTCCGTTGTCAACATCTTCCTTTATATCCTGGCAGAAATTCAGCAGTTGAAGCCCAGAGCAGATATTGTTGGACAAAGCGATCCTCTCTGCATCGCGATAACCAAACAGAGCCAGTACCAGCTCTCCTACCGGATTCGCTGAGCGATCGCAGTACCAAAGCAGATCCTCGAACTGCTCGAAATGCACATCTCCCCTTGCATCAAATTCGAAAGCGGTTAGCAATCGCTCGAATGGCAGTTGCGAGAGATTGTGCTTGCGCATCGTGTATCGAAGCGCGAGGAATGTCTGCGGCAGTTCATCATCGGCTACGTCTGCATCGAGCGAGCGATGCAATTCCTGATGCCAATTCGCTAGTGCTTCAAGTTTTTGGTGCTGCGTTCGCGTTGGAAGATCGGCGAAGTCATCGGCCTGGCGCATGAATGCATAGAGCGCGAAGAAATCGGGACGGATGTTCTTCGGCAACAGTATCGATCCAACGGGGAAATTCTCGTAATGCCCGAGCGCGATCTTGCGACACTCTGCGTAGGCCGCAGCAACGCGGGCAGTATCAATCACCGGATTGCTGAAAGCTAATTCTTCGTTGCGATTAGTCACGATTGAGAGGGAATTTCAACAATAGGGGTCATGTTTTGCCCGCGACCAAAGGAGGCCGGCTCATCTTTGTCAGCTCCCGATTCTCTACCCTTTCCCGACCTTTGGTATCCTCTACGCCCATGAATACGACTTTGAACGGTGGCGCTCCGGTCGCGAGCGTTTCTGAGAACACTCGATCTCTCTGGTTGCACCGTTTTGCGTTCTTTACCGCGGCAATGACTTTCGTGCTGATCTTCGTCGGTGGTCTTGTCAAAAGCCACGAAGCCGGTATGTCCGTCCCCGATTGGCCGACCTCCTTCGGTCACAACATGTTCGCGCTGCCATTCCGCATGTGGATGGATAACAACGCTTTCTACGAACATGGTCACAGACTTTATGCCTCACTCGTAGGATTTCTCATTCTCGTCCAGGCTTTTTGGATACAGCGTAGCGAGACGCGGGCGTGGGTGAAGCGTCTCGGTTGGGCAGCACTCGCACTCGTCATTGTGCAAGGGATCTTCGGTGGTTTGACTGTGATCTATTATCTGCCGACCGCTATCTCAAGCACTCATGCCGGACTTGCGCAGACGCTGTTCTGCCTGACGATCGCGATCTCGATGATCACGAGCAGCTCGTGGGAAGATGCACCGGCGAAAGTCACCGAATCTTCCTCATGGGGTCTGCGGCGGCTTACTGCGGTCACGGTTGCTGTGATCTTCCTACAGATACTCGTAGGTGCCGTCATGCGCCACGAAGAAGCAGGTCTCGCGATCATGGACTTTCCACTTGCTCAAGGCAAGTTGATCCCCGACTTTGCAACGTTCGGCATTTCGATTCACTATACCCACCGGATCGGCGCAGTCATCACAACGATATTCGTCATCTGGACAGCAGTCGTTGCCCTCCGTCAATATAAAGGAAGGACCGAGTTCACACGTCCAGCAATCTTTGCGATCGCGATCGTACTTGTGCAGTTTATGCTCGGAGCATTGACCGTGTTGCATCTCAAGGCACCAACAATGACGTCATTGCACGTATCAGGAGGAGCCGCAACGCTTGGCATCATGATGCTGATGGCTATTCGAGCAAGGCATCTGCTACTCCCGAATGCCTTCGCAGAGAATGCAACGCCGCATGTAGCGGTACAGAAAGCTTAAGAATTACATGGACCAAGCACTCGCGAATCCGGCGATCGAATCGCAACAGCAAGGCTCGAATTGGCGCCAGCAGCTGAAGGACTACTACGAGCTTTCGAAGCCTGGCATCGGCTTTTACGCCGTGATCTCCACTTTCGCTGCGTTCTGGCTTGCGAGTCCAGCGACGATCGACTATGTGCTACTGCTTCATACTCTGATCGCGACTGCACTTGTGACCGCTGGTGGTGGCGCACTCAATCAGGTGATCGAAGTTGAAGCGGATAAGCTGATGCGGCGCACGGAGAATCGGCCGTTGCCTTCGGGCCGTATACCTCTGAACCTTGCAATTGTGTATGGCTTGTTCTTCGCTATCACTGGCGTGGTCTATATGCAGCTTGCGGTCAATACGCTTAGCGCAGTTCTTGCGATCGGCACGTTGATCGGCTATCTCGCGATCTACACTCCGCTTAAGAAGAAGACGCATCTCTCAACGATCGTCGGCGCATTCCCTGGAGCTATACCGATCCTGATCGGTTGGACCGCAGTGCGTGGCGTGATCGATCTCTCTGGCTGGGTTCTCTTTATCATCTTGTTCTTCTGGCAGATCCCACACTTCCTTGCGATCGCATGGATGTATCGTAAGGATTATGCGCGTGCGGGCTTCCCGATGTTGAGTGTACTTGATGAAGACGGATTCTCGGTCGCATCGCAAGCAGTATTCTACGTTGTCTCTCTTGTGCCTGTTAGCTTGCTTCTTACCGTGATGGGAGTAACGGGCTGGCTGTATTTCTGGGGTGCGCTATTCCTTGGTATTGGCTTCATCCTGAGTGGCATCCACTGCGCGATCAAGCGTACGAACACCGCTGCTAAGCAACTTCTCTTCGCCTCGATCATCTACCTCCCGCTTCTTCTGGCACTGATGGTGCTCGATAAGAACTAAGAATTTTCATGTCCCTTCCTCGTCCGGTCAAGTTCTTCGGTACTATCACTATCATTTTGGGCGTCATCCTGGCGGCCATTTACATCGTGACAATGCCGATCCGCGAATACGCAAAGCGAAATGATACGACGCAAGCGCAAACCCTTGACACCGACGGGGCGCTGCCGATACTTTCGACGGTGCCCGACTTTGCGTTGACCGATCAAAATGGTCAGACAATTTCCCTGGCACAACTTAAGGGGAAGATCTGGCTCGCCGACATGATCTTTACGAAGTGCGAGACTATATGCCCAACGATGAGCACCAACTTCGCTACACTGCAATCCGCTCTCGGTCCAGAAATCCGGCTTGTCTCTTTCTCCGTAGATCCTGAGTACGACAAAGGCGAAGTGCTTCGCGAGTATGCAGAGCGCTTCAACGCTGATACGACACGATGGACCTTCGTCACGGGCGACCGTCCAACGATCTTCTCACTTGCCCAGGAGGGCTTCCTTCTCGGAGTCGATTCGGTAGGGCTGACTCCTGATGCACTTGTGACGCACAGCGAGAAGTTCGTACTGATCGATCGTGAGGGTCGCATGCGTGGTTATTACGACGGCACCGACTCAACGTCTTCCGTTAAAATCAAAGCTGATATCGAGCGATTAAAGGCAGAGTCCTGATCGCTGACACTCTCTTCTCTCGATCATGTCCTTTTACGACCTCCCCTTACTCAACTCAGTGCTGAACGGCACCTGCGCAGTGCTCTTGGTCATTGCTCGCAGCAAGATCAAGCAGAACAAGCGCGACGAGCACAAGAAGCTGATGATCGCTGCGTTTACAGTTAGCTGTATTTTCCTGATCAGTTATCTGATCTATCATTATCAGGTCGGAAGCGTAGGCTTTAAGGGCGAAGGCTGGTCGAGGCCTTTCTACTTTACG
>JBKJTP010000198.1:0-4383 GCA_046590195.1 Kapaibacterium sp. (SeqCode) | reverse complement strand
CCTCGCAGCGAAGACGTAAACCAACGTGAAGAGCTCCACCAGGCCAAGCAGTACAGCTACTTCGATCCATTCATCAAGCTCGGCTATGTTCGCAGCGGCGATGCAGGTGATGAGTATGGCATGAGCCTACAGTATTGCAATACGCTAATGGCTCACGGATTCATCAAGCTCTTCCCCTGGCTGCAGCTCGAGGCTAAGTACTCGGCTGTTATCGGTCGCGACGCTCGCAAGTGGGAATGGAAGGACTACGTCATGGTCACCCCACGCCTGATGCTGAACTTCTAAGTACCTCAGCTTAAGCTTTCCAAAGCCTCTTACGCAAGTGAGAGGCTTTTTTGTTTGGGTCCAGGGGTTCGGGGCCGGACTCAGTATCGATGGCCGCTGTCCCAATTTCGTACTATGGCTGAGCTGATTCCGATATTAGAACACTTTCATGAATGCTGGATGCCCAAATTTCTCAAATTTGGCCACTTTTAACAGTGGCACAGTTCTTTATAAGATTCGAATCGGCAAACTAAACAAGAGACTCACCTGAAGCGAAAGCTTCTCACAACTCTGCGCCGGGAAGGGCAAACCCGGCGTTTTTTATTTTAAAGACTTTAGAGGTCTTAAGTCAATGGCGGCTCTGCCGCCATTGTCATTTTAAAGGCTGTGCTATAGCAGATGCCTCACCTCGTGGATTCATGATTAGGGGGTCAAAGTGGGTAGGTGTAGTTGATTCTAAGAGTGCGGTCATTTCTCTGCTTATAATTGCATGGATAATTCACAGATCGACTTCGCGGATCTGTGAAGAATCGCTTCTACTGCCCTGTATGTGAACCAATTCTACATGAGGGCGTTGAAATTTCGCTTGTTTGTTGATAGTCGGTCGCACATTCTCATAACGCTTGGCTACGTTCGCAGCAGAGATCCTTGTTCTGTGGCGGGCCTCTGGCGAATCATTGAATTGCTCCGGCAGCAGTTCGGCTACTTCTGGCTCTCGTTCTCACGTGTCGGTCTGAACGATACCGGTTTACATTCTAAGGACTTGATACCCGGTGATCAATAGCACTTGCTGCTATTGATCAACTCGGTCAAACTCGTTAGGCTTTTCTCTACTGCCGTAATTTCTGTCTATGAGTAGCGGTAACCTCTCACGTTACCGTCATGCTGCTTCTCTACGTTCAACAGCAAGTATTTCTGGCGCATGTCAATCCCTTACACATGAGCCACAGGAGAGTTGTACAACATCTACTTGACTGATCGATAACTAATATCACATGAGACTCCTTCAGACTGTGCGAGCATTATCGCTCACTGCTTTGTGCCTCACGGCTGGTCTCGTTGTATCGTCTGACAGCGATACACAAGCCCACAACCGTACGTCGCGCAAAGATATAGTGAAGGTTCAGCCGAACGCGACCCCATCAGCGCCGGCCGTCCGCTTTAATGCCGACAACCTTACCCCTCCGCCACCTCCACCTGATGACTCTGCGGACTTCATCAAAAAACTCATCGTTCGCAATCTTGGTCAGATCATCAATGGTGAGGCTCAGGATTTCGGCCCTACGATAACGGCTGACGGTATGACGATGTACTTCGTTACTCGTCGCCCGAATCCGCAGGACGGTTTTGGCGCTCACGATTTCTGGGTAAGCACGAGTGCAGATGGAAGCGACTCTACGTGGAGCGCACCAAGACCCGTAAACCAGATCAATACTACTGCCGGCGATGGCGCGGCCTCGATCGCTGCTGACGGTCAGACTATTTACTTCGCCTCGAATCGTGAGACGACAGTGAAGAATGACATCAATCTGTGGGTCGCCACACTCGATGGCACAAACTGGAAAAATCTTCGAGAGGTCGGACCACCGATCAACACGACAAAGTTCGAATCACAGCCATCGATCAGCCCAGATGGTAAGCGTCTATATTTTGCATCGAATCGAGATGATGCACCAAATATCGGCGACGTAGACATTTATGTTTCGAAGCAGTCGGTCGACGGACGTTGGGGTTTTCCTGTGAACCTTGGTTCGAAGATCAACTCGAGTAAGTACGATGGCTCCCCGTTCATTTCAACAGACGGTACAACGTTGTATTTCTGTTCTGCGAAAGACGGTGGTATCGGTGGGCGCGATTTTTACCGAAGTGAGTGGATCGGACCTTCAGACACTGATTGGACAGTGCCTTACCATTTCCCAGCGCCTATCAATAGTCCAGAGCATGAAATGTTCTTGACTGTTCCGGCAAGAGGCGACGTGCTCTACTTCGCGTCTGAGCGCAAGGAGAATGCGGGTAAGAGTGCATTCGGAGAGTTCGATCTCTATGTAGCAACAGCGCCGCCGCCACCAAAGCAGAACCTCGTTCTCAAGGGCCGTGCGTATGATGTCAATACGAGGGACAATCTCGGTGCACACGTAGTCGTGCTCGATGAACAAACCGGCGACACAGTTTACAATCGTACCGCGAACAGTGCAACCGGTGAGTACCTCGTAGTTCTCTCTCCGAACTCGCGTGGTGAGCTCGGCGGATCGTACATCGTCAGTGCAACGGAATCGAATCACTTCCCATACCCACCAACGCCAGTACGCATCCCACTCCGTAGTGATACGAGCCGAATCGTAACGCATGACATTCCGATGAACAATGAGGAGCCGCCTCTCGTCCAGTGGATGACGACGCCTCCGGCATTGCTCTCCGAGCTTCCAACAGCATCAACCCGCTGGCCAAACTTCGAAGGCGTGATCATCAAGGAGCGTGAGACGATCGAGCTCTTCGCACTCCTTCCAATGGTGTTCTTCGATGAGGCCAATGGCGCACTGCCTAATCGCTACGTTCTCTACACAGACCCAGCACAGACGCAGGGCTTCCGTGAGGATACATTGACGGCAACGCTGAACTCGTATTACAATTACCTGAACATCATTGGTCAGCGTATGCGTAATAACCCTTCAGCTTCGATCAAGCTTACCGGCACGAACTCGATGGATGTTCCTGGCGAGAAGTCGATCGAACTTTCACGTCAGCGTGCAGAATCAGCTAAGCGTTATCTTGTCGAGATCTGGGGCATTGCTCCAACACGTGTCGGCACAGATGCACGTAATCTACCAGAGAACGCAACTCTCGCAACAACGGTCGAAGGTATCGAAGAGAACCGCCGTGTTGAGCTCACATCAGATTCGTGGGAGATCATCAAGCCTGTTCTGTTCAAGCAGAACGTAAAGGTACCTGATCATCGCACCGTCCGTTTCTCAATGGTCAATGGTCTCCGCGAGGAAGTCATCGATCGCCGCGAACTCGTTATCAGCTATCAGGGCCGCCCATTCAAGATCCTCAAGGAGCTCGGACCGATCTCCGCGAAGGAGTCGGGTGAATGGAACTGGCGTAACGAAGCTGGCCGCTTGCCAGAAGGTGAAGAGCAGATGAAGGTGCAGCTCAAGATCATAGGCAAGGATGGCCGCGAACTGCTTTCAAATGTTGACGAGATCAGCGTTCGTCAGTTCTCAACTCGCGACGTTATTGCTGAGAACCTCGGCGACAAGACCCGCGAGGTGTACAACCTCATCCTGTTCAAGTACAACAGCTCGGACATGGGTAAATGGAATCGTATGATCCTCGATGAGTTCGTTTTCCCACGTGTAACAGGCGTCTCTGACGTATCTGTTGGTGGTTACACGGATATCCTCGGCACCGACGAGTACAACGCGAAGCTCTCAACCAACCGCGCAAACGCTGTGAAGGGTGAGATGGCAAACCGCATCAAGGGTAAGGTCAAGTCGATGGTAGCGACCGGTTACGGCGAGACCACACCACTTTACATCAACGACCTCCCAGAAGGCCGTTATTACAACCGTACAGTACAGGTATTGGTCGAGACCCCGATCAACACGCCTCGTCCGTAACGGATAGTAATTCTCATGAAAGAAGGGCGGCCCAGTGGGTCGCCCTTCTTTTTTGCGTTTCAGGTGTAACCATTCGAGGTTTCGTAAGTCTTTCTAGCTGACGCCACCTGTCCTCGATAAGCCGCAATCCAAAAATTAACAAAGTGGTCATTGGAAATTCGCGCATAAGGACCGCTCAGGCGATCAACCTGGGTACCGAATCCTTTACTCTCGACTCCGTTGTCGTCGAGGCGAATCCTGACTTTGAGTTTGTCCCGCAGGCTCTTCCGGAGCAGGTCTCGATGAACGACACTGCGCTTTTCGGCTTCCGATTCGCTCCTTTGAGCGGTGGCGTGATGAACGTCTGGGCGACTGTCTACACATCTCTGGGCACCTGCAGGGTGCGCCTGACGGGCGAGGGGCTACCATCTGGTGGGGTGGAGCTAGGCGAAGAGGCCGTAGGGCTCAAGCTTTATCCTAACCCGGCACGAGACATCCTGACCGTTTCACTCGATCCTGT
>JBKJTP010000299.1:0-5978 GCA_046590195.1 Kapaibacterium sp. (SeqCode) | reverse complement strand
GGCACGACCGTGATGTTCACGAACCAGCTTCGTTCGAAGATCGGCGTGATGTACGGCAACCCAGAGACGACCACCGGCGGCAACGCGTTGAAGTTCTACGCGTCGATCCGTTTGGATATCCGCCGCCGCGACGTCATCAAGGATGGCACCGAGATCATCGGTAACCGCGTCCGAGTGAAGGTCGTTAAGAACAAGATGGCACCGCCATTCCGCGAGGTCGAGTTCGACGTCCTCTATAATGAGGGCATCTCGAAGCTTGGCGATATGATCGATGTCGGTATCGAACACGATATCATTCAGAAGTCTGGATCGTGGTTCTCGTTCGCCGGCGAGCGTATCGGTCAGGGCCGCGATTCGGTCAAGGCATTCCTGAAGGATAATGCCGAGGCCTACGCGAAGGTCGAGCGCGCCGTTCGCGAGAAGCTTGGTATCGCTGTCGATAATCATCCTCCCGTCACCAATACGACGGTGAATGAGAATGGCCAGATCGAAGAGAAGACCAGCCGCAGCAAGAAGGCGACAGCTTAATGATCAGTCTTTGATGAAAGGGCGTAGCGAAAGCTGCGCCCTTTTGTCGATTTAGATATGATAGGTAAGATCACTGCCATCACTCGCCAAAAGGGCGATAAGCTCCGAGCCTCGATCTTTATCGAGGAGGAATTTGCCGTTGGAGTTAATGAGCAGACGATCGAGGAATTCCGCCTCCGCAAGGGTGATTACATCGACGCCGACAAGGCCGATAAGATCCTCGACTTCGATTACTGGATCGATGCCAAGCGCGTATCGCTTCGTTACCTGAACCATCGCTCGAGATCCGAGAAGGAGATCAAGGAACGGCTCCACAAGGAGGAGATCCCTGAGGAGATCATCACGCGTGTGCTGGAATTCCTGAGGAGCTACGATCTTGTCAATGACGAGAAGTGGTCGCGGGCCTTCGCAAGTGATAAGTTGGGAAGGAAGCTGGTCTCATCGCGTCAACTTGGGGTGGAGTTAAAGCAGAAAGGGATCGATCAATTGATCATTGAGGAGACCTTGAAGGAGGTCAACGCCGGGCAGTCTGATGCCGACCGCGCGCTGGAGGCAGCGAGGAAGCGATTGCCACGCCTCCAAAAAGAGACACCTGAAAAGCGCAAGCAAAAGATGTATAGCTTCCTCGCTGGACGAGGATTCAATTTCGATCTGATCAAGAGCACTTATCAAAAGCTTTCCGGTGTTGAATCCGAAGAAGTAGAAGAGAGCTTCGAAGACGATGTCTAGTGGACGACGTCTGGTCGAAGCGTGAGAGTTGTAAAGTCCCAAGCCCAGTTTTTCGTCCCTCATGGATCCACTTCAGATCTCCCCGAACGACAGCGTAGCAATCGTTGAATCTCACGGCTTCATGGCGGCAGCACGTCTGGTGCAGTTGATCTCGCAAGAGACGCGCGTACGAGTCGTTGCTGTTACTCCGATGAACTCTGCCGGAGCGATCACCACGGTGATCGCTGGGCCACTCGCCGAGGTGCAGTACGCTTTGCAGATCGCGAAGAATGGCAACTCCGTCAGCGACTCGACTTTCTTCGCGCGACCGCATCTCGATACGATCGAGATGCTTCTCCGATCCGCATTCGGAGCGACGTCAGTCGTGGCACCTCAGCGCAAGCCGAAGCAGCCAGAACCGCTGCCATTGTTTGAATCCGAGCGTCCGATGCAAGAGATGGTAAAACAGTCTGAGCGTCCTCGGTTCATGCAACGCGAAGAGCCGCGTCTTCAACCAGCAGTAGTTGCCAGCAATGGTGCTGCTAGGTCAACGATGCTGGCAAGCGGTGATCATGATCCAAAGTCACTCATCGAGCTTGAGAGCTATCCAGTTCATGAGCTTCGCCGTTATGCTCGCTCGATCCCAGGATTTCCGATCCAAGGGCGAGAGATCTCGAAAGCGAATCGCTCCGAGTTGTTGCAATTGATCAAGACGACGGAAGAACGTAGCCGAACACAGGCGGCACGCGATGCAGCTAGCGGAGCTCCAGCTCATGATGAGCTGACCTCATCCAGTATCATTCACAACTAGGCACTCGACGAAAGTAGGTGGGCTTCAGTCGTAGATTCGGCATTGCATTGACTGCGCTCATCGTTGCTGCGCTGCTCTGGACCTATGTCCATCTCTCGAAGCCATACGAAGCCGAGATCGATATTCCCGTCTCGATCGCACCACCGCAAGGCCTCGCGATCGCATCAGGATTACCTGAACGGCTTCATGCAAGAGTTAAGGGTGCTGGCTGGCAAATACTTTTACTCGAATTTACTGGCAACGCCAAATTCGAACTCGATCTATCGCAGCGAATCTTTCCACTAACGAATCCGAACACGCTGCAACTGACAGCCGAGGAGATCCGCAACGGTGCGCGATTGCCAAGCGATGTGGAGCTTGTGATGGTGGAGCCCGATACGCTCGATGTTTCATTTGGCCGCGTGATCCGCAAGCAAGTGCCGATACGTCCTGTGATGAATGTATCGCCTGGAAGAGGATATGCACTTGTTGGGCAGCCCGTAGCAAATCCACCATTCATCACTGTTGAAGGCTCGCAGGATATTCTCGATAGCATTCATTTCTTCCCAACGAAGTCGCTTAGCAAATCAAATGCACGCGAGACTGTGAGTGAAAGCGTTGAGTTACTCGATACGTTGTCCAACAGCGTTCGTGTGCTATCGAATCCTCTCGTAACAGTTCGTCAAAGCGTGCAGGCCATCGGTGAAAGAACATTTACCTATGTACCCGTTCATCCAGATGCTGCCCCGACCGATAAAGAGATCCTCTTCGTACCAGGATTCATCTCGGTCACATTGCGTGGTGGAGTGGAAGATCTTGCAAGATTAAAGAGCGATGACATCAGGGCCTATGTGATGTACGATCCGATGCGGTTCGATTCAGCCGAGTACGTTGTTCCGTCTGTCTCAACACCGCAAGGCATCAGCTTTTTGTCGAGCAAGCCATCATCGGTACGGTTTGTTGTCCGCCGCCGTGCGATCACCACATTGACCAAGCCGAATGCTCGTCCGTGATTCATCCTTCGTCGTCGTCGACGTAGAGACGACGGGCCTCAGCGCCTTCACGCATCGGATCACCGAGATCGCGATGCTGCGTGTGCAGAAGGGCAAGATCACCGATCGCTTCGAAACGCTGCTGAATCCCGGGCAGTACATCCCCCCGTTTATCGCGCAATATACCGGCATCACGAACGCGATGGTCTTTGGGAAGCCAACGTTCCCCGATGCCGCGAATGAGATCAGCTCGTTCATCAGCGCGACTGGTCCGGCCCCAATCGTCGTTGGGCACAACGTCCAGTTCGATCATGGATTCATCTCTGCATCTTACGCAAGAGCAAGACTTGAATTGCCGTATGGCACGCATAAGAATCCAGAGCTAAGTACACCGACACTCTGCACGTGCAGGCTTGCGAGAATGCTCCTGCCTACGCTTAAGCGTCGAAGCCTAAAGCACGTCTGCGATCATTACGGCATCAAGATCAAAGCGCGGCACAGAGCCATGGGCGATGCTGAGGCAACAGCGAATGTCTTGCTCAACTTTCTCGACATGGCCGAGAACGAGTGCGAGATCTTCGAACTCGATGAACTGCTGAAGCTGCAATTCCGCAAGGTTAACGGTCGAACCGTCGTACCACAAAAACAGAAGAAGCTTCGCGATACCGTTCGCGAATTCCCAGAGCGTCCCGGCGTCTACATGATGCACGATCGCAACGGCGAGGTACTTTACGTAGGAAAGGCGAAGAATCTCCGTGATCGAGTTAGCACCTATTTCACCGCATCGCATCAGGACTCAGCGAAGAAACTCGCGCGTTTGATGAAGGCAGTCAAGGAGATCAAGTACGAGGAGACTGGCAGCGAGCTCTCAGCGCTATTGCTTGAATCGAAAAAGATCAAGGTGCTCAAGCCACGCTTCAACTCACTAGAGAAGCGCTACAAAGGTTACACCTTCCTGAAGTTCGATGTTCAGCACGATTTTCCGCGACTGACTGCCACGCGCGAGCCAGCAAGCGATGGCGCTGATTACTACGGCCCGTTCCGATCTCGCGAGAGTGTCGAAGCGCTGATAGATGTGATGAATCGCTCGTTCAAGCTGCGTGAATGCGGCGATGAATTCAAGATCGGTGTTGATGTCAAGCCTTGCTTTTATCATGAGATCCATCGCTGCAACGCGCCTTGTGCATTGCGAGAATCGAAGCAGGAGTATCGCGTTGAGGTCGAGCGACTACGGCAGTTCCTCTCATCAAGTGAAGCAGGCATTCTGCAACTGGTCGAGAAGATGATGTTCGATGCTGCTGAACGGCTCGACTTTGAGGAGGCCCAATTCCTGAAGCAACGACTCTTTGAGTTGCGGAGGGTCATTGGCAGTGGCGAACGTTCTGTGGCAAGCCTGAACACTAATGACTTCGTCATCATGGCCAAGTCAAACGATGAAGAGGCCGAGGTTTACTTTGTAAGATTTGGGAGATTGGTCAAGCAGATCAATGTCAAGGCCAGCCACATCGAGCGCGCGCAGGACTGGTTTGCTAAGCAGCTCCGAATGTACTACAGCGATGCTACGAACGCGATCCCGCCAACGTGTGGCAAGCCCGAGGTCGATGAGATGCGCATCCTCTCGGCATGGGCCGATCGAAAGAAACGGCAAGGGAGCACCGTCATCTATCTCACAAGCGAATGGGACACGGTGGTGCCGAAGCTTGCTCGTTCGCTCACAGCTCTCTTGACCGAGACGAAGAAGTCGGTCGTCCAAAAAGCTAGCGCTACCGCGATTTCGGTAGAACTCAATCCGCTCCCGGTTGCTGTTACCACTGAGGCTCTTCAGGTCGCGCCGAAAGCGGCGCAGAAGGCGACGTCGAAAGCCATAACCAAAAAGAAGCAGGTAGGCCGGATCGTATTGCGGCCAATGAATACAGAATAGACATCATGGATCTAACATCTCGCATTCGCTCTCTCGCCGATAAGTATTACGATGAAGTCGTTCGGCTTCGCCGCGAGATCCACTCGCATCCCGAGCTTGCCTTCGAAGAGATCAAGACCAGCACGCTGGTTGCTGAAACGTTGAAGCGGGTTGGCATCGAGACGAAGACCCAAGTTGCGAAGACCGGCGTGCTCGGCTTCATCAAATCGGGCAAGCCAGGGAAGACGATCGCACTTCGCGCTGACATGGACGCACTCCCGATCAAAGAGGCAACAGGGCTCCCGTTCGCATCCCAGAATGAAGGCAAGATGCACGCCTGCGGACACGACGCGCATACGTCGATCGCGCTGGGTGCGGCGATGATCCTGAACGAGATGAAGTCCGAGTTGAATGGGGAAGTTCGCTTTCTCTTTCAGCCGAGCGAAGAGCGCAATCCGGGTGGTGCGCCATTCATGATCGAAGCTGGAGCGCTCGATGGTGTGGATGAGATCTATGGTTTGCACGTCTACGCACAGTCGGATGCCGGTACAGTGGGCTTCCGCGCGGGCGAGATGATGGCAAGCGCTGACGAGCTTTACATTACGATCAAGGGTAAGTCCGGACACGGTGCGCGTCCGCATCACGCGGTTGATCCGATCGTCACCAGCGCACAGGTGATCATGGCGTTGCAGACGCTGGTCTCTCGCAATCTCGATCCATTCGCACACGGGGTTATCACCATTGGCTCGATCCATGGCGGCTTTGCGCCGAACATCATTCCGAATGAGGTGAAGCTAGTCGGGACAGTCAGATCGATGTCGAAGGAGTGGCGCGAATATGCTCACAAGCGTGTGAAGGAGATCGTTGAAGGCGTCGCGAAGTCTGCGGGCTGCGATTATGATCTTCACATCGATCTCGGTTATCCTGTGCTGCGTAATTCTGATGAGCAAACTGAATTCGCTGAAGGCTGCGCGAAAGACTTCAGCGAATTCAGTTTGCTCATCAGAATTACGCAGCACAGGATAACCGAGATCGATGTGAAGATCATAATCGCAGCCCG
>JBKJTP010000224.1:0-2917 GCA_046590195.1 Kapaibacterium sp. (SeqCode) | reverse complement strand
GAAAGCGAGGTAGGATTTAGAGGCAACTCATCAACTGCAAACTGGATGTATGCAGATGTGATGACAGCACCCTTTGGAATGCTGATATCTGTCCAGCGCATTCCGATCAACTGTGCGACGCCATCTTCAGTAAGCTCAAGGTCTGAGCTTCCAAGATCCATTGCTGCCGTTCCGACCTGCTCTTCAGCATCATCAGATCCAGCTGCGATCCGCTTGCTGAACTGTGACGGGATCACATAGTCGACGATCAGATTGGCTGCCTGACTGGCGTCATGGCCTGCAGAGCCTGCCGTTGCGCCTTCCTGCGATTCAACGACGCGCTTTCCTGTACCATTGATGATGACGCTAAGTGCGTTGCCGCTTGCCCATCCTCCACGGCTCACGATCTCCTGGATCACAGCCTTGATGTCGGACGATTTCTGAGGGTCACCCTTCTCCTGGATGACATTCCATGCTGGTACATTCCAGTTGACGCTCGCTGTTGTCCGAGTCCTTGAGGACACGGTGAAAGAGGCATTCTGAAATTGTGCAGAGTTATCAGCAGATTCGCCACGGATCGTAAGCGTGGTGGCTTCTGAATTTGCCTCGTCTGCAGTGAACTGCAGCCAAGCACCTGTGATGATCGCGCCTGCTGGGATCGTGACACCGGTGAAGCGATAGCCCATGATCTGGACTCCACCGCCTTCTGACGTCATCTCGATATCCGAGCTATTCCAGTCAACGCCGCCACCTACTTCGTACTCCTCCATGTCGTCAAGAGCGGATTGAACGACAAACGTCGCACGGGTCGGTTGAGCATTGCTCTGGCTTGGCAGTACTCCCAGGAGGGCGAGTAACAAAACCAAAGACCAATAAGGCGAAGTCCTTGTGGACTTGCCTCCGGATTGATTGATAGTATACATTGAGTAATTGAGGTGATTGGATTTCAGCACGATGGGGTAGGGCACTCCATTTCGTGACTGTCTCCAGAAATACAAGTTTGCGATGCAAACTTCGCTATTCTACATCACCCAATCATTGGCTCCGCTTTATGAAGGCAGCAACTCGGAGTTACGTAAGTAATTTCTTAACATATCCTCTATCAACTGGCGGTCTATGACATGGACAGATCTAATGTTGCCCCAACGTTAATTACTGATTATCGCAGCAATATGAAATGCCGGATCGCTGGGGTCCAGGAAGTCTTAACCCTGAGGTAACGCTCTCGTATTAGTGGCTTAGCATACGTCCCGTAAGTTCGCGGCAGATAGAAGCGCGCAGCCCATTGAAGCGCGTTTTTGTCACTTTCGTGAACAGTTTTATCCCAACGGTACAGTGTATAATAATCCATTTACTTCGATATTCCGCAGGGCCAATGTCCTGATGTTGAATGTCTTCCTTATTACTGCTTTCAGCCTCTGTTACAGTCCTACCCTGGGCTTCTCTCAGGCACAGGCTACGACGTCCAAGATCTCAGGGACCATCCTCGATGAAAAGACAGGCGAGAAACTCGTCGGTGTGAACGTCTCGGTCCAGGGCACAAAGAAAGGTGCTCGCACAAATGTCGATGGCAAGTTCATCGTCACCGTCGAACCCGGCTCGTACGATCTGCGCGTAAGCGCGGTCGGCTACAAGACGAAGGTGCTCGAGGAGGTCAGCGTGCTGCCTGGCGATGTCAGGAGCGTTGACGTTGCGCTTCAATCTGCAGCGGTTGTCGGTGAGGAGATCGTCGTCGTAGGCAAAGTCTCGCGCGAAAGCGCAGCATCGCAGCTGATCCAGAAGAAGAATGCTATGTCGATGAATGATGTGCTCGGTGCTGAGCAGATCAAGAAGACGCCAGACGCAACATCATCCGACGCGATCAAGCGCATCTCGGGTGTAACGATCGTCGACAACAAGTTCGTCTCCGTACGCGGCACAAGCGAGCGCTACAATAATGCACTGCTCAATGGCGCGGCGATCACGTCGACCGAGCCGGACAAGAAGGCATTCAGCTTCGACATGCTGCCAGCAAACCTGATCGAGAATACGATCGTCTCTAAGACATTTACTCCAGATCTTCCTGCTAACTTCTCAGGCGGTCTCGTCCAGATCAACACGATCGGTATTCCCGACCAGTTCACAGCAAGATTCTCAGTCGGTGGATCGTACAACAGCCAGACACAGGGCAACGAGTTCTCGACGTACAATGGTGGCGGCAGCGATTGGCTTGGTTATGATGACGGCACGCGAGGCATTCCTACCGGATTGCCTGCAACACTGAACGATACGTCGATCCGCGCGCAAGAGCTTCAGACTTATGGCCGCCTCTTCAAGAACAACTGGGCACCGAAGCGCGTAACCGCTCCGATGAATCTGAACTGGTCCGCAACGCTCGGCGACGCATTCGAGACAGGCGAAGAAAGCCAGCTTGGTTATATCGCATCGTTCTCGTACCGCACAGGCTACGACCATTCGAACATCACGCGCAATAGCTACGACGCTGAAGGCACAGCGATCTATGAGCGCTCTGGCCGCAAGGACAACCGCTCTGTGCTTTGGGGTGGACTTGCAAACCTGACGTACAAGCTATCGCCATTCCATAGCTTGAGCTTCAAGAACACCTATAATCAGGCATCTGACGATGAAGTGATCGAGCTTAGCGGGCTTGACAGCTATCCATCGCAGCTCTTCACGAGGATGCAGAGCTTCCGCTATATCGAGCGTACAGTGATGTCGAACATGCTCACCGGTGAGCATATGCTCGATGAGCTCGGAAAGATCAAGATCGATTGGCGTGCATCTCGTGCAGCCTCGAACCGAAGTGAGCCCGATCTTCGCCGCTTCGTTTTCGGTACAGACGACACGACAGCGCCGTACTACGCGCTGATAGGTTCTGTGCCTGATCCGAAGAATGGCGGGCGCTTCTTCAGCGAGATGAACGAAGAGAGCTATGAGG
>JBKJTP010000143.1:0-3091 GCA_046590195.1 Kapaibacterium sp. (SeqCode) | reverse complement strand
CGCGCATTGTCGATCGTTGACGCAATCCTTTCGGCGAGCAAATGCAGCGATTCGAGCTTGTCTGCCTCACGGTCACGATCGAGGTTGTACCCAATGGTCAGACAGCCTACAACTTTTGCACGAATGATGAGAGGTAGGACGACGCACATCTGGATCTTCGACTCAGAATCCCTATTGCTTGCGCTAACATCGAGGATCATCGCGTGACCTGTGGCGACAACCTCCGCGATCGGTACCCCTTTCAGCTGCGGATGCGTATTCGCAACTTGCAGAGCGTTGCCTGTTTCGGTAACGAGATCCACCGCTGCGAGATCGGCAAATTCGGGGATCAACAGCTGCAGCACCGCGGGAAGATGCTCCGCGAATGCAAGCGGCATAGATAGCAACTCACCTGCTCGAGCGAGCAACATATCGTTGCGAGTCCTTGCTTTCGCCTCATGGATGTCTGTGAAGGTGATGACCCATGCAAGCCTGCGACCACGATCGTCAATCTCTGGGAGTGCTCGACAGATGTACCAACGATTCTCTCGGCCATGACCAACAAGGCGCACTTCGCACTCAAGAGCTTCTCCCGATGCAAGGCACTCGCTCCATCGCTCATGCATCGCGATGCGGTCATAGATATGGATCGTATTCAGCCACGGTTCGTGGTCGAAGCTCTCGATCGCGAGCCCGGTTTGCTGAGTCCATCGTAAGTTGCAATATTCGACCAGACCTTCGCCATCGGTCACAACAATGAGTAGCGGCATCAGATCCAGTACGCGCTCATTCTGAGGGCTATTGATAAAGCCCTTCGGTTTACGTCGTAGAGGAGGAGATGAGACCAGGTAGGACGGAGATTCTTCGAAAGGCACGTAGCGCAGTCAGATCCAAACATGATAGTCGTCCGATCAAATTGATCGACGCCCGAAAGGATAGATTAGACTGGGTAAGCTAAGGCAGGCTGTTGGAAGCAGACGGCAGGAGCGGTACGGCGGAATAAGAGAGCCTTGCATACTATTCAACAGGAGTATCCTTGAATCATTACAGCAGAGCGAATGCAAGCTCCCTAGCTAAAACTTAAACTCAAGCGTAAGTACAATTCAGGAACTGGGCATATCGATCTATGGTATAAATACTACCAACGGATAGCACCTATGTTATCCACTCAAGAGAACATCCCCCGTTCTCATCTACTATCCTCCGATAGTTGCTGACAGGCCAGAGCTTCGCACAATGCGGTTCTTCTAAACGTCAGATCCAGACCGTCCCAGGTCGAACATAATAGAATCAGTTTGTAGAGTGTGCGGTCGCGAAGAGCGATAGGATTCGCAGTTCACCAGTATGTCATGTAATGGTGTTCCAATTCTTCTGCGACCATACTCCGGATCCAGACAGTGATCGTGCTCTGCACATGATCTGTCGAAGATCCATTGGCTCGGAAACGAGCCTCGGTAGGCTGGACATTGGAAGGGGTTCGGTCTACTTGATCTTAGAAGTTGATGGCTCACTGAGTCTATCAGCAGGCACCCGATAATGGACGCATGTCCATTATCCCTTAATCCACAAAGGCCACTCGAACGAGTGGCCTTTGCTGTTCCTTGATCCCACCCCAAGTCTGCGACTCTTGCTTTAGGATTGCAAGAGCTGCTGCACTTCGACGCGTAACATCGGTGAGAGATAGGGATTGATCTTGAGCGCTTGTGTCGCCAATTGCTTGGCCGCCCCCTTATCCCCTTTCTGATTCGCGATCAGACTTGCGTACGCAAAATGCTCGGCGTTCTTGCCTTTGAGCTGCATTGCTTTATTCAGCATCGCTTGTGCTTCATCGTAATTGCCTGCACGGTAGCATGCGATCGCCAGGGAGAACTGAGCGTCGATGCTATTGGGGCGCTTCGAATATTCTTTTCTTGCATGTGCGACGGCCTTGTCCTGCTTGATGCCGCGTGACGCATAGAGCATTGCGAACTCGCGGTCCATGCCGTGGCCAGATGCTTCGTCTTCAGCGAGCATCTCTTCGATCTCTTTGACGATCGCCATCTCTTCTTGCTGCTTGCCTTGAACATGCAGGACGTCCGCCTTCATCTGTGCGAAGGAAAATTCAGGAACAAGTGAAGATGCTGAGTCAAGTAGCTTGATTGCTTGATCATACTTCTGCTCTGCTACTCGTACTCGTGCGATCCCGCCGAGTGCGAATGCGTAGTTGGGGCGCTCCAAAAGCGCTAGGGTAAATTCATTCTCAGCCTTCTTGAGATCTCCGTGATTGAGATACATCAGGCCGAGTGAGTGGCGAGCCCAGGCCTTCTCTTCTTTGCCTGGAGCACCAGCCTTTACAGCCATGTCCATTGCCTCGATCGCGCCATCAATGTCGCCGTGCAGTTCACGGAGATACGATACACGTGCGTAGGAACGCAGATCAGGTCGGATCGCTACCATCGTATCTGCCGCCAATATTGCGGTTCTGTAGTCACCGAGTTCTAAACTTGCATCGCAGAGAATACCCCAAGGGTAGTTGCTGCTTGGCGAAATGTTGATCGCTTTCCTCCCAGTCTCTGCAGCTGCATCAAACTGATGGAGTGAAAGCTGGATCGAGCCCATCGAGATGAGGGCGTTGAAGTTGTTTGCATCGATCGAGAGCGCACGATCGAGCAACATCTTTGCAGATGGGTAATAGTATGGATGATCGCCGGTGATCCGAGCTTCATTCATAAAGAGCTGCGCCATTTCAATGTATGCAGCAGGATCCGCCGGTGCGGTCACGATCTTGCCCGAAAGCTCATCGTACTTCCCGCGATAGACCTTGGCCTCGTTCGGGGAAAGCGCAACCATGCGTGGCTTTAGTGCAGGGATCTGGAATGCCTCTTCCTTGAGTGGCACTTCGCGAGTCGTGCATGAGGCAAGCAAGAGTGCTAAGACCAGCAGTACGAACATTGCTTGCAAGCGCCTGATATCAGCTATCATCGCAGACTTATTGAACTCTAATACGTTACTCATGGGGTCTATCAAAAAATTTGTTTGTGGTGATCGAGTGAGGAGCAAGCCGCGCTTGCTCCTCCACGATCGTTAGCGTTATTAGCTAATCTGTCAGCTTAGCGCTGAACTGTCAGCTTAG
>JBKJTP010000131.1:0-3374 GCA_046590195.1 Kapaibacterium sp. (SeqCode) | reverse complement strand
GCGCGCCGCATCTCATCGCTGGTGGGATCGGTCAAGACCTACACCCGCCTCGATCAGATACAAGATAAGCAGGAAGTGAATGTGAATGATGGCATCCGCAACACGCTCGTTATCCTGAACCATAAGAGCAGGCACAACAATGTAACCGTGAAGGATGAATTGAGTGAAGCGTTGCCAGCCGTTAAAGGCTATCCCGGTGAGCTCAATCAGGTGTGGACGAACATCATCGATAACGCGCTTGATGCGATGAAGCAGGGCGGCGAGCTCACCGTGCGATCGTACCTTGGGCATGGCGTGGTGTCCGTTGACATTATCGATAACGGCCCCGGCATTCCGCAAGAGATGCAGGAGCGGATCTTCGATCCGTTCTTTACCACGAAAGAGATCGGCCAAGGCTCCGGCGTTGGGCTTGATGTAGTGCAGCAGATCATCCGGCATCATGCCGGCAAGATCGATGTCGCCTCTGTCCCGGGCCGAACTGTCTTTACTATTTGTATCCCATTAGCTGCTTGATCATGAGTACCCCCACAAAACTCCCGATCATTTATCTTGTCGATGACGATGCGCAGGTCCTGAGCGCCATCCGGAGCGATGTGCGTGCGAAATTCAAGACGGAGTACCGTATTCTCAGCACAACGAACCCGCAGGAGCTGCTCGATAGCTTGAAAGAGCTGAAACTTCGCGGCGAAGAAGTTGCGCTCTTCATCTCCGATCAGCGCATGCCAGTTGTGCAGGGTGTTGATCTGCTTGAGCGATCGAAGCAATATTATCCGGAGGCTAAGCGAATGCTGCTAACGGCGTACTCGGACACGACGACAGCGATCCGCGCGATCAATGAGGTCGAGCTCGATTACTATCTCATGAAACCGTGGGATCCGCCGGAAGAGACTCTTTATCCTGTGATGGAAGAACTGCTCGACGACTGGCAGGACAAGAACAAACGCGATATGACCGGCCTTCGCTTGATCGGTTATCAGTTCTCGCCGCGCTCGCATCAGATCAAAGATTTCCTTTCGTCGAATCGTATCCCATACCGCTGGCTCGATTATCAGCACGATCCGAATGCAACTGAGCTTGTAGCGCTGAGCAAGATCGACCCTGCTTCGCTACCGGCACTTGTCTTTGATGACGGTAGCGTTGCCATCGAGCTTTCGATGCATGCGCTGGCGGAGAAGCTCGGACTAAAAGTCAAGGCGAGCTCGAACACGTACGATCTGGTAATTGTCGGTGCTGGTCCGGCCGGGCTTGCAGCCGCTGTGTATGCTGGCTCGGAAGGTCTGAAAGCGTTGGTCGTGGAGAAGCACGCGCCGGGCGGACAAGCGGGCACCAGCTCGCGCATTGAGAATTATCTCGGCTTCCCGAAAGGTGTCAGCGGCTCTGAGCTCACGCGGCGTGCGGTCTCGCAAGCAACAAAATTCCATGTTGAATGTCTTTCGCCGCAGGAAGTTACGTGCCTGGATGCTGAGGGACAATACAAGCGCATCATGCTTGCCGATGGTACAGAGCTAAACACGAAGACGGTGCTGATCACGACAGGTGTGAACTATCGCACGCTCGATGTGGAAGGGATGGAGCCGTTGCTCGGAGCGGGCATCTACTACGGTGCTGCAACCGTCGAAGCACCGAATTACAAGGGCAAAGAAGTTTATGTACTCGGTGGCGGTAATAGCGCCGGACAAGCCGCGATGTTCCTCGCTCGCTGGGCATCAAAGGTTCACATTATCGTGCGTAAGCCCGATCTGACATCAACGATGTCAAGTTATCTCATCGAACAGATCGAGCACTCGGGTAACATCGATGTGATCGGCAACGCAGAGATCGCTTCGCTTCACGGCGAAACGATGCTCGAAGGTATCAAGCTCAAGATGAGCGATGGCACCGTGCGCGACGTCGAGGCAGCAGGACTCTTTATCTTCATCGGTGCAAAGCCGCATACTGAATGGCTGCAGAGCTCGATCCTTCGGGATGAACGAGGCTTTGTCATCACCGGGCGCGATCTCATGACACACGAGCCATTCAAGAAACTGTGGAATAACACCCGCGATCCGCTATCGCTTGAGACGAGTTGCTCGGGCATCTTCGCAGCCGGCGATGTTCGCTTCGGCGCGATGAACCGCATCGCATCGGCAGTCGGCGAGGGCGCCATGGCGGTCAGCCATGTGCATCAGTATCTCGCGGAGAAATGATCACTTCATCGTTGCCAGCACGCCCTTGAATCGTTCGACGGCTTCGATGAGCGTTGGGTCGGTGATCTCCACCGTGTTCATCGTTTCGAAGAACGCATTGATCAGCAGCGTGTAAGGCTTCTTGTCCTCCTCGCTCAGCGCGGCCAATGCCTGCGTGGAATTCTGCCGAATGCTCTCCTGCACAATATCGAACGTCATCCGGATCGACTTCGAGATGTGTCCGGCGAGCGCTTCGATCTCCGCGCGATTCCATTTCTCTTCGGGCAAGTGACGGCCGAAAAAATCGGCCGCGAATAGATATCCCAACCGTTGAAGATTCTCTGATTCCATGGGGTGCTGAGGCTTAATGGAGACTGTGCAATGGGGCCGAAAAAAAATGCCACGTGAGAGGCCCGATCGTGAGCGCAATATACAAGCGAAACACGAGTTTCGGGCCAAACAAGCGGGTTAGGCTCGGGAATCTGGCGATTCGTCGGGTGATTGTTAATCGCAATGGGTGGGCATCAGGATGATCTCAAGCAATCGAGCTCCGTAGGAGCGGCACCGCGATGCCGCTCCTACGGAGCTCTTCGATTTCCATAGTTCGCCTTTACCCACCGCTGACGCACTGGGCTACAGAGATGCCGTGCCTAGGGCACTCACCCTGCTTATCGAACGATCAGGGAGCGAGTGATCATTGTACTTGCGTCGCGCAGCTGTACATTGTGATAACCTGCACGTAGAGCAGGCAACGTGAATGAGGAGATACCGCTCATCACATGGCGCGACTCACGATGCACGAGCCGCCCCAAAGCATCCGTGATAACGAGATCAACGGTTTCATCGAGTAACGCAGATAACTCGAGGGTCACTGCACTCTGATCATCAGCCGGCTGCGGATAGATCGAGCGGATCATGATCGAGCGCGTGCCATCCATTGAACGCTGAAGCTCGCGCTCGACACAATCGAGCACGACTGATGCAATCGATGTCGATAGCGTGCTCGATGGCGACATGATGCATCGTGCATAATCCGCATCGTTATCATTCAGCACAAGACCCTGAAGCGAGATCTCGCTTGATGTGTGTTCGGTGACAAACGGCTTGAGTGTAAGCGTTGCGAGCACATCATCCTTCGCGAAGCTGAAAGCAGACGAAGTGAGTGTCAGGGATTCGCCGGTTGCGGTTGGCGAGTGCTGCAACGTGACG
>JBKJTP010000030.1:0-10794 GCA_046590195.1 Kapaibacterium sp. (SeqCode) | reverse complement strand
CTGCTCTGGAGGACTGAGGTTCTAGGACTGAGGACTGAGGACTGAGGACTGAGGACTGAGTGAGGGGAAACCTGTCATTGCGAGGAGGCACGACGAAGCAATCTTCCAGGGTCAAGCGCGAATTCACACACCCAAAGCAATACCCCCTCTCACCTCTGACGCCACCTAAGTCCTTATAAATCAACGACCCGCTTCACAAAGCCCTGCTGTCCTCGCGAGGCCTCAGCCGAAGCAATCCCCGGAGGTCAAGCACAAATTCACACACGCCCCCCAAATTCAGAACTCAGAACTCAACATTCAGAACTCCCGGATCCTCGCGCTACATCCACACCACTTAACTCCTTATAAATCAACGAATCATATCGCACAGCAAAGTATCCAGCGAAGTCATTTCGAGCAGAGCGAGAAATCTGCCCGGGACGAGCACGAATACACACACGCTCCCCAAATTCAGAACTCAGAACTCAACATTCAGAACTCCCGAAGTCCTGCAAATATACGAAATAAAAAGCCAAAAAGCAATACTTTTCAGGGCTTATTTATCCACATTCTGCATCTGCCTCTTCCCCTGAAGGATGCGCTTAGCTGTTACGCAGATTTGATGCTGGAGGATCGTAGGCTTTTCGATTCACGACAAAACGCGGTACTTCAGAAGCTCTTCGAGTTATGTAACGGGGCAAAGCCACGACATCTTGACGAGCTAGGCCTGGGCGAAGCTGGCCGGCCTGTCAAGTTCGAACTCATTCATTACAACGATGAAGAGTACAAGAATAAGATCGTGGAGTTGTTTGAGGCTGATTGAATCGGCTAAGACCTGCGCCTACCAGGGACGACGGATGTCTACTTCCCTATCCTGCGGGTAGCAGCACGATCGAGGACCAGTAGCCGACGATCGAGGCGATCGATCGTTGGAATTGTGTGTAGTCGCTGGCTTTGACGACGTAGCTGCTCGCGCCGTTGTGGTAGGCTTCGTTGACGGCGATCTCCGTCTGCGATGTGCTGAACATGATCACAGGGATCCGCCGAAAGAACGGGTTTCGCTTTAACTCCGTGAGCACTTCTGTCCCTCGCTTGCCCGGCATTTCGATGTCCATGAAGATCAGGTCCGGCCTGCGGGCATCCGCGTAAGGGTGGTGGCGATAGAGATAGGACATGAGCTGATCACCGGATACGACCCAGTCGAGCGTTGCATCCGGCATCGCCTGCGCAAGACAGGTTTGCACCATTTCGTAATCGTCGGGATCATCGTCCGCCATCACGACGCGAAGTCCTGCAACACCAATTTTTGATAACATGCTATGGGAGAAGATCCGAAGTATCGCTAAGCACCATGCTTAGCTTAGCTTAGCTTAGTTTTATTTAGCTTCTCTTCTCAGGAACGGGGAGTTGAACGATCTGAAACCAGTATTGGCCAAGCGATTTGATCACATCGACGAGTCCATCGAATGTAACAGGCTTACTGATGAATGAGTTAGCGCCGAGATCGTAGCTACGATAGATATCTTCCTCCGCTTGCGACGTGGTCATGACGATCACAGGGATACCGCACAGCGCAGGATCCTTCTTGATCTGCTCAAGCGCCTCGCGTCCATCGAGCTTCGGCATGTTGAGATCGAGCAGGATCAGTCCCGGCGTCTCGGCATTCGAATATTTACCTTCCTTGCGCAGGTAGGTCAAGAGCTCTTCGCCGTCATAGACCGAGTTAAGCGGGTTGGCAAGCTTGTTTCTTTCGATTGCGTCGCGTGTAAGCTGATGATCGTCGTGATCGTCGTCAGCCATTAGGATAGAGATGTTTCTCATAAGTAAGTTGGATAGTAAACCTGTAAATGCGAACGGGTAGTAGTTCGCTTATTTTGGGAAGGTCAGTAGAAATTCCGAGCCTTCACCTAGCTTGCTCACGACAGTGATCGTACCGTTGTGACGTTCGACGATCTTCTTACAGATCGCTAAGCCGATGCCGGTGCCTTCATACTGCGCCTTTGAATGCAAGCGCTGGAACATGCCGAAGATCTTCTCAGAGTATGCTACGTCCAACCCGATCCCATTGTCCTTCACCGAGATGACATGCGATGGCTGCGTGATCGTCTGAGAAACCGCCGCGGGTAATCTGCTCGCGTCAACCTCCTCGATATCGATGACGGGCGGCTTCCCCTCTTCGGAAAACTTCAATGCGTTGCTAAGCAAGTTGAGGAATAACTGCTCGAGCTGGAAGCGGTCTGCCTGGATCGTTGGCAATTGGCCGACGTTGATCGTTGCGCCCTTCGTTGCGATGCGGACGTCGAGGTCCGAGATAATGCGCGATACGCATTCGTTCATATCTGTCGGCTTGATCTCCTGCGCGCCCTTCGAGAAACGGCTGTAGGTCAGGAGATTGTCGATCAACTGACGCATTCGCGTAGCAGCACCGGACATTTTCTCGAGCAGTTGCAACGCCCCTGGCGATAGCTCCGCCTCATGCCGCACTTTCAGCAAATCGGAGAATGATTGGATCTTGCGCAGCGGCTCCTGCAGATCGTGCGATGCGATAGATGCGAAGCTCTCAAGCTCTTTATTGCTCGAGACCAGCGAGAGATTTGATTGACGGAGTTCAGCGATCACGTCATCAAGCTTGTTCTCTGCGTGGAGTCGCTTAGTGATGTCGAATCTGAATCCGAAGTACACGGCTCCAAGTACCACGAGACCAACGATCAGTACAGCGAGTAGCAGCCACTGGGTCCACTCCCTTGAGTCGGTCAGCTCTTGATATCTCGATGTCTGCAATCGGGCTTCCTCGATGCGGACGCTGTGCAGGACTGAGTCGATATGGGCCATCTCCTCTTTGCCTTGCCCAGCTTTGACAAATGCAATTAGATCGTCCAGACCACCAGCACCAAGTTCAAGTCCGCGAGTGATCGTCTTCGTGCGTGCCTGAAGCAAACTATCCAGCCCCATCAATCGCGCAGTCTGGATCTTATTATCCGATGTTAGCGCGAGCAATGTATCGAGATTGTCCTTGCCGTTTTGTAACTCAAGCGTGAGCCGATCGAGATAAGTTGAATCCTTGGTGAGGATAAAACTTCTTTGCACGGATTCAGCGGTACGGAGATGAGCTTCAAATGCGTATGTCACGCGCTGAATATCGGCGGAATGCAGTACCCCGTCGCTTCACACCTTTGCATCTGTGAGGGTGGAACGCGAGAACAACACGATGCCCGCAAGAAGAACGGCTGTAAGAAGAACTCCGTAGGTGATCTTCGAATCAAGCGAGGTTCGTCCCGTTGATGGTTCTTTTAATTTCTCAGGTGGTGGCGTCAATCGAGGAGTAGGATCGGGTAAGCAATAGATGCACGCAAACGCCGGGCGTGCACAAAAGCAACCAATTGCTTTTATCTGTTGAAGCTGCTAGTTCTACGGCTTTACCGCTGCTGAATTGCAGCGAAAGGACGATCGCAAACGATCGTCACGCAGATTAGTAATTCTCGATAGCTGCTGGGCGAATGCTTCGAGCGTGGATTTCCTCCATGCAACTATTGCGCCATAGTTCTTATAGCAACCTGCTCGCTAAAGGCGGATACGAGCTGCTACTTCTCCGCGTCGAAGAGCGAGCTAATGGATTTATCTTCGTGGGTGCGGCGGATGGCTTCGGCGAAGACCTTGCTGACGGTCTTACACTTGATCTTTGGCGATGGGTTCTTCAGCGGAATAGTGTCGGTGACGAGGAGATATTCGAGCGGTGAGTTCTCGAGGCGCTGCACGGCTTGTCCCGACAAGACCGGATGCGTTACTGCGCCATAGACTGCTTTCGCGCCTGCATCGACGAGCGCTTTTGCTGCGTTAGCGAATGTACCGCCGGTATCGATCATGTCGTCGACCAAGATGATCGTGTGGCCTTTCGGATCGCCGATGATGTTCATTACTTCGGCGACGTTCGGCGCCGGACGGCGCTTATCGATGATGATAAGATCGGAGTTGAAACGCTTTGCGTATGCACGGGCCATCTTCGAACCGCCGACGTCAGGCGAAGCGATCGCGATGTTCTTGAGCTTCTCGCCCTGGAAGTGCTTGACGAAGACGTTCGATGCGTACAAGTGATCGAACGGAATATCGAAGAATCCCTGAAGCTGCGGCGCGTGAAGGTCCATTGACATGACGCGATCGGCACCAGCTTCGGTGATGAGATTCGCAACAAGCTTGCTTGTGATCGCAACGCGTGGCTGATCCTTACGGTCTTGTCTGGCGTAACCGAAATACGGGATCACTGCGGTGATGCGCTTAGCGCTTGCGCGCTTTGCAGCGTCGATCAGCATGAGAAGCTCCATCAGGTTGTCTGATGGCGGCATCGTCGACTGAATGATGTAGAGATCAGCACCGCGGATATTCTCATCGTACTTTACCCACAACTCTCCGTCGGAGAAGTTACGGATGCGCACGCTAGAGACGGGTACTCCGAGGGCTTTCGCTACAGACTCTGCGAAGTGAGCATTGCTGCGGCCGGTGACGATTACAGGTTGCGACATCCAGGGGGTACGGGTCTACGGGTGTTCGGGTCTCTGGGTCTGCGGGTAGTTGCGTACTACAAGAGCCGTTGCGGTCAGCACGATCCAGTCAATGAAGATCTTCAAATACCCATAGACCCAAAGGCCCATAGTCCCGAAGACCCAAAAAGGATCTGCGTTAATAGCGAGATGAAACTTGCTCGTGAAAAGCTTGCTCGGGCGGAAGGATTCGAACCTACGAGTGACGGAACCAAAAACCGTTGCCTTACCACTTGGCGACGCCCGAAAAACATGAAAGAATGCGGCTCAAAAGCGATGCGTAGTTACCATGAATACCTACACGCCTTTGACCTCGGCTACCCCTTCGAGAGCGCCGATAACAGACTGTAATAAACGGAAGTTCTCGTTTGCGGCCTCTTCCGATTGAACACTCAATTGCACCATCGAGAGCTCGTAGAATCGGTCGCCGGTCGTAAAGACAACTGCACGATGGTACTTCTTGCTGCCGCTCTCATCTGTACTAGAGTACTCGTAACTCGCGAAGAGATCGCTGGCGATCGTGAAGATCTCTGGCTGACGAGTGATCGAAAGCTCGTGCTTGCTCTTCGCTGACTTGAGCCTGAAGCTCTCCTGCGTCAACGCCACGAGTCCATCACGCTCCACCAGCCTGCGCACTTCAGCTGAGCCTGGTACCTCGGTGAGGACGAGGCCGTTCGCGCGCTTTGCATCAGTATAAATGAAGAGGATCTGATCGAGATCAGGATCATTCTCAACATTAACCTGCAGCCATCCCTTCGGGAAGCGACCGACGATGTCGCCAGTTGGCGAATGGAAGTACTCGTCCGAAAGCGCGTTCGGTATCGGCTCATACGGCGCACGCTTCTCCTCTACCACTTTCACTTTAGGCGCGAAGAGCTGGCAACTTGAAGCTGTGAGCGTTAATGAAATCGCGAAAAGGAGAAGAACGGTACTTCTTCTAAGCATCGATGCTGATGTAGGGCGATAAGCTAACGTCTTACGTCTACTCTGGCTCAACCTGTGCGTAGTCGAGTTCGACCGGGGTCTTGCGGCCAAAGATCGATACCTCGACCTTGAGCTTCTGCTTGTCCTCGTTGACTTCCTTGATCTGCGCGCCGAAGCCTGAGAACGGTCCATCGATGACCTTGACTGGCTGCCCGAGATAGTAGCGAACCTCTGGCGACTCCATGCCCTTCTTTTCTTCGACCTTGCCAAGGATGCGGCGCATCTCGTCAGGCTGAAGCGGAGTTGGCTGCGTCTTCGTCGGTCCAACGAAGCTTACGACGCCAGGCAATGAGAGGATCAGATCGACAAGCTTCTTGTCGAGCGCTGCTTCGATCAGGATGTAGCCCGGCAAGAAGCTCTTGGTCTTTGTGCGCTTCTTACCGTCGCGGACCTCATAGACCTTCTCTACTGGGATGATGACCTCAGGGACTCTTTCTGAGACCCCTCGGCGCTTCATCTCGTCCTCGATGTAGGCCTTTACTTTGGCCTCATGACCGGTGTAAGTCCGTAGCGCGTACCACTTTAGGCTCGTGCCCTGAAGTTCTGTCATTGGTTTTGTAATAGAAGGAGATCGCGGTGAGCTGATCTCTCGGAGGCTTGATTCAGAGAGGCTGAAAACTCTTCTGGTGGAAGAGCTGTAGCGGAATGTCTCTAAAGCAAAACAGAGCCTCGTTGGCTCTGTTTTGTTCGCAAATATACTATGTAAAATGGCCTTGAGGGCCAGAAACGTTCATTTTGTTCGAGTGGCTATTCCCGGAGAGATATCCGCTCAAACAATCGTCCCGTCGAAGCTTATTATCCTGCGATAGAATAAAGAGCGCCGAGAGCAGTTTCGAAGATCTTGTCAACACCGAAGATCAGCAACGAAAAGACGACGCACACGACGAGCGTGATGATCGTAGCTTCCTGCAGCGCATCGCGCGTCGGCCAGGTGACCTTCTTCATTTCCTTGGCGACTGTCGAGAAAAAGCCGATCGACCTATCCTTGAAGCCTTCCTTGTTTGCATCAACCTGCGCTGGGCGTGTCGATACAGTTGTTTCTGCCATGGTAGTTCAGATGCTCCACCCTGTTATCTTAAGCAGGATCCCGCACTCCGGAGCTTTGATGTTTGACGTTCAACAGGTGGTGTGCGAAGCCAGTGCTGAATGTGCCCAGGTCGATAAGGAATTCTCCTCTGCCCCAGTACACCCGAATTAAACTTGCAATGAAGACACATCGATCAGCATCGCCTTAGCACGTCAGGAGGGAATCGAACCCCCAACCTACGGTTTTGGAGACCGGCGCTCTACCGATTGAGCTACTGACGTATGTCTGGGAATTCTGAACGTTGAGTTCTGAATTCTGAATTAGGGATCAACGAATCCTCAACTCAGAATTCAGCATTCAGAACTCAGAATTCTTACTTCGTCTCCTTATGGACGACGCGCTTGTTGCAACGTGAGCAATACTTTGTGTGCTCGACGCGGCCTGAGTGCAGACGCTTGTTCTTCGTCGTCGAGTAGTTACGCATCTTGCACGTTGTGCATTCTAGTGTGATGATGTCACGCATTGGTCTATTCCTTACTGATAAAAAACTTTACTACTGTACGACGTCTATGAAGACTTCGGCTCGGGATTCAAGTTACCGAGCAACGCTGCCGACATGAACTTGAATCTTCCACACTGCTGACAGAGATAGACCGTCACCGGCACCGCTCTGTTTGTATTAAATGCTAAACCTGTCTCTGTCTTGTCGAGACCGGGCATTGCATAGACTTCAGGCATTGCCTCCATCTGCGCTCCGCAATCTCCACAGAGTTTTGCTGGAAAACCCATCTTTGTTCAATTAAGAATTAAGAAATAAGAATTAAGAATGTAGATGCGGGCGCTCCCCCAATTCTTATTTCTTATCTCTTAATTCTTAACTACCTCTAAAGAGCGGGAGACGAGACTCGAACTCGCGACCAACAGCTTGGAAGGCTGTGACTCTACCAACTGAGTTACTCCCGCAGTAAACTACCTAAGCAGTACTATTATTACGCGTCAGGCAATGATAGCCTCTCCGAGGAGTTGAACTCCCCAGAACGCGGCGAAAAGACAAGATTCGGCCCCGATCGGTTCCTATTTTTGACGCTAGCTCCGCGAATTCCTCTACTCGTCAGTAAGCCAACACTTCGCCTGCCGGAAAAGCACTAAGTCCATGCTGTGCTTTCCGATTTGTTTCACTCTGACCCTCAAATTCCCGCAAATAAACTTTGTCAGGCTCCCCTCCTGAGCCTCGTCAGACAGGTGTATTCAGAATTTCATTATCTCGACTATCTCGATAATTCTACTCTCATCCTACTAAGTACCAAAATGACTACCAAAAGACTAGCACTATCTCTTCTTACTACAGGCATGCTCATGTTCGGGGCAGCAAGTTGCGATGTTCTCGACCCTTATGAGCCAGGGACAAGCGGCTCCAATGGCGGCACGAGCAGCGATCGCAGGACCGAAACTGATGTCGTCCGTCCGGACGAGCGCAAGATCTCGCGCAACGGTCATCTTCGCAAGCTTTCGATCAACGGAAGTGTGACGTGGGGATTCCAAAGCGACGAGAATGTGCGCTATGAGATCATCGACCTTGCAGCCGCCTTTCAGCGTGACGGACTCCGCGTTCACATCGAAGCAGTTGTTACCACGTATCCGTCTCAGGGCTACGGCAAGCGCATCCTGATCTCAGAGATCGCTCCGATCCGCACGCCAGCGCAATCAACGACCCCGTTGCGCGGAATACCGCTAAGCTAATGCGTTCAAGCTAAAAACTTTGTGAAATCTGTCAGGTGCCGTAAGCATCATTCGTTATGATGATGCGCGGCACTTGTCACAAGTCATTGGTCACCGCGCTCATCTATCCTCTCTAATCAATCGACGTCGATAACTCGACTTTACAAACAGAATTTGAACATGACATCGAAAAGAATTGCAAATCTCGTTCTCACATTTGGTCTTCTCACACTAGGTGCTGCAAGCTGCGACATCGTTGATCCATGGGATCCTGGTACTGGTGGCGGCGGAAATGGTGGTGGCAATGGCGGCGGCGGTTGCGATACCGTGATCGTTGGTGACTCAGCCGAGGTTGCCAAGGCCACAGGCGTCATCCACATTATGGTCAGTGCAACTGGCGAGGCATTCGTTGGTATCGAGGCAGCAGATGGGCAGCGCTACGAGCCAACCAACCTCTTCACCGATGACTTCCGTGAGGGACAGCGCGTTAAGTTCTCAGGTCGCCTGCTCGATTGGGCATCCGCTAATCAGTATGGCAAGCTTATCGAGCTTACTGAGCTAGAGGCGATCGACTAGTCGCATCTCAACATTTAGTAAAGCAAAAGGCCCGCGTTATCGCGGGCCTTTTTTTTACACCGCTGGTATCGGCCTTAACAATTCGTATCTCAGTTCAACAACTCCATTCGCGAACGCCTGCGCGGTCTGCAGTTCTGCTTTGTTCTGATGAATGATGTTGTTCCACAGCGGAATGCCTTCGCCGATGATCTCGGGGATGACAAACAACCGCAGTTCATCGATCAGACCTTCGTTCTGGAATTGCGTGATGATATCTGCTCCACCCATCAACCAGATATCCTGATCACATTCAGCTTTGATCTTTGTAGCCAGATCATTCGCTGAGCCGCTGTAGAGGAACGTGTTCTCGTTAACGAGCTTGAGATCGTTGCGTTTGGTCATCACGTATGACGTGATGCGTGGCTCGAACATCCAGTCGCCAAAGCCGAGCGTTTGTTCGTAGGTCTTCGATCCCCAGACGATCGTGCCGATCTTCGACATGAATTCATTCATGCCGTAATCCTGAGGGTTACCGTAATTGTTCAACCAATCGACTGAGCCGTCCTTGCGCGCGATCTGTCCGTCGATCGACTGCGCGATATAGAGTATGATCCTTCCCACTTGTTAATACTTTTACGTTATGAGGTGCCTATGACTTCTAACGTAATATACTAAAACAAGCTGAGCACTGCTTGATCAGCGCTCGTTGAATGGCTCCAATAGTTCGATGAGTGTTGGGTCACGGATGATCTCGGGTTGCTTTAAAAGCCATCCATGTGGTATGGGAGCAAAGCCATCGGCAACATCATCGGGCAGGCCCTTCTTCTCCGCCTGACGAATGTATCGCTCTAGAAGCGTGCGGTAATGATCGCGCAATGTATTCTGCAACTGATCATCTTTCCGCATCAGACGCTGCATGTCATCGGTGAGTCGCAAAGCACGGTCGCGTGCTTCCGATTTTGCTTCCTGCACTTTCAGCCGGTCGTGCAATTCACTCCAACGCTCATCGTCTGCCTCGCTCTTCTCTTGCGATGCTGCAAGCACGCCGCTTGCAAGTTCATCACGGAGCGCTTCACGCTCGGTCTTCAGTTCATCGCTTCGCTTGCCCGCTTTTACCTGCTCGCTGCGTAAGCCTTCGGTCAAGCGATCCCAACGTCGGTCGTCCTTCAGATCTTGCGCGGTGCGGCGATCATCGTCCTTCAGGTCTTTTGCCTGGCGACGATCATCTTCTTTGAGGTCTTTCGCTTCTCGAGCGAGCAGGTCTTTACTCAGGATTCCTGCATTGAGCTTGTCAGCCTTGATGCCTTCATTCAATCGATCCCAGCGGCGATCGTCCTTGAGATCCTTTGCGGTTCGGCGATCGTCGTCCTTGATATCTTTCGCCTGCCGACGGTCGTCCTCCATGAGATCTTTCGCATCGCGTGCCTGGAGATCTTCCTCACGCTTGCCTGCGTTGAGCAACTCGACTCTCAAGCCTTCGTTCAGGCTTTCCCATCGACGATCATTCTTCAAATCCTGTGCAGTGCGTCGATCGTCATCCTTGATATCCTTTGCCTGGCGACGGTCGTCCTCTTTGAGATACTTCGCATCACGAGCAATGAGATCATCGCTACGCTTGCCAGCGCTGACAAGCTCTGCACGCAAGCCTTCGTTAAGAAGATCCCAGCGGCTATCGTCTTTGAGGTCTTTTGCTGCTCGACGATCGTTATCGAGCATATCTTTGGCATCTCGACGATCGGACTCGCGAAGATCCTTTGCGCGAAGCGCAAGCATATCACCCGAGGCAATATCCTGTCGCGCGATCTCTGCCTCATCACGGGCGTTCTTTATTCGATCTGCAGCATTTAAGCGCTCGGCAGAATCCAGCGCATCGCGCTCGGTTTGGCGCTCATCATTATCAAGCCCTGACTGTTCCTGCACACGGAGGCGCTCGGTGAGCTCAGACCATCGCTTTTCCTGAAGCACGTCCTTGCGGCGACGTCCGATCCAGTCGGT
>JBKJTP010000290.1:0-5578 GCA_046590195.1 Kapaibacterium sp. (SeqCode) | reverse complement strand
CAAATGGCGCTATTGCCGTCTTTGTTGATACCGCAGCGGCAACTACGATATCTATGCACAGCTCATCTTCCGTGATGCAACGCTGCCGATCGAGCTCGCATCCTTCGATGCAAAGGCGAACGAATACGGCGATGTGATGCTAGACTGGAAGACGGCAAACGAACTCGATAACGCAGGGTTCGAAGTAGAGCGCCGAGCGCTCGACGCATCTGCGGATAACTCGTTCGAGGTGATCGGAAGCTATACCAACATTGCATCGCTCCGAGGAAATGGCTCATCGAGCACACCAAAGTTCTATAGCTTTGTCGATCAGCCATCGACAGGTATTTACGAGTATCGGATCGCTGACATCGGACTTGACGGCACGCGCACCGCGCATGCAGCGAAGCGCGTCGAGGTCGGTGCTGGCAACAACGCTACATTTAGCCTAGGCAATGCGTATCCTAATCCTGCTTCATCCAGCTTCAAGATCCCGTTCACAGTCGCGTCGCGCTGTGATGTGATCCTGACGGTCAAGAATACATTGGGACAATCGGTGATCGAGACGCAGCAGACCTTCAATGCTGGCAGCAATCTCTTCCAGCTCGAGCTACCTGAGTTGAGCAACGGCAGCTATCTCTATCAGTTGACTGCACTGGCCGATGGACAGACGCTCTGGATCAGCCCGGCAACTTCGGTGACGGTCCAGCGCTAATTCAGCACCCCGCTTAACCTGCAAACCAGCATTTTTTAGCCAGAGAGGGCCCCTTAAAACGGGCCCTCTTTTCGTATGGAATTATAACTCGAAAGTCGGTCTTGCAAATAGCGTCACACTTACCACTTGGAGGAGGTCGTTATGCGACCAGTTGTTGCTTGTTGTTTCATTCTCTTAGGCTCACTTATCGGAGCCAGAGCAGAGGCCCAGTGGCGCTCTGACTCGTTAACCAATTCGGCAGTCTGCATTGCGAAGTTTTCGCAGACCCATCCCGACATCACATCCGATGGCGCGGGCGGCGCTTACATTGTCTGGCAGGACATTCGCTCCACCTACAATTGGGATATTTACGCGCAGCACATATCTGCTAGCGGCGAGCGCCTATGGGGTGCATCAGGTCTCGCGATCTGTACAACGAATTTCGATCAGTACTCACCGATCGTCAGAGCCGATGGGTATGGCGGTGCGTTCATCGTGTGGACGGGCGGTACCGATATCTACGCGCAGCACGTCAGGTCCGATGGGACGCTGTCTTATGATGCAAATGGTATCCCGATAGGCCAGGCGACGCGAGAGCAACGCAACCCCGTGATGGAAGTGATCAGGCCTGGCCGCGCTATCGTAGCATTCGAAGATCTTCGCAACACCAACTCGGCCAACAGACCAGATATCTCACTGAACATCCTGACGCCACTAGGCGCAGTCTATCCATCCGGTGGATTTGAAGTGGTGATCGGAACAAGCGGACAGCGTCAACCGCGGCTGGTTGCCGATGGTAAAGGCGGAGCACTCATGGCTTGGGAAACAGAGTATGGACTGCCGGTCGGAGTTCAGGCGAGCCTCCTTGATTCTAACGGGTCGCTGAAGTGGAATGGTGGTGGTGCAGCACCCGGCTTCACCATCTTTCGCGGACTCTCGTCAGTACAAGACGCAAGCAATATCTCGCTCGGACTCTCGGGAGAGAAATTCTTGTTCGCATGGCAGGTCAAGAATATGGCCTCCAACAACGGTCAGGATATCTTTGCCAATCGTGTTACCCGTACCGGCAGCAAAGACTGGTTCTCCGCTCTTGAAGTAACTGGCGAGTGGCCTTCGGATCAGACAGACCCTAAGATCATCGCAGACGACTCGAACGGATTCATCGTCTTCTTCGAAGATTACGCTGGCGACATTGCACCGCGCTATCTTAACCGAGATGTAGCATCTGTTCGCTTTCGTTCGAATGGTATCGACCGTATCCCCGCATTTGAGGATGGATTCTTCTATGTAACTCGGCAGTCGCGCGCGCAACGATTCTACCGGATGGTGCAGGCCGACGATCGCATTTACTTCGCGTGGGACGATGCGAGAGCTTCGACCGATGACACAGCGATCTACGCGCAGACGATCGACATGCGCTTCAATCGTTTCTTTCCCACATTCGGTACATCGTCGAGTTGGGGTAAGCCGATCGCGGTCAGATCCGACGCGCAGCAAGAGCACGTCGCGATGTGCAAGCGCGATGGTGGCGGCGTCATTATGGCATGGACGGATAACCGCAATGGCGATCAGGATATCTACGCGCAGGTGATGTTCCCTGATGGCACACTGCCGGTTGAACTTGCGTCATTTGACGTCAATGCGTTTGGTGAACAAGTATTGATCGAGTGGAGAACTGCTATGGAGCACGATCATGCAGGTTTTGAGGTCCAGCGAAGAGCTTTGCACCATCCTTCGCAATTCCAGGTCATCGCTTCGTACAAAACTTCACAGGCTCTTCGTGGATCGGGCAATACGAATTACGAGAAGCTCTACGGTCATAACGATAGCCCTGCGCCAGGCGTCTATGAGTACCGGATCGCAGACGTCGCGCTCGATGGCACACGCAAAACCTACTCCTCAAAGCAGATCAACACTTCACGTACCTCGCAAGCTTCGTGGGAAGTGCTGCCTATCTACCCCAATCCCACAAGCGATAAGATCATGCTTGGTGTCTCGCTTGTGGAAGCAGCAACTGTGCGGATCGAAGTGAGCAACGCGCTAGGGCAAGCCGTACTTGCGAAGACGATCACGCAAGACTACCCAGGCATGTGCAATATTGAGTTGCCCGTTGCGGATCTGATCAATGGCACATACGTCTCTAGCGTAACAGTTCTTCGTGATGGGGCAACACTATGGGCCGCACCGCTACAGCGATTTCAAGTTGTCAGATGATTGTTTAGATGCTAATGAGGTGATAAGAAAAAGAAAAAGGGAAGGCAATTGTCTTCCCTTTTTCGTTTGCGCAGATGATCAAACTTTGGCAATATTCGAGATCATCCCTCGGAAGATAAAGCCGTGAAAAGGAAGCACGGAATACCAGTACATCCTGCCCCATAATCCCAGTGGACGGAAGGTTGCGGTTTGCGTGAGTGTGTTGTTCTCGTCAAGTTTGAACTCCAACCATGCTTCGCCAGGCAGCTTCATCTCAGCATAAAGCAGCAAGCGCTTCTCTTCTCGACTTGCGAGCAGCACGCGCCAGAAGTCAAGTGCTTCACCAGCCGCGATCGTCGAATCGCTATTGCGGCCTCGCCGCATTCCTACACCGCCAAAAAGCTGATCGATGAAGCCTCGCAATTTCCACAACGAATTGCCATAATACCAGCCCGACTTACCACCGATCCGCCAGATACGATCAAGAATGGCATCTGCATTATTGACTCGAAGTGTGCGTACATCTTTGTAGCACCCTTCCGTCGGCACCTGCACATACTGCGAAAGTCCTTTGCGGAGCACGCCACTGGACTGCGCATCGCGCCAACTCGATAGCACTTGGTTCTGCTCGATCTGCCCGAACGCTAGCCGGATCGAATCATCGTAATTCAGCAGTGTTACCCCCAGCATCTTTGCAAGATCGTTTGGCTTGGCTATCACCTCTACCTTCATGCTATTAACAAGATTCTGCGCAAGCGAGAAAGAGGTGGCCGTCACGAAATACAGCCAATACGAAGAGAGCTTCGGCGACATCACAGGCACTGGTATAATACGTCTGCGTAATCCGCGGATCTTCGCGAAGTGAAGCAGCATCTGCTTATAGGTCAGGACGTCCGGGCCACCAATATCATAACTCTTGTCGTACGTTTTTTCTTGTCCGATCACACCGCTGAGGAAATCGGTCACATTGCGAATAGCGATCGGTTGACACTTTGTGCTCAGCCACTTCGGTGCGATCATCACTGGCAGCTTCTCGACAAGATCGCGGATGATCTCGAACGATGCACTGCCCGCACCGACGATGATACCTGCACGAAGTGTAGTCAGCCCATAGCTGCCCTGTGCGAGAATATCCTCCACGCGCTTCCGTGAAGCGAGATGCTGAGAGAGCTTTGCCTCATTGACGATGCCGCTCAGATAGATCACCTGCTTCGCACTGGTCTGCTCGATGCGTGATCTGAAGTGCAGCGCGCATTGCTCTTCCATCGAGCGGAAGTCGCCGGTGCTCGTTGCCATCGAGTGGATGAGGTAGAAGGCAAGATCGATATCATTCGGGATGTTCGCAAGTGATGTCGGATCGAGGAAGTCGGCTTCGACCACCTCGATCGCCGCACTGCCAAATTTCTTCGTATTGAAGCGATGCCTGTCACGCACGCAACAAACCACCGTGTGGCCTTGCTCGAGCAGTACGGGAAGCAACTGCTGAGCGATATAGCCGGTGACTCCAGTCAGGAGGATCTTCATGCGTGTTGTGGGATTGACAATTGTTCGAGCTCTACGGTGTGTACGAAGCTACCCTAGTATCAGATTGCCTAAGCGACTCAAACGAAAAGAGGGAAGGTATTAGCCTTCCCTCTTTCATTGCAATAATTGCTCTGAGCTTTTTTAAGCCGCCACTGCTTCTCGTTCGAGAGCCTGTGTGACCTTCTCTGCTGCTTCCTTGAGGCCATGAGCCACGAGGAAGTCGAGACCCGACTTTTCGAGGATCACGCCGGCTTCGATCGCATTCGTGCCTTCGAGGCGAACAACGATTGGCACGTGTGGCTTAACGAGCTTCGATGCTTCGATGATACCATTCGCGACACGATCGCAGCGGACGATCCCGCCGAAGATGTTGATCAGGATCGCTTTCACGTTCGGATCAGAGAGGATGATGCGGAAGCCGTTCGATACGGTCTCTGCATTTGCTCCGCCGCCAACGTCGAGGAAGTTCGCCGGATCACCGCCTGCAAGCTTGATGATATCCATCGTGCCCATCGCAAGACCTGCACCGTTGACCATGCAGCCTACGTTGCCATCGAGCTTGATGTAGTTCAGGTTGGACTTCGATGCTTCGACCTCGAGCGGATCCTCTTCATCGAGATCGCGAAGCGCAGCGAACTCTGGATGACGATAAAGCGCATTCGAATCGAAGTCGACCTTCGCGTCCAGCGCGATCATCTGATCTTCCTTCGTGAGCACCAACGGGTTGATCTCGAAGAGAGCAGAATCTGTCTCTTCGTAAGCCTTGTACAGAAGCTTCAAGAACTTGACGCACTGCTTGAGCGATTCGCCGGATAGTCCGAGTCCGAAGGCAAGCTCGCGAGCCTGAAATTCACGGAAGCCGACCGCTGGATCGACGTATGCTTTGAGGATCTTCTCAGGAGATTCTTCAGCTACATTCTCGATCTCCATACCGCCTTCGGTCGAGACCATCACGACGTTCTGTCCAGTCGAGCGATCGAGCACGATGCCGGCGTAGAACTCCTTCGCAATGTTGATACCCTGCTCGACGAGCAAACGCCTAACCTTCTGGCCCGTAGGACCGGTCTGGTGTGTGACGAGCTGCATGCCGAGGATCTGCTCAGCATAGCTGCGGACCTCGTCGATATTCTTTGCGATCTTGACGCCGCCGCCCAGCCCGCGTCCACCGGCGTGGATCTGCGCCTTGAC
>JBKJTP010000286.1:0-6875 GCA_046590195.1 Kapaibacterium sp. (SeqCode) | reverse complement strand
GAGACTTGACATGGGTTTGAGATGTTTAACAGTCACGCAAAAGGGTGGCAGAGAAGGTTCTAGAACAACGCTCGGCCAGTACTTATACTTCCTAAATTGATGTCCGAACTGGTCGCCAGCCTCAAAAGAGTATATGTTCGTTGGAGCACCCTTCCCGAGATCGATCGCTATACAGCATTAGCAGCGATCGAGCCAAATCTTGGACTGAGTGAAAGTCCCGCAGAGGCACAAATCCTCTGGTCTTTACTTCGCGTGAGGGATGTCGTAGATACGCCGAATCGTATGCAGGCTGTGGAACTGCTTGATGTTGTCGAGCAACTGGCGGATCAGACTCACCAGAATGCTTGGGCATCTGAGATCCACAGGCTTCGCGCATTTATCTTACAATGCGAAGGTAAGCTAGATGAGGCATTCCAATTGTTGATCAAGGCATCCACCGAAGCTCAAGCTTCGGAGAATTATTGGTCAATGAGCATGATAACTCTGAATTTGGGAGTTATTTCTGCAAATAGCGGCGATTACGACGGTGCAAGTGTTTACTTAAAGAGATGTCTTGAGCATGCACAACTAGCAGACGTTGATCCTGCGATGCAGGCCCATGCACATCTAATCCTTGCCCAATCCCAACTAGAACGAGGTGCCACTATTGAAGCTCTGTATCACTCGACCAAGTCATATGAAGGATACCGCGAGCTAGGAAACAGCGCGAGACTCAGTTCTTCAGCGACTCTACTGGTTAGCGTTAATATCGAGTTGGGAAATATTGCTTCCGCGAAGGAGGTGATGGCCACAATCGATGTCGAAGAGGCGACATCCGTTCAGCTGGTTTCGCTTCTGAATCTAAGGGCAAAACTAAGTTGCCTTGAAGGTAGCTTCACCCAAGCACACATCGATCACGACAGGGCAATAGCGTTAGCTTCCGAGATTGGGAATCAGCGACTGACTACAAATTCTATCCAGCTTAAATGTGAGACGCTTCTCCTTGAGGGAAGGGCAGATGAGACTATTCGCTTGCTTGAATCGATCACGGATTCGAAGGGCTACGATCTTCTCTCCCTTCACGAGCTCAAGGGCAAAGCGCTCGAACAACTCGGAAAATTCAAGGCTGCATTTGACGAAGTAAAGAAATTTGCTGTCCTCCAAAAGGAGCTATTAAGCGAGCGGGCATCGAATGCACTCTCCAGATTAAGAGCCGCGCAAGAAGTGCTACAAGCAGAGCGGGAAGCTGCGCATTTCCGCGAGCGATCGCAGTTCTATGCGAAGGAGTTATCGCAGCGGACGTCGTATCTGGTGCAGCAGAACGAGTATGTCAATAATGTGATCGATCACATTCAATTGTTATCGCGGCAGCGGCCTGAAGTTGCTGACATGCTCAAAGATATCCGGAAGCGCTTACGGGAATTGCCAGCGGCGTCGTTCGACTGGAATGAGTACATTCGTCTGTTTGATGAGATCCACCCAAATGCGCTTGCCGTACTGCAGCAGCAGTATCCTGATCTCTCGCCGACCGAGTCAAAGATCTGCTCGCTGGTGCTTGCAAAGTTATCGAACGGTGACATCGCCCGGCTTCTATCCTGCTCCGAGAGGACGGTCGAGAACCACCGCCATCGTCTAAGAAAGAAGCTTGGCCTCGCTGTAGGTGTGGACCTGACAACATTCCTGGAGCGCACGTTGTCGGAGCATCCCGCCGCCAAGCCTAGGGTTGAAGCACCGGCAACAATTCACTAGCCGGAATAAAAAAAGCCAGGTCCGAAATACCTGGCTTTTCTAGGAAGAGCTTGTGTCAGCGCTTTGCCCTTGCGCTGCATCAAGCTTAGTTGGGCTGAGAACAGGCTTCGTACACTTCAGGCATTGCCCCACCTAAAGTCCCCTAACGAAGCTGAAAGAGAGCGTGTGAATCTAGCCGTTTGCCTAAGCTAGAGGTGAGAGGCTCTCTGTCACATTAACAACGATACAAATTTACGGGTATCGATCCGATTACCACCACTCAGTCAGTACTCAATTTGATCAATCCGTACTCATTTTCTTTAAGTCTTCTGCGCAAGAGATTAGCGTGATCTGAACGAGCGGGCTCAGTGAACCCCCATAGGATAGCTGCTCGAGGCCGATCTGAGTTATAGCCGGCAAGTCATTGGCCTGCGGAGTGTCCTCGATCGGGAGAAAAAAGCCGGGATTCGCAGCCCGGCCTTCTAGGAAGTGCTCGTCCCCAGACGTCATTGCCCCAACGCTGGGATCGAGCTTCGATGTGGCTTGAGAAAAGATCGAGTTCATTGGCTCCTCTGACATTTGGATCGAATCATTAGATCTATGGCAGGAGGAGACCGCATTAAATTCAGCAGGCCTTCGGCGTTCCGAAACACGCCTTCAGCCTACTGATCCGAGCGACCGCCTATGGCGATCTCCCACTTGGATCCCCGCACCACCTGTTTGGTGATACAAACTTACGGGGCAAGCTGGAAAAACCACCACTCAGTGAGTACTCAATTTGGGCTTTAAAATGAAAAAAGCCCTCGGGTTCGAGGGCTTTTACGTGTCCGCAGGTCAGTTTTTCCTGTCCGGAGAAGGTAATTCAGAATATACCTTCTTTTTTCGGGGAGCTCTGATCGGCTTGCGCTTGCGAGGTGCGGCCGCCGGAGTTTCCTCGACAACATCGGGATACGTGTAGATATCGTACTTGTAATTGCGAAGGACCCAGCTCTTCTCGTCATGGCTGATAACGTAGTTCGGCAAGATCGGGATCTTGCCGCCACCGCCAGGGGCGTCGATGACAAAATGCGGGATCGCAAGGCCGGAGGTCCAGCCACGGAGCTTGTCCATGATGTCAAGACCGACCTTTACCGGCGTCCGGAAGTGATTCGCGCCCTTTGTGATATCTGCCTGATATATATAGTAAGGACGGACGCGCATGGCAAGTAGCTTTTGCATGAGCTCCATTACCACTTCAGGGCTGTCGTTGACGCCCTTCATCAGGACCATCTGATTACCGACCGGGCAACCAGCATCCGCCAGCATCTCGCACGCCTTCTTCGCCTCAGGAGTACACTCCCATGGATGATTGAAATGCGTGTTGACGTAGATCGGGTGGTACTTCTTGATAATGTTGCACAGCGCAGGCGTCACACGCTGGGGGAGTACGCAAGGGATCTTTGTGCCCAGACGCACGATCTCAACATGCGGGATCTCCCGCAATCCCTTGAGGATGCGCTCGAGCATGAAGTCGGTGAGAGTGAGCGGATCGCCACCGGAGAGAATGACGTCGCGTACCTCAGGGTGTGCTGCGATGTAATCCAAACCCTGCTGAATATACTTCATCGAGATCTTCGATGAATCGCCGACCTTGCGCTTGCGCGTGCAGAAGCGGCAGTACATTGAGCATTGGCTCGTCACGAGGAAGAGTACGCGGTCGGGATACCGGTGAGTGATGCTCGGTACCGGACTCATCGCGTCTTCATTCAGCGGATCGTCAGGCGAGTCGATGTCCTGAAGTTCAACCTCGTCCGGCATGCACTGCAGCCAGATCGGGTCGCCCGGATATCGGATGAGCGATAGATAGTAAGGGTTGATACGCGTCTGGAAGAATTCGTTGAGGTTCTCAGCAACCTCCTTCTTCATCCCGAATTTTTCGACCAGCTCGTCAGCCGATTCGATAGACTTGCGTAGTAGCTCTTGCCAGTATTCCATACTGTTTCAAATGTGGCCATTGCAACCAACTTCTCGGCTGACACGGCCTGTTCGGAGAATACATGCGTGCTGCATAAATCGCAGTCACCGCATTTTGCATTGCTCTAACTTCTCAACAGTCGAAAAAGAGAAGAAGATAGCGCTTTGCGATCAAGTGAACCCTGGTGTGCACCTGGAGGCAGCCATACTAACTGCTTCCGGGCTGCTGAATTATCCGACCCTCTTGCCGAAGATGATGAGGTCATCACCCAGCTTGTAGTAATCGGGTATTCGAGCAAGCACCGAATAACCTTGCTTTACATAGAACGCTCGTGAGCGTTCGTAACTGGGCTGGCTGCTCGTCTCCGCGATGAGCCAGTACCCTTGTCTTTCCTTCACAAACTTCACCGCCTGCACGTCGAGCGCCTGCGCTACTCCCTGGCCCTGAAATGCGGGATCGACGACGATCCAATACATATCGTATGTGCCTGCCGTCGCAGGCGTTGGTCCAATGAGCAGAAATCCAGCAACGACCCCGTTACTTTTGTCTTCGCAAACGAAGCCGTAGTAATCGGTCTGGTCCGGTTGTGTCAGTACGATCTCGACAAGTTCTTCTGCGATGGCCAACTCATCCTGACTGAAGTTCTTCGTAGCCGCAACGACCTCGAGCAACCGCACTCTATCTGTCGTTTCGATCTTACGAATGAGATGATCCATCAAATCTTATCGAGCGTACTACCTAAAAACATTCTGTCAAAGAAGTTGTGAACGATTCGTATAACTTTCTTTGAACAACAATTGTCGCGCAATCGGAAAACTTTTTTTCAAACTCACCTCGATGCTCTATCGCAACTACATCGCATCTTCGCTTCACCTCACTTCAACTTATACTTTAAGTGATGACAGATGTGTCTCGTGCTCTGCTACTCATTCGTGAAGCTCACGAGAAAAATCAAGTGCGAGTTGAAGAATTTCATTTATTGTGCCATCATACGTTCTGCCGCTGACTCGTGCAGCGCGCATGAAGCCTGCGTCTTCGCTTATATCAGGATTCGGATTCGCTTCTAGCACGAAAAGCTTGTTATCACTGGCCCGCAAGCGCATATCGATGCGGCCATATCCACGCAAACCTAATGCTCTCGAAGCATCGATGGCGATCTGCTTCGCCGCTTTTGCAATGCTCTCGTTCACTTCAGCAGGGCATTGAGGCACGGTAGCAGCATAATATGGCGATGATTCTACCCATTTTGCTTCGTAGGTAACGATCTTCGGAAGATCGGCAGGAAGTGTATCGAAGCGGATCTCGCTGATCGGCAGCGTCTCGATCGAATCCTCATTGCCGATGACACCGACGTTCAACTCGCGCCCTTCGATATATTCTTCGACGATCGCCGCTTGATCGAACTCCTGGTGCACGAAGCTCACGCGCGAACCTAACTGTATGCTATCATAGACAATCGAGGCTGCATCGATGCCGATGCTAGCATCTTCCTTCGCAGGCTTTACGATGAGCGGGAAGGTGAGCTTCCCAGGATCGCACTGCAGACCAACTTCAACTACTTCGTAATCCGGAGTCGGAATGCCTCTGCTTTTAAAGATATCTTTGCTGAACGACTTATTAAGAGCAATGCCGAGCGTCATCGCTCCAGAACCAGTGTACGGGATATCGAGCAGCTCATAGACTGCCGCGATATTCATCTCGAGCGATGCCTTGCCGGAGATCGACTCGCAACAATTGAAGATCACGTCTGGACGATCGGACGTCAGAAAGTCACAAAGCCGCTTGATGTCATCGTCGGCAGAGAAGATCGTGACAGAGAATCCGTGGGCCTCGAGCGCGGAAGCGATCGACTGCATCTGTTCGAGCACTCCATACTCCGACTCATCTCGGAAGGTCTCATCGACTGCCGTTTCATTCGAACGGGCGAGCCAGTGCTCCGAAGCATCCGTGTGCTTCGGCTCGTTATAGATCACTGCGACCCGTTCTTTGGACAAGCTAACTTATTTTGGCCGGTTGGAAATCGAAAGGGATCGCATATCGATCGCACCCGGCCTTCAGTACCGACAGCATCATCTCTTCGTACGTGAGCCCCGCAGCGCGAGCTGCTTTAGGGTAGCAGCTATTCTCTTCCGGATTTGGCAGAATTCCTGGTAATGGATTGATCTCGATGATATTCGCACGTCCGCGAGCATCGAGCCTGACATCGATGCGCGACCAGTCCTTACACTCGAGCACTTCGTACGCTCTCAGCACGACACTCTCGATCTCGTTGCGCAACGAGTTGGGGATGCGAGCAGGGCAGGAGAAGATGTCGAGCGGGTTCTCGACAACGTCATAGATCCATTTAGCTTCGAAGCCGTAGATCGGGTTTGCGTCCTTGGGCAGTTCAGCGAAGTTGATCTCGACGATGGGTAGTACACGGGCGCGTTCGCCGTTGCCGAGCACTGCAACTGTAAACTCACGGCCTGGCAAGAACTCCTCGATGATCGCTGGTTGCTTGTAGCTCACCCGGATCCGTTCGATCTCGCTATTCAACTCGTCGTCCGTTTTGCAGAACGAGGAATTGCGAATGCCCTTGCCCGATCCTTCGGAGACCGGCTTGACGACGACCGGGTATGTTGCACCGGGCAGGATCTGCGTCAGTGTGTCGACTTGCTCCGTCGCCGTGACGAATCTCGCGACGGGCACACCGTGATACGCCAGGATCTCCTTTGTCCGTGCTTTGTCCAATGCCACCGCAAGCGAGAGCGGTCCGCTTCCAGTGTACGGGATGTTTAACATTTCGAGCAAGGCCGGAAATTGCGCCTCACGTGCTGCTCCAAGAAAGCCCTCGGCAAGATTGAACACGATGTCGTACTGCTCGTTCATCAGCTTGGGCAGCGCGATCTTCGGCACAGCCTCGATGATCTCAACCTCGACGTCAGGATGCGATTCCAGCGCGAGAGCAACCGCGTCGATCGTCGCTTTCGAATCCCATTCAGCGAATAGATCGACGAGTTCGCTCGAAATGAGCTCGCTTGCTGTTAGACCAGCCTGTGGCGCAGCGGTGCTTGCGCTGCTCGGGCTCGAAACCAACTGACCAGAGCGGCCATTGCTATTACGAAGCCCAAGCTTCTCAGCCACTTCTTCTGTCGGCTGTTCCGGTTTGATGTTCGCTAGTAATCCTACTCGCATGTGCTGGTTCTCAATTATATCTGAAAGAGGATCCCGAAGG
>JBKJTP010000129.1:0-8886 GCA_046590195.1 Kapaibacterium sp. (SeqCode) | reverse complement strand
TCGGAATTCCGGAGGTATCCTCACGAGCAGCACGCTGGCTAAAGCCTGCGCCTACCGGGGGAGGTGCCCTTGGAATGAGCTGCAAATATACGAAATAAAAAGACGAATGTCAATACTATTCAAGAGAATTCGTGCAGAATTCATCAAAGAAGCACCTTGAATTTTAGCAAAGTATAGCGCATCCCAGTGATTTAGCCGAAAGTGACTCGAACGGTGTTAGACCGCGCCTATGGCTTGGATACTTTTAATTCTCGCTGGCCTCTTCGAGGTCGGCTTCACGACGTGTCTTTCGAAGGCGAAGGATGCCGCAGGCACGCCGTACATCATGTGGATGGCGGGATTCGTTGTGTCGCTCGTGCTGAGTATGTTCTTCCTCTATCGCGCGACGCTTACGTTGCCCATGGGTACTGCGTATGCGGTCTGGACCGGCATCGGTGCAGCAGGCACTGCGATCGTCGGTATTCTCTTCTTTTCAGAGCCGGCTACGCTATGGCGAGTGTTCTTTCTCGCAACGTTGATCGGATCAGTGATCGGGTTGAAGTATGTGGGGCATTGAGAGGCATGGAGCATGAATACATCGCTTGCCAGTAATGGCTGGCAACTTTACTTTGGGGCCTAAATGCGTGACTTTGAGATTGTTTAGCTGTGGGAGGAGTTCATTCGCCATGAAAGCTCTCGCAATTCTTCTGCTTTTTATTCTCCTGCCTGTAGACTCGGAGAGTCAAACACTGATCTGGAAGAACGGCAGCGGCACCGGACCAGATCTCCATTCGATCGTCAAGGGACCAGACCGCGTATTATATGGACTGCTCAGTGGGAAGCATGATTACGCAGTACGGCATCTTCTTTTTACGAGTGCTGACAACGGGATAACCTGGCAGCAGCGCGGCTTGAAGTATTTTACAAGTAATCCATCACTTTACTGTACAGCCGAGGGGCTCTTGTTGGTGGCTACAGGTGACTCTGGTTTTGTTTCGGACGACAATGGCATTAGCTGGACGTACGATGCCGACCAGCGCTTAGTAACTGATGTGGTTCGGTCGAGGAAGAATACTCTTTATACAAATTTATATTACTCCCTTTCCAAGTCAACGAACTCGGGACTAGATTGGACCATAATCAATTCAGCGGTTGAGGGTGACTATGCTCTGTGCGTTGATAGCGTGGGTAGATTATGGACATCGAACAAAAATTCGCGGCAACTCCAATACTCTCTGGATGACGGGTTGAGTTGGATCCCTGTCTCATCGATGCAAGCGAACAATCGCGTACGGTGTGGTGTCGATGGCACAGTTTACATCGTTGGCAACGGACATTATTCACAAACAGGCTACAAGAAGGATGAACTCAACATCGTCCGTCCAGGATCGAGTGAACCGGAGTTTGTTTGCCATTTGATCGGGCGTGTTTGGTCATTCAATCTCAACGGCAGTACGATCCTGTATGTCTCTGACAGCGGTTGCTTCAGATCCTCTGACGGAGGTGCAACGTGGAATCGGTCTGGCGTAGCGAGCGAGAATTCCGATGTCCATCTGTGGGTGGTCGGTGAAGGTTTTGACTCGGTGATATTCTGTGGCTCTCTTCACGAGTATCAGTATCCAAAGTCCCGGCTGCACCGCTCCACCAACTTCGGGACATCATGGAGAGAATGCGGTAATAGCATGAAGAATAGGGTTAAGTCCAGTCTTGCCGCACTTGCATCAGGCCAATTTGTGATCGGGGGCCTTTCTGTCATCAGCACTACAGACGAAGGTCTCAACTGGGTCACGAGTCGGGAGTTCGAACGAATGAATAGCCTCCATGCCGCACGCGACATTCTATTCGTCGGAATCTACGGGGCCGGATGGAGGAGTAGTGATCTTGGAGTGTCATGGGATTCTCTTCGGATTGAGACCAATGGCCGCACATACGACGTTAGAATCCTTTGTGTTGATTCTAACCAACATATTTTCGCGCAACTAGGAGATTTGCATCGTTCAGTCGATTTGGGTCAATCATGGTCCCCCGTTCATAGCACCTTGGATGACCGCATACTCTGGCAAATGGAGTACTTGCCTGATGACTCCTACTTGGCTATGACGAGTGACCATGAGTTGTTCGTCTCATCCGACGTTGCCAAAACATGGCGCGAGGTCACGCCTGACGTTGCATCATTCGGTCGAGTAAATCGAGTGTACTCAGCGAGACCCAATTCCTTTTTTGCCAGTACCGAGCGTGGTAGATTGCTGCGATCGAACGACCGTGGAGAGAGATGGGACCTCGTCTTGAGCGTGGATTCTTCCGTTCTATGCCTGAGCCAATCAGTGAGCGGCGAACTCCTTGTTGGGACGTTGGGATGCGGATTGTGGAGTTCAAGTGACAATGGCAACAACTGGGTTAGAGCCGATAGTAATCTGCCTAAAAGAGCACGATTCCAGGAGATCGCATTTGTGCCAGGATCAAATACAGTCGGTGTTCTCACTCAAGATTCGTTTTACCTGAGTACGGAGCCGATGTTATCTGTCGGTGAATTTCCGCGACAGCGCGAAATACGGTTGGGCTATGTCCCTTCCACTAGAAGCCTTGGCGCGTTCAGCGACCGCTTGAGTGCACGAGTCGGCGTGACGGATGCAACGGGGCGACTGGTTTTAGAGAGCACGCTTGAGCCACATTCAAGTCTCTATCTTGGCATGCTTAGCAAAGGTGTTTACTGGGTTGATGCATGGTTGAGCAACGGAGAGCACTCACGCCAAAAGATTGTTATTCCTCAGTAATGTTACTGATGCCAAAACAGCCCGCTCATAAAACGGGGTTTTTCTTCGCACAAGCTAAAGTCCGCCGCGGCGGACTACACTCTTACTAGGAGCTACAACTCGATCTTCTTCACGATGATGTGCGAACGGGGACGTCCGTTTGGGTAGCCAAGGGTCTGCTCGGAGAAGATGCCGAGAGAGCGGATAACATTTGTGGTCATCACAAACTCGTGATGCACGAGTTCATTGTTCAGCTCGTGGTCTTCCCAGCTAAAGTTTGTTTGGATCTGATCTACCGAGTAGTTCTTTCCATCGATCAATTGCGTCGACTTGCCGACAAAGAAGCTTTTGTACGTCACAATGATGTGGCCCCAGCTGCTTGTATCCGCGACCTGCTGTATCAGAGTGTCCGGGCCAAGAGGAAGTCGAAGCCAGAATCCCGATTTCAAGATATCATACGCTGGACCTAAGGGTCGGTACTGATAGAACGAATTCGCGTCCATGTCCTGGAATCGCATCGTAAGATCTTCGAGCGATTCAGTTGCGATGACACTGTCTTTGCCGCCGATGCTCGCACCGAACGTCAACACTCTCTCGGTCCAGGGCGGACGCTTAAAGATCTTGATGTTGCTGTCTGTCAGTGTCGCTTCATACGTGATAAGGCTTCCCTCCTTCAGCCGTACGATCTCGGTCGTCGGGGCGGATTCGAGCGGGATGGGGCACGGCTCGGTGCAGCCAGCAAGGGCGAAAAATGCAACGGAGATAGCTAAACGAAGTTGACGCATATCTAAGGTGACGTTCGCCGAGAAAAGAGTTACAAAAAAAGCCCGCTCAATGAGCGGGCTTTTTCACACAAGCTAAAGCATGTGCTACACTTACGCGACAGCCTTCGTCTTGACGCCAGAAGCCTTTACGAGCTCCGTGAACGTTGCTGGGCTGGTGATCGCGAGATCGGAGAGCATCTTACGGTTGATCGTGATGCCGCTCTTTGCGAACGCGCCGATCAGCTGTGAGTAGCTGCAGCCGTTTGCACGAGCTGCTGCATTGATGCGGACGATCCAGAGAGCGCGGAAATCACGCTTACGGACGCGGCGATCGCGGAATGCGTACTGGCGGGCTTTGTCAACGTGATGCTTCGCAACGGTAAGAACGTTGCTGCGCATTCCGAAGAAGCCACTGGCCGCTGCGAATACTTTCTTTTTCCTGCGCTTTGCAGCGACGAGGTTTTTACTTCTTGGCATTGTAGATTCTCAGATTTTTCTTGATTGTGAAACCTCCGTAAGCATCTGAATTCTCGTCTCTCTACTGAGATGAGGATCGCTATGTGACTTTCACTTAGCGCTTGCGGCGGTTAGATAAAACAGGATCAGTGATGATCCATGACCAATACGAACTCTAACGGATCATGGGTGATCCAATTAGAGGTTCAACATCATCTTGATGTTCTTCGCATTTGTCGGATGAACGAGGCCTGACTGGCGGAGATTGCGCTTGCGCTTCTTTGACTTTGAGGTCATGATGTGCGCCTGGAACGCCTTCTCACGCTTGATCTTGCCCGAACCGGTCACAGAGAATCTCTTCTTTGCGCCCGAGTGTGTCTTGATCTTTGGCATGATGAATTGTAATTGAACTAGAAACACTTGTTGACTTTCGTCACAGCCTGTCATTGCGAGGAGGCATTCATCGCCAAAGCGATGAAGCCGACGAAGCAATCTCCTTCGGTACTCCGCGCCCTCGACTGGAGATTGCTTCGTCGCCTCGATCGCTGCGGATCTACGATCCTTGCGCTCTGGGCTCCTCGCAATGACAGCCAGGGACAGACTCTAAACTTTCAAACTTTACTTCGACTCCTCTTCTGAGTCGTTTGTCTTCGCAGGCGTCTCGCCTACATCAAGATCAGCGTGATCGATGATCTCTTCTTCGCTGACTTCTACGCCAGGCATATCTGCATCTGCAACGACCACTGCTTCAGTAGTAACCGCTGCTTCAGCAGTAACTTCTGCCTCAACGATCTCCATCTCGCCATCCTCGTCATCATCGTCTGATGCACCGGATGGATCTGCGAGAAGCAGTGTATCGAGATCTCTCTCCGAGAGACCTGAATCGTCGATAGCACCAACCTCCAACTCGACCTCGGCCAACTCTACATCTGTTAGCTCGGCATCAGGATCCCCTGCTGCCTCCTTGGCCTTACGAGCCTTCTCCATACGCGGACCTGTGTCCTTCTTCGGCTCGTCCTTCTTCTTCTTTGCGGTCGGCGAGATGACGACGGTCATCTGCTTACCCATCATGCTGATCTGCTGATCGATCTTCGAGATATCTGCAAGACGCTCGAGGAATTTTGTCAGCAAGCCTTCACCGAACTGACGATACGTCACTTCGCGGCCCTTGAACTGCACGGTCGCTTTTACCTTATGGCCTTCGAGCAAGAAGTCGCGTGCGTGACGCGTCTTGAACTCAAAGTCATGCGTATCGGTCGACGGATGGAATCGTACTTCTTTCAGGAGCTGCTGATGCTGCGTCTTCTTCTGCGCCTTATCACGCTTCTGCTGCTCGTACTTCCACTTACCAAAATCAATGATCTTACAGACCGGCGGTTGCGCGTTCGGTACGATCTCAATGAGATCGAGTCCACGCTCGCGCGCGATCTCCAATGCTTCACGAGGCGACATTACGCCTACCTGACCCTCTTCGTCGATGACGCGGATCTCAGGTACACGAATGCTCTCGTTCATACGAACGCCCGGATCGCGTGAAGGCATCTCTCTCGAGAAGCGATTCATGCGATTGTTCGTCGACGGAGGACGCGGAGCAAATCCACCACCCTGGAATCCGCCGCCGCCTGTGCGCAAGCCGCTCGGAGGACCACCCGGTCCCGAAGGACGCGGAGCTGACGGAGCACCGCCTTCTCCAGGAGGTCTCTTCTTCAGAGTGAACCCACCGATCGATTGCGGCTGAGCCGGAGCGGATGCAACAGGCGCTGAAGCACCTAGTGCCGATCCGTTCTGGTCCGAAGACGAGTCTATCGAAGAGCTGACATCGGGTGAAGACGCAGAGCCATCGGCGTTTTCCTCGCGGGGTACCGCGGGCTTATTCGCCTTCTTAAGATTGAGCTTTGGGAGATTGTCCAAATAGAGTCCTGAAACCGTGAAAATGCCTTAAAATAAGTGAATTAGGCCAAGAAGAAGGCCTAGTCCGGGATGCGGCATTCGTTGCGAAGCAACGTTAATGCCTCCTCAAGGGAAACCGTTCCTACGTTACCTTGCCCGTGACGGCGGATAGAAATCGTGCGATTTTGCTTCTCCTTATCGCCCACAACAAGCATCACCGGCACCTTCATCATTTCCTGGTCTCGGATGCGCGCGTTGACCTTACTGTTCGAGGAATCGACGATCACCCGGGCCTCGCTGCCATCGGCTTCGAGCAGGGCCTTGATCTCGTTCGCGTAGTCCTCTTGGTTCTCCGTGATCGGCAGAACAGCGATCTGGACCGGGGCCAGCCACGTCGGGAAGTTGCCAGCATAGTGCTCGATGAGCAAGCTCGTGAAGCGCTCAAGCGACCCGAAAGGGGCGCGATGAATAACGACAGGGCGATGCTTCTGGCCGTCGGCACCGATGTACTCCATCTGGAAGCGCTCAGGCATGACGTAATCTACCTGCACCGTACCGAGCTGCCAGCTGCGGCCAAGCGCATCCTTGAGCAGGAAGTCGATCTTCGGGCCGTAGAACGCGGCCTCGCCAATGCCGATCTTGTATTCGAGCTTCATGAGATCCGCAGCTTCCTTGATGTCCTTCTCAGCCTGCGCCCACTGCTCGAGATTGCCACCGTACTTCGCAGGGTTCTCATCGTCGCGGAATGACAAGCGAATGTTGAAGTCTTCGAAGCCCAGCGTCTTCGCAGCGTGCTGAGTCAGTGCGATCACTTCGCAGAGTTCGTCCTTCAACTGCTCCGGTGCAACAAAGATATGCGCATCATCCTGAGTGAACGAGCGCACGCGGCTAAGTCCGCTTAACTCACCAGACTGCTCATAGCGATAAACCGTGCCGAACTCCGCATAGCGGATAGGCAGCTCGCGATAGCTGTGCGGCTTCGCGTTATACATGGTGAAGTGATGCGGACAGTTCATCGGCTTGAGCAGATACTGATCGTCATCAACATCGATAGGTGTGAACTGGCTATCCTTGTAATAGGGATAGTGACCGCTCGTCTTATACAGCTCGATGTTACCGATGTGCGGAGTAACAACCTGATCGTATCCGCGCTTGCGCTGCTGCTTGCGCATGAAGGTCTCGAGTGTGTGACGCAAGACTGCGCCTTTCGGCAACCACATCGGCAAGCCGCCGCCCACCTTCGGTGTGATCATGAAGAGCTCAAGCTCTTTACCTAACTTGCGGTGGTCGCGCTTCTCAGCTTCTTCACGTGTAGTGATGAATTGATCGAGCTCCTTCTTTGTCGGGAAGCTCACGCCATAAACGCGCGTAAGCATCGGGCGCTTCTCATCGCCCCGCCAGTATGCACCAGCGATCGAGAGTAGTTTCGCGAACTTGATCTTGCCTGTTGATGGCACGTGTGTGCCGCGGCAGAGATCGGTGAATTCGCCCTGCTGATAGAATGTGATCGGTTGGCCACGCAAGCCTTCGAGCAACTCGAGCTTCAGCCAGTCGCCCTTCTCTGTAAAGTATTGAACTGCTTCGTCGTAATCTTTCGGGATGCGAACGAACGGAACATCGCGCTGCGATAGCTCCTGCATCTTCACTTCGATCCTGACGAGATCATCTGGTGTGAGCTTCACACCTTCAGGCAACTCCATATCGTAGTACCAGCCAGTTTCGATCGATGGACCGATACCGAAGCGTGCACCTGGATAAAGCGCTTCGACAGCTTCCGCCATCAAGTGAGCGCTCGAATGCCAGTAGATACCCTTGCCTTCGTCGTCGCGCCATTGCACGATACGCACGCTCGCATCGTCCATGATCGGAGTGGCGAGATCGTATGGTGCATTGTTGACGAAGATACCGAGCGACGCATCTGCGAGTCGTGGCGAGATCGACATCGCGATGTCCATTCCGGTCGTGCCGCGCGTGTACGTACGCTGTGAGCCATCAGGCAACGTGATCGTGATCATCTCGCCTGTTGCTACACTATTCGACATACTGCTTTCGACCTCTGGTACGGCACTGTTATCCGGAGACATTGAATCTAGGGGTTAATTTGATTGCGGATTCGCTTTCGCGAACGAGGAAGAACAGCCGGAACGGGGCGTAGGCTCCCGAATTAGACTGGATATCCTCGCGACTGTGTGGAGGCGGGCTTTAGCCTGCCGCGTTGAGGGCGAAGCCCGAAAGGCTTCTAAACAAACCGTGCTATCGTGCTCAGCAGCTTGGCTTTATCGAGCGGGAGTGTGAGATAGGCGCTTGCGCCCAGATCGGCGCCGAGGGCTTTGTCGTCGGGCTTGATGTGATGCCCGGACATAATGACGATCGGGAGATATGCAGTGGCAGCGTCCGCGCGTAGCTGGCGGCAGACCTCGAAGCCATCCATGCCTTCCATGCGAACATCGAGCAATACCAGATCAGGCGGCTGAGTGCGGGACAATGCAATGGCCTCTTCACCGCTGGATGCTTCCAGAATGTGATAACCGGCCTCACTCAAGATGCGCGTGGCCATCTTGCGTAAGGCCGGCTGATCGTTCACATTCAGGATCACTTTCACTTAATTTTTATAGAGTGGTGCTCCGCGATCGCGGAGCATTCGAAGGATGTCAACACGACCATGAGCAACTGCCTCGCCTAACACCGTATGTCCGTCCTTATCGACCAAATTCAGATCCGCACCGCGCGTCACGAGATGATCCGTTAGATCAAACCAGCCGAACGAAGCGCTGTAATGGGCCGGAGTTCGATCCCTGCGATCGAGTGCATTGATGGAAGCTCCCTTCGCAAGCAGTGCGATAGCGATCAATTTCTGATTCGTGATGCTGCACCAATGAAGAGGTGTCATCATGAGATTATCTGTCGAGTTAACGTTTGCTCCACGATCCATCAGGAATTGGGCCATGTCGGGATACCCTTCGACAGCAGAAATGTGTAGCAGTGTAAGGCCGTTCGAATCTTTGGAGTTGATAGAACCAGGGCTCGAGGCCAAAGCAGCAGTT
>JBKJTP010000122.1:0-2864 GCA_046590195.1 Kapaibacterium sp. (SeqCode) | reverse complement strand
TCGGAATTCCGGAGGTATCCTCACGAGCAGCACGCTGGCTAAAGCCTGCGCCTACCGGGGGAGGTGCCCTTGGAATGAGCTGCAAATATACGAAATAAAAAGACGAATGTCAATACTTTTCAAGAGAATTCGTGCAGAATTCATCAAAGAAGCACCTTGAATTTTAGCAAAGTACCCTCCTGTAGGCGCAGGCACGCGCAAAGTATGCTGAAAAAGCAGTATTGACTTTCTCCTGGCAATTTTGTATATTGGGCTCCTTCATTCTTCTGGCTCGCTACTCACCTATACAGGCGAGCACTGTTTTCTCACGCTAATCTAAACTGATTCATGGCTACTGTAAGTCTCAAGGGGACATGGCGAACTGTCCCGGCGATCGCGACCGATCCATATCCAAGCGCAACATACCTCAACATCACGGCACCTCAAACCGCTTGGACAAACCCACGCCTGACTGTTACCCCGACCGACATGAAATCGTCGAAGTATTACTTCGTCTTTGAAGGTCAGGCCGATCCGCCGCGCGCATTGCAATGGGGCACGCTATCGGGCACGCAAAACTTCAACGTAAACAACTTTGTCGGTGGCTCGCTGGCCGCGTTGCTCTCAGGCACTACGCCTATCGGCGATGGCCTTCAGATGACACCGAGCAATGTGCTAAGCGTAACCGAGCAGGCCGATGGCACGCTCAATGTCTTGTGCTCACGCACAGGCGGGACTGACGATGAGACATTTTCGCTGATCGTAGTGATGGATGCAGATCCAGTCATGTAACAACCAGCTGTCTTAAGTTGAATTTGAAGTCGGCTCAAGAGGCCGACTTCATTTCTTTTAACAATCTATAAGACTCAGTCGACCGAATGACAGATGGGTGATCCATGCCCATTGCTTTCGACTTGATGGGCAAGAATCTCTCGAATAGTTCAAGTGCTTCCTGTTCAAACCCTAGCTCTGCTTTCGTGCCGGCCAAATTAATGTAACTCGTTGCAGTTTGTGCGTGTGATACACCCAATTGTCGCTCCCTGATTTGTGCGCACTTCAAAAAATTCTCCGAGGCTTGCACGAACTCCTTCAGACGCATCTGCATCGATCCAAGTTGATTTCGGGTCATCGCCACCCGCAGGTTGTCAGTCCCATAGGAGTTTATCTCGATCTCAAGGATCTGCTCGTAAATGAATTTCGCCTTTGTAGCATCTGATGCTTTCGTGTATGCCATCGCAAGATTCTTTTTTACGTCCGCTGTCCCTGGATGGGCAGCACCAAGCGTTCGCTGCAGAATCTCAACTGCCCTTTCAAATACGCTGATCGCTTCTGCGATGCGATTGCTTTGCGTTAGCAGCGTACCGAGATTGTTCAGACTCTCTGCAGTTAATGGAGAGATCTCGCCGAACAATCTGCTCTTCGCCTCGACGGCTCGCTTCGCGAATTCTTCCGATTGCGTAAACTCCCCGCGTTGATAATGCAGGAACATCAGCTGATCCAGCGTCTCCCCTTCGAGCCGTGCGGGGTCTTCGCCAAACTCAGTGCGTGAGAGAATGAACTCGAGGATAGGCAGCGCCTCGGCGCTCTTGCCGAGATTGAGCAGACAGGTGGCGTACTCGCTGAGTACTTTGAGCGTGATGCCGATATTGTCATGCAGTTCGGGCGTCGCGCCTTGCATCACATAAGGCTCGAGCTCGAGCACGCGCGTGTACTGATTCGTGACCGAGAAAAAGTTGACAAGCGTATCGAGCCGCTGCCAGAACTCGATATCGGGATGATCGGCATGCACCATCAATGGCTCGATCGGCTTGAACATCCGAGCCCTAGCATCATCGTTTACCGCGCCGATAAGCTCCAGCAGGTCGTACTTTCGCGGTCCGTTGAGGATCATGTCCAGCAAATCCACATCCGAGAGCGCCGCACACAACCGCACAACATCTCCCGCAGCCCGCCATTGCCAGGCTTCTTCATCGCGTCGGCGTGCGTTGTATTCGTATCGCGAGAAATTCTCAGCCAGCAGCCGATGTGCTTCCTGCCGCTCTGACTCTTCATGCAGATAGCGCACACGAACGGCTTCGCGGAGATGATCGTGAAAGAACGCGAGCAATCCATCGCGCTGCATAAGGTGATAATCGAGCGAGAGCAGGAATTGCGAGAGCGCCAACCGCGTGAGTCCGGTGAACGCGAGCAACTCGGACTCCGCAATACCGAATCGCGCCGCCCAGATGGCAGACATCACAGCGCGAACGGTTGCTTCGCCATGATCGCGCTCGAAGCGTCCGAGAATGCGGTCGAAGAGCTCTCGCTCGTCGCCTGCTTCGAGATAATGATCGATATGCTTATCGAGCTCCTCGAATACGCCAAAGATGCGGATCTCTTCCAGCAGCGTTCGTAGGAACAGTGGCGACTCGGTGCGCGGATGCTCGGCGATATGCAGTATCTGCTCCGTGAGCAGCGTCTTGTGATACTCCCTTAAGTAGAGCTCGATGATCGCTTGCCGCGCGGATGTTGTTAGTGGTTGCAGTTCGAGCTCTTGCCACTCTCGTGTGCGCAGCGCATCGAATGGCGCGCCTTCGGTGCTTGAGATGAGCAACCGAATGTTTGCCGGAATGAAGTTCGGCAGCCAGTTCATCTCGCGCGAAATGCCTTCGAGTTGATTGATCGCGTCGATCACCAGCACAAGCCGTTCATCCTGCACCTTCGCGAACCATTGCGGAAGCTCGTCGCGAAGCTTGTCGTACTCGGTCGGGATCTCATCGCTCAGATGGTAGCGCTCGCGGATCTCCATCATGATGTGCCGCATCACACTACTCGCATCGCTGCCGGAGCCGGCTCCGACGAAATGCTGGATGACGAATGCCTCCGGATGTTGCTGCGCGTAACGA
>JBKJTP010000073.1:0-6557 GCA_046590195.1 Kapaibacterium sp. (SeqCode) | reverse complement strand
TTCACCGGCAGGCAGCGCCGGACATTCGAATGATCCATCAGCGCTTACTTCGCAGCGGCTGACGACTTTGCCCTTAATGTCTTTGATCTCAAGGAACATGTCGACGGCTGCAAAGCTCGTCGAAGTGAAGGCACAAAACACGACCGCGAGCATCGCGATCTTAAGAGTTGTTAGGATTGATCTATTCATAAGAGGCTATATCGAATGATCCTCCCGCGTTAAAGGAAATCCGGAAGGAATGTGTATCTCGATGCGAATATAATTGATTATTTCCGAATTGGTACTCGAGGATAGATGAATTCTTGCTAACGGTGGGGAGCGGCTAGCTTTGCTGCGTGGTTGCATGTGCATGCTCAAGTGCCTTAAACTTTCGATTCTCGCCATGATTTGTCTGCTCGCACAGTCTTGCGGGTCGAGTCAGCGATTTATGAATTTTGGCTGGAGTACCCCAAAGCATGAGGTGATCGATTCCATCCAGCGCTGGGGATTCGCCCTCAACACCGATAAGCAGCGATGGGAGAAGGGGAGGCTCAATGGCTTCACCTGTAGCAAACTGCGAGTGTGGTTCAGCGATAAAGATCTCTTGACGGGCGCAGAAGCAAAGTACCTCGATCTGGATGCTTCAACATCAAATGCATTACGCATGCAACTCGTCGAGCAACTGACTTCGCTTCATGGATCGCCCGAAGTTACATCGGCATCAAGCGGAGTGACAAAAGTCGATCGGCTCTCCTGGAGCTTCAGCGCTCCGACGGACATGTTTCAGGACATGATCGTATTGACACATTTCCCGGATTACGTGATCCTTCACGCCGCGCGCAACATGCCGAAGCCGTTCGATCTCATTCCGGCAGAGGAAGACTGAGAGCAGACAGGCTCATCGGTTCGTATATTTGAAGACATTTATACATACCTATGCGCACACGCCCGTTCTTACTCGCTCTCTTTTCCCTTGCTCTACTTGGCTTACAAAGCTGCGGCGGCATGGAGACGATCGTCTCTGTCTATCCCGATGGCAGTTCTCAGCTAACCTATGCGATCGAAGCGCCTACCGGCCAGATGCCCGATCTTGCAGCCATGGGTAAGGGCGATCTCGCCGAGATCTTCAGCAAGGATCAGTTTCTCAGACAAGAGCCGCAAAAGCTTATCGACTCGCTCGTGAACTTCGCTGTTCATCCATTCCTGCTCAGGCTGAAGCAAAGCGGACGCATTGTCGACTACAGCGTCACTGATTCCAACGAGTTTACCCAAAAGAAGGTAAAGATCAACCTGAAGCTCAGAAGCTACACAGATGTCGGGCCGATTCATAGTCAGTTCAAGCGTGAGATTCCTGCGCTCGACTCGATCTCCCGCAAGCTAACGAACCGTCCGGCAAATGCAAAGAACGACTCGATAGCTATTGTTGATCTCGGTGAAGATCTTGAGCTACAGCTCTATCATTTTATGCCGGAGCCAGTGCCGGTCGATATCTCGCGCACGCACAGCATCGCTAAGGCGAGACACATGATGGATTCGGTACTGGCGTTAATCACCGATAGCTCCAGCATCTTCAGCGCAATGATGGGTGAAGGAGAGATCGAGAAATTGCGGGACTCGATGGCGATCCTGAGTAGCACGCTTACGGATTCGCAGCTTGATTCGATGGGCCGTCAATTCGCGATGATGGAGAACTTCGGTGGCATTGGATCGGGCGAGCTGTTCAAACCAAAGATCACACTCCGCGCGCCGCTGATGCTCACAAACAACATCGAAGAGGTTAACGGCCGTATTTCAGTAACGCCAAAGGGCGGTGCGATGCAGTTTGAACCATCGACCCCGTACGGTGAGATCGAGGCTCCTCTGCTGCCATTCCGGCAGCGCTTCTCTCTAAAGATGCCAGCGACGCATGCGACTACTCAAGATGAGCGCGATACATGGAGAGGCATCTTGAATTGGTGCGAGGAGTGCGAGTCGGCATTCCAAAACAATCCAAGCAAGCAGATCAAGGAGATGATCACCTTCTATCCGATTGGAGGTCAGCAGATGTTGATCGAAGTGGATTGCGGTAGATTTAATGGGGAAAAAGCAAAGATGTTCTTCGCGAAGACGGACATCGACGGGATGCCGACATATGCGGTGCACCAATTCTCGCAATCGTTTTATCTTGATGATCCTGTCTCCGAGATGCGTGGCGGACAACCGAAGTTCGTAACGAACAAGACAGATCTGATCGTTGGCAAGGTCACGTACGACAAGAATCAAAGAACGATCACGATCGATCGCGGCTCCGCGAAGGAGACCTTTGACATGTCGCAATCTGCACCGCAATATCGGTACGGCAGCTACAAGGACAAAGCAGGGAAGTGGATCAAGTTCGAAGGCTATGTCGCTAATGCTTCAGAGCTATTCGGCAGTGGTAGCTGTGCAGACGGTGTGCTCAACAGCTCGGAGCTCCCACAGACTCAGCGCTGATCAGAATGGCTCGATCGCGCTGCCATTTGTTAACTAAAGCTTCACGAACTTCATCGATCGCTGTTTGCCATCGATGACTATCTCAAGCATATAAGAGCCAGCAGCTAAGTTGACGATACCGATGGCGTCAGCATAAACGCCGTCCAGCACCTTGATCCCGCTTGCGTCGTAGATCGAGTAGTGTGCGCCCGTGAGCGCGTGTCCGTCCTTGATCGTCAACCATCCGGTCGATGGATTCGGATAGAGTGAAATGCCCGATGTTGCTGGCGCTTCAACGCTTGCAGTCCCCGCGTACTCGAGCACTTGTTCTGATACGGTATTATGCCCGGACTGCGGACCGGTGTTGCCTGCGGGCACTGTTCCATAGTAGGTTGGGCCGAGCGTGTATGGATAAACTGCTGTGCCGCCCTCATCGACGGTCATGAAATACGCGTAGGTGCCTTGTGGATACTCGGGCGTGATGCCGAAGCGGCCGTTGTGTGCATCGAGATCGCCGAGCCCGGCGACATACTCGAAATCTTCCACATAATATCCGAGCGGATATTGCGCCGAGAGGGCTGGACCGTGATCGGCCGCAGGCAATGCACCGCTTGCAAGGCTCGAACGATCGGTGATGCTTCTTTCGCGATAGCTTGTTCGCATGCGGGTGATGTCACCAGTGCCATCTGTATTTGCATATCCATACGCGCCATAGACCGGGAAGCCATCGAATGCATAGCCGATGATCGGCGAGTGTGCGGTCTTGTTCGCCTGGTCGTAAAGGCAGACAGGATTCAGGTGATGATGGTACTCTCCGTTTGGCGCTGGATGTCCGAGGCAATCATCGAATGACGCCGCCTCAACGACGATCGCATTCTGATGCCAGATGTTCTTGTTGTTGTACGAACGGGCATCCTTCGCATTGAAGACGCTCACGCCATTGCGCCACACGCCGATGTGTCCGAGTGGCGTCTCGATCGGAGTGCCTGAGTTCTTTTGCGGGGTGCGAGTGATCTTAAAGACGAAATTCTGATTTGCAGGTTGATTAGGATTCCCAGCCCACGGACCAATGTCATAGCCCGGGATGCACGTGCACGAGACGTAAACATTGTCCGACGAATACTGCACCTTCTGCACATTCGTCTCGAGGCCGCCATATCCGGTCTGGTGCGTCGGATTCAGGATCCAACTGATCACCTCCGGACCTGAAGTCTGAGATGATGCGGAAAGGGGAGCGAGGACGAAGAGAACAACGAGGAGAGACTTTAGCATAGGAAGTATATTTGCAAAGAGACGCTTTCTCCTTGGAAAGGTTTAATCTTCATAATCAGTATCTGAACCGGGATTTGGGGAGATTTTAAGATTTGGGAGATTGCTTCTTAGATAGACCCAAATGGTCGGCGTACTGTGATGGGTTGTTTGCGATTGTCGTATCAGTGGTTTGACCTACGTAACTCGGAAGGCTTTTTACGACTTTAGGATTGATCAGTCGCTTAAAGTCCAGGCTTGCTGCACCGAAGTTAATCAGCAGCCCTGTTTCTAGATTGTAAGCTTCCAAGTAGTTCTTGGCTTGAGCTAAGTGTACATTCTCAAGTTGTATGATAGCTTTGATCTCTACACTTATCTCACCAATAAGAAAATCTACTCGGCGCGTACCTACATCGTAGCCTTTGTAGAAAATAGGCATTTCTACTTCGCGGCGATGTTCGATACCACACAGGTGTAATTCGATAGACAAATCCCGCTGATACACGGCTTCCTGAAAGCCGTTGCCTAGCCCAGAATGAACGCGCATAGCACACCCGATTATTTCGCGTGTAACCTTAGAATTAGGATGAGCGCTTTCGTTAAACATATCGATCGCATTCGTCAGATTTCCCCAAATTTAATACTTGATAGACACCTAGCTCTTAAATTTGCCTGAATGCAATCCTCGAAATCTCTTAATCTCCCCAAATCCCGGTTCAGATATTTGTGCGTTGCCTTAGTGGCGGTGCGGATCATCGGCGCCAATTACTTCCACTTTTACGATGACGCCTATATCACGCTGCGCTATGCGCGCAACCTGATCGGAGGCAACGGCTTCGTCTTTAATCCTGGGGAGTGGATACTCGGCATCACGACGCCGCTATGGGGACTCATCGGCGCCGCGCTGCATTTCCTGCCGATGCAGATCGAGCATGCTGTGCTCGGGATCTCACTGTTAACGGAGATCGGTACTCTCTATCTCACCATGCGCGTACTCGAACGCGCAGGCAAGCCGATCGCTGCAACATACTTTGCCCTGCTCTTCATCGCGAGCGGAGTGCTCACGCGCATCGGAGTGAGCGGTATGGAGTCGAGCCTCTTTCTTTTCATGGCGTGTCTTGCGCTGTGCCGCTTCCATGATGGCCATGCTAAGAGCGCTGTGGCTATTGCATCCATCGCATACTTCGTCCGTCCCGAGGCTGTGCTGCTCGTTGGCGCGATCGTCTTGTGGCCGTTGATATCGAAGCGTGATCTCAAGTTTTCGGCAACGCTCGCCGCGATCAGCGCGCTCATCGTCGCACCATTCCTCGCGCTACTCTATCACTACTACGGGACGTTCATTCCGCAATCGGTCCTCGCAAAGTCCACGGTTGAGCCATGGACAATGTGGATGGTGCTCAAAGGCTTGATCCTCTCGGATCCACTCTGTTTCATCCTCCTACCCTTGACGATCTATGGTGCGGCGCAAGCGTGGAAGTCGGAGATCTACTCGAAGATGTGGGTGCTATGGATCGTGCCGTTCGCGCTTGCCTATCTCATATCGAGTCCGCCGGTCTATCGCTGGTATGGCGAGCCAGCGCACTACGCCGAGATGTTGTTTAGCGCCTATGCCCTGCAAAGTTTGTTCGCGAGAAGCGCAAAGGCGGCCGCTCGATTCACCAGGCCATCTGTCGTTGTCGGTCTGTTAGTCCTGATCGTCGCAAGCTGGGGTACGCTGCTTGCAGTAGAAGGCAAGAGCGGCATCCAGCACAACATGTATTACGGCTTTCGCGATTACTTTTCGAAGCAGCCGATCATAGGCGACACGCTGCTCTGTGGCGACATCGGCGCTATTGGCTATTACTCCGAGGCGCACATCATCGATCCCTACGGACTCGTCACGCCCGACGCGCTCAAGTATGATTCATTGCCGCAAGACGTCTGGGCATACAAACCGAAGTACTTCCTCGCCTACGAGATCCCCTGGCAGATCGGCCACTTCAACTACAACCCCTGGATGCTGCAGGATTACCAGCTCATCCACCACTTCGACGAAGAGGGCATCGCAATGGACTCGATCATCCTCGATGGATCGAAATACCAGCAGGGGATAACGGGTTTTTTTTTATTGAGGAGGAGAGAGTGAGTCCGAGCCGCCACCAATGAGGTTGTGCTATTAGCGACTGACTGAACTGGCATTGACATTTAGTGGATCACTCACTAACAATCAACGGGGTCTGATAAGACTCGTTTGGGCTAGTGATAGTGAGAATGTACATACCCGCTGGCAAGTCTCCTGCTTCGAATGACTGTCTGGTTATACCAGCTCTCGCGACATTGACGGTTCTTGTAATATATGCTTGCTTTCCACTGGCGTCATAAAGTACGAGCGTGAAAGCAGCAGGCGCGTTCGCTACAATTTCGAATTGGAAGCTGGACTTTGCCGGGTTAGGAAAAATACGAAGGTTGTTTGTTGACTGCTTCTTATCGATCACAACATTCGAGAAACCGAGACCCTGACGAAAGAGCAAGAGATTAAAAGTCGTAGCAGTGACGAGCTTCGTGTTGTCCGAAGATATGGCAGTGCTGATGTGCTTACCGTAAGCACGATCGTACATGCGCGTCATAATTACTTCTCCAGACTGTATGTCAATTAGCTGCACCATACCTGTTGAATCTACAGCACGGATGATCTTCCGAGCTCCGTCTATAGATAACTGCATACCCGCTACTGTTGGTATAGATCGAGTCGTCGATGCCCCAGTCTGGAGAGAGACTACCTTGATGGATTTAGAGAAAACGAAAATTGCGTTTTGCTCAGAAGCATCAAAAGAGGTGAGCAGGGGGGATGGTTTTGATGAGAAGAGAATTCTGAAATCGGACAGATCCCAAAGGGTGTG
>JBKJTP010000067.1:0-18941 GCA_046590195.1 Kapaibacterium sp. (SeqCode) | reverse complement strand
CTGGCCTGTGGCTGCGCGCTCAGTGCGCTCGTAGCGATAGAAGCCTTCGAGCGATAGCTGCTGGCTGATCGTGTAGGATACGCGCGGCTCGATCGTCGTCTTTGTGAGTCCGCCGTTGCCGGTGCCTTCGGGGTTCGTGCCGATGTCCTCGAACGTGTAATAGCTATCGTTGGAGATCGTCTTCGTGAACGAGAACGTTGCGCCGAACTCGTTCTTGAGATCGAGTCCGAGCCACGGTATGCTGAGTCCTTGGCGCGAGTAGTTCGCTGTGATACCGATCGATGTAGAAAGTCTGCGCGTGATGCGCTGCGATGAGTAATCGCTTCCCCAATCGGTCTGCGTGTCGTAGTTCGTGCTTGCTCTGAGCTTGCCGCCCCAGATCTCATTCCAATCGAGATCGAGCGCGATAAGCGGACGGAATCCGAACTGCACCGTTTGCAACGTTGTGAACTGCGCGCTATCTTCCTGATTCTGTCGGAAGTTGCGGCGATAGTTACCGTTATATCCGTGTCTGAAGCTCGCGCGATCCGCAAAGCTAAAGAGGAAGAACTTCTCCATGCCGGTCCAGTTGAACGAGTAGTTCATGCGGGGCAGGAATTCGCGAAGGAATCCACTAAAGAACGGAAGCGACTCGAAGCCTTCCATGAATGACTCGCGCTGGATGCGGTTGCGCACGCCGATGTCAACGCTATCGCGCTTCCCTACTGTGTTCGCACCGACGCCATTCATCTTTTCGAGATAGAGCTCGCCTACTCTTCCGATGCCGCTCGTCTTGATACCGAGGAATGGGATCTCCGGGATCGAGAGGAATGTGCGCGTGACGTCACCCGACTTCGAGAAGTAGATCAAGTCGTCGATGCCTTCGCGCGTCAAGCGAAGTGTGTTGCGCTGATCGTAGGAGAAGCCGAGCTTCCAGTTGATCGAGAGATTCGCGCCTTCCCATAGCGGACGGCTCGTCGCGAGTTCGAAGTTGTTCTGCTGATTGAACACGTCGATGACATCCATTCCGGAGCCGCTCTCTGTCGGCGAGCGATCGCCGCGCCGCACTTCGAATCCGATGAACGGGAATGTCGGCTTCCACTTGAAGAGCAAGCGTCCGTGCGGATCAGTGATGAGTCCGAGTTGATACGCGCGCGATGGACCGTTGCGATCGTCCTCAGGTACGAATACGCCCTTGACGAGGAAGTTGCTGATGCCAGGTCCCGAACCAATGACTGCTGGATTCTGGCTAGAGTTGTTCTGCGTGAAGTTGAAGCGCGTGCCGTTCCAATCGAAGAGCGGCTTCTGCACAAAGTCCTGCAGCGCTTCTTTCAATGTATACGGATCTTCCTCTTCTGCGTACTGCTGCTCGTTCGGAGTTGCAGGACGGCGAGGCGTGAGCACGGTGTCAACGGAGTACTCAGTTGTGCGTCGGCCGCCAGCACCGAGTCCAGGAATGCGAACGCGTCCTGTTGTATCCATTGCTCGAGCACCACCGCGCTGTCCGCCATACAATGTATCGAGCAGCTGCGGCCCTGATTCGATCGAATGCCGTCTACGCTGCGGACGGAATTCTTCTCCACGCTCCACCTGATTCTGCGGTTCGTTGCGCGCATCCGGAGGCGGGTTGTTGCGCTCTTCGTATCCAGGTGCACGGACGTCTTCCGGCTCGCGAGCGAAGTCGTCGCGCTGATTGCGAAGCCGTGGATCGCTAGGCCGCGCACCACCGCGTACAGCAGGCTCGTCATCGACCGGCTTGCCGAAGATCATCGTGCCGAGCTCGCGCACGTTAAACTCAAGTCCAGTCGTGATCGTGTTCGTCCATGACGCGAACTTCGCGTTCTGCACATTGGTCTGCGCATCGAGCCAACGATAGTCCACATTATATGAGAAGAGCGGACGCACCAGCTTCTCTAAACCGAAGAGCGTCGGAAGCCTCGGCGTTGTCGTCATGCGTACGCGCTGCGACGATGCAAAGTCGCGGCCAGGATTGACGAGATTGCCATCCTTCAGGAAGATGTCGTCCATGATCGCGGAGACGCTGCGCTGTCGATAGAACAATGTGTCAGCGAATGCGTCAGGACCACGCGGTACGCGCTCTGTTTCGAGCGGCGCGAGATTACTCGTTACATCGAGTCCGTATTCAAATGCCGGTGAGAGCAAGCCGCCTTCTGTGAGCTTCCAGTTCACCTGCATTCCACGCGTTGCAGTGAAGACGCGGTTGATCTGCGGGACGCGGCTGCGCAATACGTCTGCTGAATCGATCGCGTCGCTTCCTGGAAGGAATTGCAGCGTTGATAACCGATTGAGCGAGTGCGTTCTTCCACGCGTTGTGCTGACGGCGAAATCCACTTTGTTCGGAAGGAAGTTCAGCTTCCATCCGGAGTATGCACCGAGCAAGACCGTTGTGTTGCCAACCCACGAGAGCGGATCGAGCTGTACGCGTGGAAGTGTCGGGAGTTCGTACTTGACCGAGCCCGTCCAGGACCACGCACGATTATACTGATATTGCGGCGAGCGCGAGAACTCCTCGCCGTAGCCGAAGCCATACGATAAACGATTGAGGAATGACGGTATGAGGAAGAACGTACCAGGGAACGTGAACTTCACGCCGCTCATGCCGAGGCTGTTCTTGATCACGAGCGTCTCGTTCGTGAGCCGTGCTTCTTCTGTCAACTGACGTGCTGTTTCGTCATTGATCTCTCCGCCTAATCGACGCTGCTCGATCTTCGCGAGTGCGCTTTCGATCTCGACGTCGGTGTTCGGCTGATACTTCGGACGTAGGATGGCCTCGGAGTGCGAGAGCGTCAGCGGGAATGTCGAGACGTTCTCCATCGACTTCGGAAGCAGCTTCTGCAGCAAGAACTCGCCGGTGATGTTCCAGTTGAAGTTCAGTGTGCGGTTCGCATTGAAGCGTTCGTCCACGCGATGGAAGTCGGGACGCTCGTTTACGATCGAAGCAGTGACGCGGCCGAACTCAGCGAGCTTGAGCTGCGTGGATGCGTTGACTGCGTAATCGACCTTGTCATTAGCATCGAGCAAGCGCATCTCATCCCACCAGAGCTGCGTCGTCAGACAGTTGTCCAGCGTATGATTCTCGATACCGAGCGTGAAGAGCGGTGCGCTCGTAAGCGTTGGGCTACCCTTGACGAAATACTGTGAGCCTGGGACACCATCGTTCGCGAATTCTATCGCTGATTCTGCGTTGGCCGCTTTCGAGGCCTTAAGCGATGTCAGACGCTCAAAATCAATGCGGATGTTCTGCCAATCGCGCTGGACCGGACGACGATACTCATAGTAGTTATCAGCGTCAGTACCGAATCGTACGTATGCCCAAACCTGATTGTTCGTGTCAATGATCGACTCAGGGCGAGTGTCATCGCCATGCACGTAGATCGCGATCGAGCGATAGTTGAAGATGTCATTTGGAGCCGGGAATACTCGTACCGCTTCCCTGCCCTCATTGATCGGGAGACAGTTCACCTGCATCGCAAGCGATTGCTCGTTTCCCAGGACATAATCGGTTTGTCCAGCCAAGCGATCGCGCTGTGCGCCTGGAGGCTCCTTGTAGTTCGTTGGTGCCGCTGCGTTCTCTTCGATGTTGACGTAGCTTAGCTTGAGTGTGCTATCAGCGACTGGGTTCGTTGTCGAGAGTCCGCGAGAGCCGCGCGTCCACTGGCTACCGACGAGTCCGAGCTCGTGCAACCGAATGTGTACGACATCATCGAATCCTGTGAACCATAAGCGATAGTATGAGACGTTCGTGAAGTTCACATCCTGCGTACCGACAAGGCGCTTGTAATCCGCTAATGGAATGCGATACTGTACCCAGTTCTGATCAGCAGAGCTGCGGCCGATAACGTAAGGATTGTTGAACGGATCGAGCGGGATCTCGTACTCGTAATATGCGTCGTCGAGGTTGACCGTGGTGTTAGCGTCAAGATCCTCGGTGTCAGGCTTCAGCCCGTTAGCGCCATCCTGCTGATTGCCTTCATGGCCATTGAGTCTCTCGTAGTTCTGGACGTCGAGTGTGAAATCATAATTATCGCGACTCGGATCATTGATCTCGTCGCTACTGCCAAAGCGACGTCGCTCTTCATCAGTGTTGATCGTATCGAGTCCAACGTCCTCGTCCGGGTCATAACGACCGTTAATGTTACGATCCTCAGTATTGAGAATATTGTTTGGAATGACATCTTCCGAGATCTGTCCCATGTTGATCCTCATGCGGCCATTCGGATTCTTGCCATTAGCTTCGATCTTCATCCAGAATTCGATCGCGTCGGTGTTCGTCGCAGGGACGTTGAGGCCCGGTGCATATTGCATCAGTCCACCCCAACGCGTATCGTTCGGGAATGCGTTGAGATCCTGATTCGGGACGGGATTGTAGATACCCGGACGCTTTGGATCGAAGATCACATCGAGCACCTGTGCCGTCTCTGCGGTGCGCTGCGTACTGCGGTTCGGCTTGATCGTCTTGATATCAACGTCCGCTGGAATACGCTCGAACCACCAGGTCTTTCCTTTCAATGCATTGACCGGCTCACCTCGACCAACCGCAGGGAGATAGGAATCTGCTGTCGGCTGCGATGCGTGGTGCCATCGACCGTAGCTTGAATACAACGGGAAGTCCTGCTTTCCGCCTTCGAAGTCATCGACGTAAGCGATCGATGCTCCGTTATCCACGGGCATAGGAGATTCCTGTGTGTTCGGATTCGGAAGCGATACAGCAAAGTCGGTACGCAATGCCAGCGTTGACTTCTCACGGAGATTGAACCACGGCATGTAGTTCAGGAAGTCGGTGATGAACGGTGCATCGATATTATACCCTGCATCGAATCCCATGATCCAGTTCGAAAGCGGCTCTTCACCCTGACGCGTCTTTAAGCTTGGAAGCGTCATGTTGTAATTCATGAGCGAAAAGCCGAACAAGCCCTTATCGAGCACCGGTACTTCAGTTCGGAATCCAAGGACCGACTTCGTCGATGTCGTGAAGATATCGTGCGTCTCGTAATCAATGCTTACCTGCCCGGTCGCGCTGAGATCGGGACGCAACAGCGTTACTGTACCGCTGTTATAATCGACGCGATAGTCCTGGTTCTCGCGTAACGGATTGCCACCGATGCTCACCTTGACCGAACCATCGACGATATTGAATGCGCCGAGATTCATCGTGCTGGATACGCCACCCGAGACCTTAGAACGAATGCTGATCTTGTTGTTCTTCGCAGCGTTCGGAGTCTTGTTGTTCTTGATCAGCTCGTATTGCTCGGAGTAAATGTCCGGGAAATAGAACGTACTGTCGAACTTCACACGTGAGTTGCGTGCTCCCTGCTCTGCGAAGTATCGGACGATGCGGCTGCCGAAGGGCTCGAGGTATGGGAAGAACAACGTACCCTGACGTCGGTCGATGATCCCTGAATACTTCTCGTCCGTGCTCATGTCGACGAGTCCGTCAGGTGTGACGTCAGATGGATTCGAGTTATTTACGCGGTCAAGACCAAGCGCCGAGATGACCTTGCGAATACCATCCGAGTGACGGATGATCTCGATCTGCTCACCCGAAGGCTTTGTCGAGACGATGCGAAGCTCAAAATCTTTGAGATCAAAATTCGACGCACCAAGATAGTACGAGTTCTTCAGCATGTTGCGCCATGCCGGTGCACTCGGATTGAAGTATGAACGGACCGGCTTGATCAGCTTGAGGATCAGTTCACCTTCGGCCAACTGCGACTCACCGAAGTTTCGTCCATCTTCGGTCGCGTATCGAACAGCGATCGCCTGATCGTTGCTCGGCTCCTGCGCAAGACTCAAGACACCCGTATAACGATTGAACGAATACTGGTTCGTGTCAAGCTTGATCCAGTCTCCGCGCTGTATCGTGTCTGCGCTCTGTCCCTGGCCTTGCGCATGATATGCTTGATCATATCTCGCATTGATGCTCGGGATCGACGGCAGATAGTACCACGCGACTGCGGTACGCCGCTTAACATCCGCGGTGTTCGTCGTCAGACGCCAGACTTCGACATCCTGCTTGTTGTCCGACTGTAAGCGCGGCGAGCCCGCAGGCAGATTGCCTTCGCCTGCCGTTAGTGTTGAGAAATACGGCTCGTAGTTCTGGATGAAAGTGGTGTCGAGGAAGTACGAATTGCGGCGGTAGTTCGCAGGCTGGATCACGATCTCTGTCGCTGCGCCTGCGGCTCCGCCGCCGAATGACTTCGTTTGCCGGTCGCCCTTCTTCTGCGCTGCAAGTGCTGTGACGTATGCGGGACCGAAGCGGGCAACGGCCTTGAGTCCGAAGAGCGCTTGCTGCGTACCGATGTACTGCGAAGGAGTTGTGAGATTTACGTTACCAGCTTCAACCGATTGCAACAGCTCTTCAGGATAACCTTTGTATCCTAACTTCAGTAAGTTCTCGAACTGGAACGAGCGATCGGATCCCCAGTCAGCACCGATGTTGAGTTTGTCGCCGATCGTACCTTTCGTCGATACGTTGATCTCTTGTCTAAAGTCAAGACCAGTTTCGGAGCCAGAGAAAAGCGCTCCAGTTGTTGCAAGGAATTGATTATCGCGATACGCAAGATGCACGGCAACGTCACCCGAGACGCGGAGATTGATCTGCGGCTTGCCGAAGATGCCCGGTACGATCGAGGGTGGGATCGGAATGTTTACCTGCGTATAATCTTCGAACCATCCTCCCTGCTCTTGCGCAGCAGAGGATGTATCGCCCGGTTGATAGCCGAGGGCATTACGCCTGAACGCTTCCTCAGCACTGCGCTGCTTTTGCAATCGAAGATAGTCATCGAATGTCATCATCGAAGGCTGACCGACATCTCCACCGAGGAAGACATCACGTTCGATCACGTTGCCATTCGAATCGAACTCGATCGTGCGCTCAACCGGATCGCGTAAGAAGCCTTCGGCTCGCTCATCGTTACCAAGCATCGGATTGCGGCTATCATCTCTCGGAGAAGTGAGCACAACTTTGCCGGTGTCTTCGCCCGGAGGAAGCAACGACTTGAAGAAGCTACCGACCTGACTCGTCAGCGAATCAAATTGCGTTTCGATCTCGCTCTTCGAAGTGTCCGCCTGAGCAAGTGAGCTATCTTGTTGAGTTGTCGGAGTTGATGGCGTGTTCTTCTTTAGACTACGACACGAGCTAACTGCCAGCAGCGACAGCAGTGTGAGTGCAACGAGATAAGCTTGTGAGCTTCGCGCTGGCAGAAGCGCGCGCAACGCAACTGGGAAGATCTCGCCCAACGCAACTGGGAAAATCTCGCGCAACGCACCGCTACGGTATGCACGTGAAGACGTGACCGAGGTACAAAGAGGACGAACGGCACTGAGATGCTTAAGCAGCACGCGGGAAAACGATATCAACAATATTGTGATCGGGAGGACCGCTAAATCAGTAAACTATCCGAAATTGCGGCTTGCCTTCCGAATGATTAGATCGGCAAGTTCGCGAACCGGATCGATGGGTGCGTTACGCTGGGTAGCTGTTCGCTTCCAGGTTGGCACCGACGGTACGAACGAGAATTTGTCACAAGCTGTCGATAGCTGTTGCTGCTTAAAATGAAAATGCAAGAGAAGAGGCTGGAAAGGCAGGACTATAAATAAGAAGCAAATCCCTGCCCCAAAACAGGACACTTCTCGAACAGGGCTGAAAAGTCCTTACGTTCCGAATCCAGGAGGGCAAAATCCTAGTCATGCAGAGGTTAATCTCTATTCATATGGCCACCTGTAAGTTCTTGTTTTTGAAGCCTTTTCAGGTGAGCAGTGTTCTCTTACTGAACTTCTCAGATCACCTCCTCCCATCATCTAAAAGGCTCGATCAAAAGGCTTGACGGATCCAGAATCACATAGCGTCCGGAGCGCAGCTCATCCACCCCCTTCGATCCCAACACAAGCGGGGATCTTGAAGCGCGAGTGGTGGCGAACCTCCCTTTCGATCTGGGGCTATATCGCGAAGGCGCTTGCAACACCATTCGTGATGTCGCTCATCGTGATCATGTTCGTCTTCCTGCTCCAATTCCTGATGAGGTTCATCGACCGCATCGTCGGACGTGGGCTGGATCTCTGGACGATCGCGCAGCTCATCGCCTACAACCTCGCCTGGATGGTTGTCCTTGCGGTGCCAATGGCTGTGCTTGTTGCTTGCGTGATGGCTTTCGGTCAGTTGAGTTCTTCGAACGAGATGACCGCGATGAAGGCGGCTGGCGTAAGTCTGGGAAGGATGCTCTTCCCTGTCCTCGCGCTCGGTATTCTTGTCGGATTCTTCGATCTGCAGTTCAATAATAAGGTCTTGCCCGACGCCAACCACATGGCGAAAGATCTGATGTCCGACATTCAGCGCAAGAAGCCAACGTTCGTGCTAGAGCCTGGACAATTCTCTGATGAGGGTAGTATACCGGGATACTCGATCCTTTCGAGGCAGGTCGATCAGAATACCGGAGATCTCAGAGAGGTAACGATCTACGATAATTCGCAGCATACAGAGTCGAGGGTGCTCACAGCCGAACGTGCGAAGGTTGCATTCACCAGAGACTTCAAGAACATCATCCTCACACTGCGTGATGGTGAGATGCACCAGTATTATCCGTTCAAGCCAGAGGAATATCGTCGAGGCACGTTCGAGACCTACGTCGTGCAGGTGCCGACGAGCGGCTTCGACTTCATGCGCCAGGGTGAATCCGAACGAAGCGATCGCGAGCTTTCTGCCGAAGATCTCATGGTGATGGTTCGTCAGAAGGATACATTGCGTCAGCGCGAAGTTGCAACGATGGAAGATCATCTCGAAACCTTCGCTCGCGATCTCATCCAGCCAACGCTTAGTGCTGGCGAACAGGCTGCAGGTGCTGACGCGCTCAGCTTCCAACGTTCTCTCTTTCAGCCGCGAATGATGATGATGCAGAACGACTTCGAGAACATACGCAATCGCGAGGAAGAGATCGACGCGTTCATGGTCGAGATCCACAAGAAGTATTCGATCCCTATGGCGTGCGTTGTGTTCGTACTGCTGGGTTCACCTCTGGGGGCATTATCGCGCCGTAGCGGCATGGGACCGGGTGTCGGTTACTCGATCGGTTTTTTTGTACTCTATTGGATCTTCCTCATCGGTGGCGAAAAGCTGGCGGATCGGAATGTTATTTCTCCATGGGTCGGGATGTGGGGCGGCAACATTCTGCTTGGCACACTTGGCATATATCTGACATGGGTCGTTGCTGTTGAGCGTCCGGCATTCCAATGGATACGTCACGGATGGGCGATCATACCGAAGCCGCGATTCCGGAAGCGCAAGCCGATCGACGATAACATCGTCACAACTCCCTCTATTTAGATTTTCACTGGTCACAACTGATCACTCGATCTATGAAGCTCATTAAATCACTCGTTGCATTACTCTTCTTATCACTCGCGGTCCAATCCTGCTGCGAACCGGAGTATAAGAATTCCTTCCCGAAGGTGTTATACGAAACGTATCTTGATAGCATGGTCTACGATCAGATGCCGCCTGGGACGGACGTCACCGTGTTCGACTCGGCATACTATCCGATCTACGAATTCAAAGTTCGTAACGATGGCACAGATGCCGACACGTTCACAATGACCATTGCAAAAAATGGATTTGGCTTTGATATAAAGAAGTTCGTGCTTGGCGGCGAGACCGTGACGTTCAGAACACCCGGCCCAGTGCCAGATACCGCATTGTTCCCTGCTCAATACTTATACTTCTCCTTCTTCCGAAAGGATACGAATGATCTGAAGATACAGGAGCTGGAGCCAGAGCTTTACTTCACCTACGGCGAGGTTTTCAAAGGTGATGAAGGATGCAATACCGCACCTTCACGATCGAACATCGATCCGAGACTCTTCCGATAAGCCGCAGCATCGTGCATTCTCGTTCGTCAATACTCATCTAGCCGATAGATCAGTTCTTCGTGGCAAATTATACTCGACCCGTTCTCTTTCAGTCTGTCTATAAGTCATTCGAGCGCTTCTTCCGCACAGAAGTGGCGTCGGGGCTTGTGCTGTTGGCCTCAACGGTCATAGCGTTAGTGTGGGCGAATAGCCCGTGGGCTGAGAGCTACCAACACTTGTGGCATACACCAGTCGCGATAACCCTCGGGGAATTCACTCACAGTATGTCGCTGGCGCACTGGATCAACGATGGCCTCATGGCGATCTTCTTTCTCAGCGTTGGGCTTGAGATCAAGCACGAGTTATTCCTCGGCCGACTCTCCTCGTTTCGCAGAGCGGCGCTGCCCTTCGTTGCTGCGCTGGGTGGAATGGTCGTACCTGCGCTGATCTACGTGTTCTTTAATATCGGTACGGAGGCGAATCGCGGTTGGGGAATACCGATGGCGACAGATATCGCGTTCTCGCTCGGTGTTATTGCTTTGCTTGGCAGGTCGGTGCCGACGTCGATTCGCGTCTTCGTCGCAGCTCTCGCGATTGTTGATGATCTTGGTGCAGTGCTCGTGATCGCGTTGTTCTACACAGCACAGATCAATGTTGCAGCGTTGATTTGGGCCGGAGTCTTCACTGCTCTGCTCCTCGTTCTCAACCGGCTTCGCATCAGCAAGATAACGCTTTACCTCCTCGTTGGCTTCGCGCTGTGGTGGGCGTTGTTGTTCAGCGGTATCCATGCGACGATTGCCGGAGTGCTCGTAGGTATGCTCGTGCCGCATACGGCACGATGGACGACGCAGGAATTCATGCTCGCACTTGAAGACGTTCGCGATTTTGTCAAAGCGATCCTCTCGCCAAACGAAGTACCCGACAACGAAGAGACGAGACAAAGCGCGGTGCATTCCATCGAGAAGGCGGCCGAGCGTGTGCAATCTCCGCTTTCGAGACTCTCGGCTGGCTTGCATCCGATCGTCGCGTTCTTCATCATCCCGTTGTTCGCGTTAGCGAATGCAGGACTGTTGATCAAACTTGATCCGAGCCTTTTGAGCAGTAACGTCTTCTGGGGTGTTGGACTTGGATTACTCCTTGGCAAAACCGTTGGCATAACGCTCTTCGCGTTTGCAGCTGTGAAGGTCGGGATCGCGGAATTGCCGGAATCAGTCAACTGGCGTCACATGGTTGGTGCTGCAATGCTGTGCGGTATCGGCTTTACGATGTCGCTTTTCATCGGAGAGTTAGCGCTTGGCGATCATCCTGATGAATTCGCAGTTGCGAAGCTTTCGATCTTGCTGGCATCGCTGGTCGCTGGAGTCCTTGGCTTTGCGCTGCTGAAGATCCAGACTGTCAAGAAGTAGAGCAAGCATTCGATTTAAAGCAAGAAGACCCGCTGAAACAGCGGGTCTTTCTCGTTAAGCTTTAAGCTTGTATTAGAAGCCTTAGGCCTAGAAGCCTGAGGCTTAGAAGCGGAAGTGGGCAAATGCCTTATTCGCTTCAGCCATGCGGTGCGTGTCATCGCGCTTCTTGACTGTTGCGCCTTCGCCATTAGCGGCGGCAAGCAACTCATTCGCGAGGCGCTGCGCCATCGACTTCTCGCCGCGTGCGCGGCTATAGTTGATCAACCAGCGGATCGCGAGTGCCGTACGGCGCTCTGGACGAACCTCGGTTGGAACCTGGTACGTAGCACCACCGACGCGGCGTGAACGAACCTCGATCATCGGAGCTGCATTGCCTACTGCCTTACGGAATACTTCGATCCCTGGCTGGCCGCTCTTCTCTGACATCATATCGATCGCATCGTACATCAAGCGCTGTGCAACAGCCTTGCGGCCATCGAGCATCAACGAATTGATGAACTGTGATAGTAATGTATCACTGAACTTTGGATCTGGTACTCTCGGACGGAGTACCGCGCGACGTTTTCTCATTGTCTTATCTTATTAGAGTTAGATGGATCATTCGATCCTCTAACCACCCTCCTCACATCCTTCACGGCCTATGAAGAGTCCTTGTTTGAGAATTCTGAATTATGAGTTCTGAATTCTGAATTATAAATGCTAAGCTTGAACCTGTGTCCTGATAATTCAGAACTCAGAATTCAGAACTCAGAATTTATTTCGGCTTCTTAGCGCCGTACTTTGAGCGAGCCTGCTTGCGGTTCTGAACACCCTGTGTATCGAGCGTACCACGGATGATGTGATAACGTACGCCGGGAAGATCCTTGATACGACCACCGCGGATCATGACGATCGAGTGCTCCTGCAAGTTATGACCTTCGCCTGGGATGTAAGCTGTTACTTCCATCTGTGTCGTGAGCTTTACACGAGCGACCTTACGAAGCGCCGAATTCGGCTTCTTAGGAGTCGTAGTGTAAACACGTGTGCATACGCCGCGGCGCTGCGGGCTGTTCTTAAGGGCTGGAGACTTGCTCTTGTAAGCGATCTCGTCGCGGCCCTTACGAACCAACTGATTGATTGTTGGCATGTTGTGGCTTTTCTGATATAACTACCGGCCATACCTGCCCGATGCAGCCGGAATTGAGTAAAAAATAGTTATCCCGACCAGTTTTGCCGGTCTTGAGACGGGGTGCTAACGCGGGTATCGGGTCTCGGGTTTCGGCATTGTGGCGCTGGCTTCAGCCGGCAAGCCTGCTCTGGAGGACTGAGGACTGAGGGGCGAGGACTGAGTCAGAAGAGGCCGTCATTTCGAGCACAGCGAGAAATCTGATGAGGTCGAGCACGAATTCACACACACCTCCGCGCCAATCCTCCCCGATCCACCCTTCCGTGAGTTCAGACAGAGTTGACACATTTCGGACACTTAAGTCCTTATAAATCAACGAATCGTTGTCGGAATGTTGCCGGACACACTACTCAAAATCCTACAAATGCGAGCGTGATCAATCCTTCTAATCCGTCAAACATCCTGTAAATCCGAGTTGCAAATATACGAAATTTTCGCCCAAAAAGCAATACTTTTCAGACGATATTTATCAACATATTATAAACGCGCGTGGTATCTCAGCCCAATGCCGAGCTCGTCTCCGGCACTGCCCGTCGGCATATAGAGGCTCAAGTTCGTCCTGTGCAACCACGGGATCAGCGTCCCGACGCCAAAGCCTACGGCCGCTCCAAGCACTATGTCCGTCGGAAAATGCGCGCCTGAGATCACTCTCAGAAGCGATATTCCGGTGGCAGTACCCATGGTCGCGAGCCAAACGGTAGTTTTGTATTCGCTTTCCGGATAGTAGTCTGAATAGACATTGGCAATGAAGGTCATCGAAGCAAACGCCCAGGTGGCGTGACCTGAAAAAAAGGAGCGCTTTGTCTCGATGTTGTAGAGCAGATCGTCGGGCGTCTCCGAGTTGTACGAGTACGGCCGGTAGCGCGTCACGGTCCCCTTTCCGAACGATGGCAGGAATGTGGCAAGCAAGCCGGTTTCGAAATACATGACGCCGAGGGTGAACCAGTCCTTCCGCATCTTCGGGTCGATGAAGGTCAACGCTATCGGGCTGGCAAGTGCTGCGATCACCAGACCATCGCTCAGTTGCGAGATCGGCTTCGATGAGAAGCTTGTCGCCCATCGATCGAAGCCGTTGATCGTCGACTTATCCAAACCTGCGATCTCCACAGATGTTGGCTTCGACAGCGAATCATCGAGCGATGCTCCGCCGAACGCGATACCGAGACCACCGCCAATGACCAGCGCATCCTTCCCCCAACCGACTTTATAGGGAGATTCTTGTGCCTGAACATTGCCGACGAGCAGTAGCGAGATGAATAGTACGAGGAGTTTTTGCATATGCGAAGATACGAGGCAATTCACAGAAAATAAGAAAGCACCGAGGGTATCGGTGCTTCATTCAAATCCTTTACTTGGATTTAGCGATGCCTCAAGCGTTTATCATAGCTTCACGAAGGATTGGTAAATCAAGAGCTCACCTTGCCTAAGCATTAGAAGGTAATTGCCTGCTCCCAGTGATTCCGGTAACGCCAAGAAATTCGTCTGTCCAGAACGGACATCTCTGCGTTCTTCGTGTACTGGTTTACCTTCAATATTCAGAAGGCTCAGCATGATCGCTCCTGATAGATCAGTAACGAAAGATATTCGTTCTGATGATGGATTCGGCGCAATGTGAAGGTTCATCATCTTGCCGGCAGGCTTGTTACGCTCTACCGATGCCTTTGACGAATAGCGATAGACGAACGACTTTCCTTCGCTCCATGTCAGGAGAAAGCCTAGATCACGATTCACCCAATACATCTCGATTATAGAATCACCTTCGAAGGTCGTACCATCGACCTGCCAGGTAAGTCCGTCGTCAGTTGTATGAGCAATACTATCTGCGTAGAGTTTGAACTGCGGCGGTGCCGTGAGGTTCGCAGCGAGATTATGCAACTCCCAGTCTGGTGCCCAAGGCTTTCCCAGCACAGCCCAGATCTCGCCTGGAGCTGTCTGTTGGACTCGATACGCCCTGCCGCCGAACTCTGAGTATGTTTTCCAAGAACCGGAGCCGATAATAGGCCCGATCAGAAAATCATCTTCATTCATTCTGCCACCAAGCAGTACAGCATTACCTGGTACGAGGGAAGCTTGCGCAAGCGGGTAGATCACCCTCCCGCTACCACTTGTATCGATCGGGGTTACGAGGCTCCATGTCTCACCTCCGTCTGATGTAGTTCGCAAAAAGTCCTTACGACCGGTATAAAAGAGTGCCCAGGTGTGAGCAGAATCGAACACTACGCCGCTATTAGCAGTATGCTGTTCTTCGAATCGCGTACCCTGGATGCTACCCCAGAACTCACCTGCATCCTCCCCTCGCCTGAGAACGATCTCTTTTGGTGTTGGCGCAGTGAGCGCAAGGGCTAAGTCAGAGTGGATGATCTTTGAAGCTTTAGGAGTGCCATAAGCACCTTTTGCGGGCCAAGTCAAACCACTGTCGCTACTTTTTCGAGGCGAATTTGATCCGTGCAACAGAAAGTCAGCGGAGTGATAAGATAATGCTTGATAGACAAGTCGGCCCCCACTATTTGCTGATGCTCCAACGCGCTCATGCCAAGAAAGTCCACCATCGGTTGTGAAGAAGATTGCTTTCCCCGGTCCGTCCGGGGAAAGCGTAATCACTCCGTTTAAAGAATCTGCAAACGCAATATCCTTGGGCTTAGAAATATCAAGATATTGCCTTTGCCATCCTTGACAACGTAACGTATCAAGGGGGAGCATTACCATCACCAACATTAGAATTACTTTCATGCTAGTATACGGTGAACGGCGTATTGCAGAATTGAGTGCAGAAGTGCTTAACGTTGATCGTTATTGGGAAATAAGCGGTGCAAATCCGCACGTAGATGCTTTCCCCAGGTGCCAAACATTCTGATGGCTGAGTAACAGCAGTTAGCTCTACGTCCTTTTGACGACAATTTGTTCGAGATTGATCCCACCTAGGATAGTGTGGCCTATCCATGACGTTGCAAACTTGGAAACACCAGTCGGAGGAGATGGTCAGCGAGCACAGTGTGCAAGGAGTGTTATTTGTGATCTTCAGCCACCGACAGTCTCCGCACGGCCCACCAGTGTAGCAGGAATCTAGCGGGCAAGTGGGCTGTGCGTTTGGGCCTGCTTGGACGATAGTCAAGCTACAATTCGATGAAGGCTTGAGAACGGGAAGTGAGAATACGCCTGAGACAATGCTGTTCTGAGCTTGAGCTGCTGTGGAAACAAAAAGCAACAGGGCAAATATGAGAGCTATCCTTTTCATTTGAGTAGTGGTTAGTAGATGTATAGAAATATCAAGTTTTGGAAACGAACAATCCTACATCTGTGGCGACGAAAAGCTGTCCACTGATAGAGTACTTGATCATCCAAATCTGATACGTTTCTGGAAAATTGCAATTAGACCACGTTCGGCAGTTGTCTAAACTTACGTTGAGGATGGATTTCGCCTCCTCTGTCCGGTGTACATTGAACAAGCCGGCCCAGATTCTTCTGGGAGATGTAGAGGGAGCAAATCGATCAATGTCAAGATACCAAATTTTCTTGGATGGCGATTTAGCAGATTGCCACGTCTCGCCATCGTCGAAGGTTTCTACCAAGCTGCTTGATTTTGCGAGCCAGCGCGATGCCCAGTAGTGTTTCGCGTTATCAGGATCAGCAAGTATCTTAGGGACTTCAGGACCAAGATGAGCCGAGGAGTCATACTCATCTTTCAATACTATCCTCCAAGTCTTTCCTTCGTTTGTACTTTTGGCTATCGCGCCTCCATTAGACCCAGCTAAAAGATAGGTAGGTGTCTCGGAAGACGCGACTGTAGTGCAGAGCCCTACAAACTTGGATGCTTCGCCAACCTTTGACCAGGTTACTCCATCGTTCGTTGATTTCCAGGTGGGTCCTCTCCAGTACTCTCCATAGTAGAGGAATCCGGTTAGAGGTGCGATTGAAAGTGCCTCCCCTAGAACATCGCCTTGCTTTAGTACTGCACTCCAGTGTTCGCCTGTGTCGTCAGATCTGAGTATCCCTGCATTGCCACACACAATGAATAGCAGGTTAGGCTTTTGCGGATGCGAGAGAATCTGCCTAACGGTGATGCTCAGCTTTGGTGGCAACGGTAGTAAAACAGTGTCCCAGGTAATGCCATAGTCATCAGATCTGAAGAGGCATTTCTTTATCGATGAGCCCGCGAGAATCGTACGTCCATTTGAGTTCGCGAGAATCTCGACACACTCAACCGGAACGGACAGCTTGAGCCGCCAATCATAATTGGAGGCAAGGGGAAGTCTTGCGCAGCCCGACACTACTACAAGAGAGGCAAACAGAATTCGAAGAAGCTGATACATGGTGATTGGTGATGCACAAATATAGCAATGCTTATTGACAAGCTTTGAAAATGGCAATGCTTTTCATGCATTCGCATCTTAGGTATGGATAATAACAAAGCACCGAGGATATCGGTGCTTTGTCTTGAAGTTTATTTACTCTCCGCGATCCTTCGTTCGATGCGTTCGAGGAGGAGGCCGAGGCGCAGGAGTGCGCTGAAGGTCTCGATGCGTTCGGGCTTGGAGCCGGACTTTAGCAGCTCTTTCTCGACTGTGCGCACAAGATGTGCTACTCCCTCGGATGCATTCGAGTGTGCCTCGATCGCCTTGCGCCATTCATCCGGCAGTTCGGCGACGAGTTCTGTGTAGAGCTTGGTGTAATACGCGCGGTCATGCCTGTAGTCACTGCGAACGACCCCCTCGGGAGTGTGGCCGGCTAAGGCCCGATTCCACACTAGGGGTGGAGATGGTTACGGCCGACTAGGGATTGAGCAATCCCTTCAGCACCTCGATCGACTTTGCGGGATCGGAGCTTACACCTTGCTGGCGATGGACGATCTCGCCGCTGGCGTTGAGGATCAGGATGGTGTTGGAGTGCGAGAACTCGCCCGTCTCGAGATCTTTGTACTGGATCTCGGTTGCGGCACCGAGTTCTTCGACAGAAGCTTCATCGCTTGTGAGCAGCGTCCAACCCTCGGTGAGCCCCATGTCCTTCGCAACAGTATCGAGTCGCGCGGGTGTGTCGCGCGCTGGGTCGAATGAGAAGAGCGTCATCCCTACTTGTGCGCGTTGCTCTTCGGGCAACCCTGCGATGATCTTCTTCATGTCCTCGATCGTCTTCGGGCACGCGAAGTCGCAAGAACTGTAAAACATCGTTGCTACGCGCGGCTTGCCTGCGAGTTGTTTGATCGCTACTTGCTGGCCGCGTTGATCAGTCCAGGTCGAGGCGAGGTGATAGATCGAGTTGTCGGTGAGCGTTGTGGTGTCGCTCGCAGGTTGCTGTGCCGTCTCGTGCTCTCGTGTTGCGCAGCTTGATATCGCGAGCAGCGAAAGGCACAGTAGAAGTCGATACATTTTCATCGTTCGTTATATGCTGCGGCGAATGGTTCGGAACCCGAGCGTCTGAAGTGTTGACTTCGCCTTCAGGCTCGAGCGCAGTGCGTAGCGCATGTATGCCGCGTAGTTCTCGAAGTCTTTGGAGTTGAGCACTCCCCCGCCGCAATACATGCGGCTATCGGTGCCTGCGGATCGATCGTCATCAGAGAGCAGTACGGTGTTGAAGTCAGATGTCCATTCCCAGATCAAGCCATGCATGTCGTAGATGCCAAGCGCGTTCTTGAATGTCGAACGCACCGCTGGTACTTGCTTTGGATTGGGCTTGGAATACCACGCGAGGATCATCTGCGTTAGCTCCTCTTTCGTCTTGCCTTTCGGCGGACTCGAAGCGGCGAGCTCCCACTCTGCGATCGTCGGTAGTTCTGTATTCGCCCACTTGCAATACGCGCGCACAGCAAACCAGGAGACGTTCGTTACAGGGCTATTCGCGATCAGACGTGCGCCGATGACCGTATCTGATGCCCACGCGTGTAGATAGCTGGCGTCGGCGAACACGCGCTTCACCCGCGACTTTCTCCACTCCGGATTAGCTTTCACGAATTCCAGATACTGTTCGTTCGTCACTGGCGTCACATCCATCTGGAAAGCCTTCACACGCGATGTGTCGCTCTTCGAACCAGTCGAATAGAACGAGATGAAGGTCCCCGCAGGGACCTTCATCATTTCGCGTTTCGGTTGTGCAATTGCTGCAGTAACGCTCGCGCAGATCGCAAGCATCATGCAACAGATTACTGCCGATCGGACTCTCATTCGTTAGTGCGCAGGTGCTCCTGAAGAGATCGGCTTTGACGCTGCAACATCCGATGCCTTGACCTCGCCGAGATTATTCCCCCACGTGTTCAACACATAGGTCATCACGGCAGCAGCATCGTTGTTGCTCAATCCCATCGCTGGCATCACGCTATTGTATTCTTTGCCATTGACCATGATCTTGCCGCTGAGTCCATGGATCGGAATGCCCGCAAGTTGTGCGCGATTCTTCTGCAAGTAGTCAGAGCTTGCAAGCGGCGGGAATGAGCCGACCACACCCTGCCCGTTGCCCTGATGACACGCGGCGCAGCTATTCTGATACACGATTTTTCCGCGCTCCAACTTCTGGATCATGCTGAGCTCGCCCGTCTGCAC
>JBKJTP010000146.1:0-18022 GCA_046590195.1 Kapaibacterium sp. (SeqCode) | reverse complement strand
TATAAGGAAAGTAAAACTGAGATGGCCTTGGCCGGGTGGCGTCCAGGACGGAGGGGTCCTAACGACAGGCTAAAGCGCAGAACTGTAAAACCCTGCAGGAAAAAAGAGTTCGGTCGGGTTAGGGGTCAAAGGGCGCACCTAATACACACAGACAAGTAGACTGTGACCCAGATCAGCCTGGACGCCAGCTCAGCTCACGGCCGCCGATCAGGTGCATGTGGAGATGCTCGACCGATTGCCCGGCTTCCTTTCCGTTGTTCATGACAAGCCGGAAGCCTGACTCAGCAATGCCGTACTTCTTGGCAAGCGTCTGCCCAGCGATGATCAACTTGCCGACCAGGGCAGAATCCGCGTCAGCGAGCTCCAAAGGCGACACAATCGGTTTTTTCGTTACCAAGAGGATATGAACCGGCGCGACCGGCTGGATGTCCCGGAAGGCGATGATCTCGTCATCCTCGTATTCGATGGTTGCCGGTATCTCGCGGGCGATGATCTTCTCGAAGAGTGTCATTCTGAATTTTCTAGACTTATCGGATCTCGGCAAGGCCGGTCGGGCGCTCGGAGGATAGATTTCCTGAGACCATTAAATAGTAGCTTTGCCCACGCTTGAAGTGAGCGCTGACGCTATCCTGGATCGAGAACGGCCAACGGCCAAACGTTTTGGACTCCTGCCCGAGCGGTGGCAGCACCGCCTGGATCCGGACGGATGGATCAAGATAATCTTCTGGACGTGGCAACCACAGCATGTGAGCAGGGCTCGTGCGCGCAAGCGAATCGTGGTGGATGCGCATGGCACCGCCAAGGGGTTGCACGCTCTCGGGGTGTCCGAGCTTCGAGCGTGAGGTGAATAGATAGAGAGGTACCGCAGCCGTGTAGTTGATCTTGCCAACGAGCGAGCCGCTATACATCTCCTGCAGATAAGCGGAGTCGAGGACAAAGTGTGTCGTCTTGCGTTGCTGCCCATGCTCGGCAGCTACGTCATTGTCGCGATCGATCAATGCGATATGCATTTTGTAGGCTTCGGTCGCCGCTTCGCTGCCGCGATTGAGTGAATGCCCGTTGATGAGGCCGGCTGTTGCTACCGCCACGATAGAGCTAGTGAGCAACACGCGGTCAAACATGTTTCGCCGTACTGAAGGCCCACCACTGTAAGATGCGATCAACGTGAGCAAGACAGACATCGAAAGCAGGGCAGGCAGATCAATACCGATCGGTCGAATGAAAATGCCAAGCAACGACAGCGCGATCAACCACCGACCCGCATGTTTCAATGAGCGTGACTGCCAACTGTACTCTTCGATCGCAAGAAAGAACGCACGAGCGAAGCAACCCAGGACGATCAGTGTCATTGCACCAGCAAGGATCCCGTGAAGGATATCGCCACCACGGAATGTCGCTTCGAGCACATCAGGAGCGGGTGTCGCGAGGAAGAGAAGAAAATCAAATGAATCGACAGGCAATAATGAGCTTGCGCTGATCGTAAAGACAGGTGACTGCGCGAAAAAGCTCAGCAGACATACGATAATGCCGCCACTCATCGTACTGAGAACAGCGCGGCCAGAAGATAACCAGCCTTGACTGAGGAGCACGGATCTACGTTGCTCGAAAGTGATCGCAATGATCACGATCGCCGCAAGGATGAACGCCAATGCATGCGTAAGTGCCACGATCCCAAGTCCGATCGTAAGCAACCAATATGCACTGCCGCGTGGCCTATCCTGAGCAAGGAATGCCGCGATCACCCATAGTGCAAGTGCCTCGCCCATCAGATATGGCAATGCACCACTGAACCATGATGTACCCCAAACAAAGATGGGTATGAGGTAATAGATCGATTCATCGCGAACGCGCATGACGCGACAGAGAACTACTGCGCCCATACCACGCAAGAGGATCGCACCGAACGCCATCAGCAGTCGCGTAACGACTTCGGGCGGCATAAGGAAAGAGAGAAGACCGCTGAGATACGGTATCGCCGTATTCGCCGCGGGATATGGTATTAACTTCCAGATGCCACTGGACTCACCGGACATATGCTGCGACGCGAGATCGGCTTGCAACGTCCACAGCCCTGCATCGAGCGGCAGATACTTATGAAAGAATACCCAGAGCGCTTCGACGAGGAGTACAAAGAAGACGATCATCGTCGCCCTGCGCTCGCCGCGTCCACTTGTTTGATCGAGCATTAACGATTAGCTACGGTCTGAAGAAGAGTGTTACGCATTATGGCATCGGGACGTGCACGTTGCTTCTGCGCGCCTCTTCCTTCGCCTTCTCGTAACCCGCATCTGCATGGCGCAACAAGCCCATTGCAGGATCATAATTCAGAACTCGCTCCAGCCGTTCATGAGCATCCGCAGAGCCATCAGCTACCACGACCATACCTGAATGGATCGAGTTGCCAATACCTACACCTCCGCCATGATGCAGCGACACCCACGTTGCACCGCCGACTGCATTGAGAGCAAAGTTCAGGATCGGCCAGTCAGCGATCGCGTCGCTGCCATCCTGCATTGCTTCGGTCTCGCGGTTCGGGCTTGCGACGCTTCCGCAATCGAGATGATCGCGGCCGATAACGATCGGAGCCTTCAGCTTGCCCTCACGTACAAGATTGTTGAAAAGCTGTCCAGCCTTCGCACGTGCACCCATCCCGAGCCAGCAGATCCGTGCAGGAAGCCCCTGGAATTGAATATGCTTTTGCGCAAGCGGTATCCAGCGATGAAGTGTCTGATCGTCGGGGAAGAGCTTCAAGAGCTCTCGATCGGTTGTGTAAATATCTTCAGGATCACCTGAGAGTGCCACCCATCTAAATGGTCCTTTGCCTTCGCAGAACAGCGGACGGATGTATTCCGGCACAAAGCCTGGTATGTCGAATGCATTCTCAAGCCCATTCGCATTCGCTTCGCCGCGAATGTTGTTGCCGTAATCGAACGTGACCGCGCCGCGCCTCTTCATCTCAAGCATCGCGCTGACATGATCGACGATCGAGCGGCGCGCAAGCTTCATGTACTCATCAGGATTATCACCTCTGAGTTTATCCGCGTCTTCCTTGGAAAGCCCCGCAGGATAATAGCCATTGAGCACATCGTGGGCTGATGTTTGATCTGTTAGTACATCAGGGACAAAGCCACGATCCAACATCATCGGCAAAATCTCGGCTGCGTTGCCAACCAGACCTATCGACAGAGCTTGTTTTTTGGCCTTTGCATCGTTCGCTAGTTTGATTGCCTCGTCCATGTCATGCACCATGACGTCACAATAGCCTGTATCAAGTCGCTTTTGGATACGTGACGCGTCTACTTCGATGCCGATGAAAGCAGCCCCTGCCATCTTCGCTGCAAGCGGTTGTGCGCCACCCATACCGCCAAGGCCTGCTGTGACCACCGTGCGGCCTTCAAGTGAACCATTAAAATGTTGACGGGCACACTCGGCAAATGTCTCGAAGGTACCCTGCACGATGCCCTGGCTTCCGATGTAGATCCAGCTCCCGGCTGTCATCTGTCCATACATCGTGAGATCCAGTGCTTCGAGTCTTCTGAACTCATCCCACGTCGCCCAATTCGGTACAAGCTGCGAGTTCGAGATGATCACACGTGGCGCGTTCACATGCGTACGAAGTCTGCCAACGGGCTTGCCCGATTGCACGAGCAGCGTCTCGTCGTTCTCTAGAGCGCGAAGCTCGTTGACGATGGCGTCATAGCACTCCCAGTTGCGAGCGGCTTTGCCGGAACCGCCATATACGATCAGTTCTTCCGGACGCTCTGCAACATCTGGATCGAGATTATTCATGAGCATGCGAAGCGCTGCCTCTTGCAACCAGCCTTTGCAGGTCAGTTCACTTCCGGTTGGAGCATGCAGCGCACCTGCACGATGTTGCGTCCAGCCTTTTTTGTCGGTCTTTTTGACGTCGCGGTACAACTTCGTATCGTGATCCTCGACCAAATCCTCGTAACTCATCGATCTCTGTTGAAAAACCAGATTAAAGATCTCCACCGATCGGCCGAAGCACGATCTCTTCTGTGAGCATGCGCTCAGGCTGCTCGAGCAGTTGCATCACTGTGATCGCTATATCCTGCGGCTGCATCATACGCTCGTGAAATTTTTCTCTCTCTTCTGCGCCCCATAACGGAGTCTCGGTTGCCCCTGGCAAAATAGCGATTACCTTTACGTTGTGCTTACGAGCCTCTTCACGCAACGAATTGGTCAGCCCTAATGCTCCGAATTTGCTGGCAATGTAAGCGGCACCGCCAGCGAAAGCCTTAATGCTAGCAATGGACAGCACCTGGACTATAGCGCCCTGTTTCCGCTCGTACATCGATGGCAGGACCTCTCGCGCGGCGAGGAAATATCCTGTGAGGTTAATATCGATAACCTCGTCAAACTCTTCAATGGAGGTCTCGCTAAACTTTGTGAAAGGGGAAATTCCGGCATTGTTGACCAGGATATCCAGAGGTCCTAATTCGGACTCGATCCTGGCATAAGTATCTTTAACTTCTCGCTCCCGCGACATATCACACTGCAGCGCGAGCACCCCTAGCGTATTTGCGGCACTATCCAGCTTCGTCTGGTCTCGGCCAGTTACTGCGACGCGTATTCCTCTCGCAACCAGCGCTCTTGCGATCTCCAACCCGATCCCGCTTGTCCCGCCGGTAACCCAGGCGACTTGTCCTTCCGATAATGGCATGTGCAAATTTACCCTCTCGATCCGAATACTGAGCGGAATACAATAAAACGGCTATAAATAAGCAGAGGCCTCTCTTTCGAGAGGCCTCTGCTCACTTCTTGTCTGAGCGGTTACTTGATGACCGTCATTTGACGAGCGATCTTTACACCCTCACTCATGAGAACATAGAAATAGGTACCAGCCGAAAGCTCAGATGCATCGAGTTGGACTGCGTGAGTACCAGTTGGATACGAGGCCGACGTGATCGTCTTTATCGTCTCACCCGTCATGTCAACGAGCGCGATCGTAACCACAGCCGAGTATGGTGTGATAAATCGAACGGTAGTGCTTGGCTGAACTGGATTCGGATAGTTCTGCTCGAGTTCGAAGCCATTCATCACTGTCGGACGACCAACCGAAGCTACTGCTCCAACTCCGCTAAGCGCAATGCTGTACGAAGGAGTTGCTGCTGGGGCAGCCGATGGGAAAGTGACCGTTCCGGTGTGCATACCTGCCGATGCTGGTGCGAACGTGAACGTCATGACATCAGATGCTCCTGGCGCGAGTGTCAGGCCTGTCGATGTCGTGGAATAAGCAGCGCCATCGATCGAAGGTGTGCCTGTTGTCCAATCGACGTTTCCATTGTTCGTCACTGTGACCGAGAACTCCTGCGTTGCGCCTACAGCTGTCTCAGGAACAGAGAAGTTGTTGTGCGAGGCCGTAACTCCACCGCCAGTACCATTAAGCGCAATGCTCATCGGTGCGACGTCACGCGCGTTGATCGCAAGCGTTGCTGTCTGCGCACCCACAATTGATGGAGTGAACAGCACTGAGAACTCGTGCGTACCTCCGGCGGGTATCATCGCAGTGACCATATCACCAACGATCTGATAGCCCTCACCGATAACTGCAGCCGTATAAACTGAAGCGATGTCGCCACAATTTGAGACAACAACGCTCATTGTCTTGGTCTGGCCAATCAATACAGGCTCACCCTCAAAGAGTGATGCTGCGCTTGGCTCGGCACAGATGATCTGGCCGTATGCATCGACTGGCAGTGTTACTGTGTCCTTCTGCGAGTTGCTCGTTGTATAAGCAACGATCGATGCTTGACGTAATCCGCGTGCGCCTGGTGTTGTGCAGATCGTGAGCGTGGTCTCGGCACCTGGCTCGAGCGTGATCGGGAATGTTGCGTTGCGGAATGCGAATTCCGCAGCATCAGGACCGACGATCGATGCACTTGTTACCGTGATCGAATACTGCCCGACGTTCATGATGGTGTGGCTCGTGCAAAATTCTTCGCCGACTGCGCCCGAATCGACGAGATTGTCCTCGAAGGTCAGGTCACCGAATGGTACGCCTGTGCCTGTGATCGCAATGTTGAACTCGCTCGTATCGCGGCTGGTCGCTTCGAAGGTATCCGGGATGTCAGTCAAGACGCGAAGGTTTGCCTGGCGTGAACCCATCTTTCGTGGTGCGAAGCAGACTGAGATATCGCGCGATTGTAACGGCGCGATCGAGAACGACCTACCGTCCATGCTCTGAAACGAGAAATCAGGGTCAGCACTGCTGAAGTAGAGATCCCGGATGCGAAGAGTATCTGAGCCGGGATTGCTGAACGTAAACGTCTTGCACGATTGCTCGCCCATTGCGATCGAATCGAACGTATGGCTTTCTGGCGTGACCGTCAATCGCTGTAGGATACCAACGCCACGAAGTTCGATACGCTGCGTCCCATTTCCGGCGTTGCTAACGAGTACGAGGTTCGCCCAACGCGCACCTTCGATGTTCGGCATATAGCGAACAGTGATCGTGTCGCTCACCCCAGGCTCAATGGCTGCAGAAGGAAGTCGGACGATCTCGTACTGCGAAGCATACTCGCCATCGATGTAGCTACCGCTAGAGATACGGAGCTTGCCAAGAGTCGAACTGTGAGTGACTACGAACGATGTGTCACGATAAGCACCAAGTTGCGTGCGAGTGCGCGAGAAGAGGTTCTTTGCGCCGTTCGTTGAGATCTCGGGCAAGGCACCACGACCTGTCAAGGCGACGACACCCTCTGGATCGACGTCCGCATCAGCCCAGAAATAGAGATTTGCGCTGTGATCGCCAAACGTGCGCGGGTTATAGCGAATGCCAATGAGTGCTTGACCTGGCTTCTCCTCGCTCCCACCAGGAATAAAGTCAGCACCTTCGACGATCTCGAAGTACTGAGGGAATGAGCCCGCAAATCGGAAATCCGAAACCCTCATGTCATCCGAATTCGGATTCTTAAGAGTTACGTATGTAACGTCAGAGAAGAATCCAACTTCGATGTTGCCGAAAGCGATATTCTTTGGTGAGTAGGTGTAGCTCTTGATCGGCTTTGGCACTGTGATCGCGATGTTGTCGATCGCAATGTTTGACAGAGGCTCTTCATCGAATCCACCCGAGAAATTCAGTTGGAGTTCTGAGCTCAGCACTTCGGCTGGAAGCGTCATGCTGATATGTCCCCAATGATCCTTCTCAGAGGTGACACCATCATAGGTGCCTTTTGCCTCGTACGTGAAGTGCTTGCCGGTACCCCGTTCGAGGATCAGAACTTGCTTCTTGCCTTCACCGACTGTTACGTAAAGCCAATCATTGAGTCCAGTCTCACGATGCGACTCATTGCTCTGCATCCAGTAATCGAATTCGAGTGTAACCTCGCCTTCCTTATACATGGATACATCAATAGTCGGGGTGCGAATGAAATCCGTCTGATGATCCATCAGATTAATAACGGCTGATCCGTTTTCCTCCCCCGCGCCTTGGGAGGTCCAGAACCAGGACGGTCCCTCTCCGCCCCACACCCAGCCCTCAGGCGGGAAGTTCTTTTCGCTTTCGAATTTCTCCTCGAAGATCGTATTCGTTTGTGCCCTCAGAGTTGAGGACATAAGAAGCACGACCGCGACCAAACAGAGTCGCAGCCATCTAAGCTGTTGCAGTTGTCTCATGATTGTAGAAGTATAATTGAACGAGTAGCACGCTTTGGCTCCAACCACGGAGCTTAAGCACGCTTATCTAGACGGGAGAGAAAGATCGATCGGGGAGATTCGGCCTCAAAAGAGATCGCCTAGTGTGAGTATGACCAGAAAAGTCTAATGAGGGACGATACAATAGACGAATAACTGACACTCTCGAAAGTCAAAGGATACAGAATTCTTGTCTAATATTCTGAGAAAAAGCTCTTTCGGAAGCCCAATCGATACGCAATACTACGCACTACTCCGGACAAAAAACTCGTAAAAAAAGACCCCCGCATAAATGCAGGGGTCTATAAATCGAGTTCGGAGAAAAGACGAGACGGCTCTTGCGAGACTATGCTGCGTCTTCCTGAATACGATGCTGTCGGCGTGCGGCACGTTGCTTCATGAGCTTGCCTGCTACAGATGGCTTCTCAAAAAAAGTACGCTTACGGAATTCCTTAAGAATACCGGCGCGCTCATACTTCTTCTTGAAGCGGCGCAGTGCGCGATCTATCGGTTCGTTGTCTTGGACAATAATACCTACCACAGCTTAATTCAACCTCCTTTGCGTTCAGATTAGCCCAGAGGCGGGATGGTGAAATGCCCTGGACCTGAGTTCGTGGACGAGGCTAACCTCGCACCTCGGGGGAAAGTTCAGTCGGAAAGGTTAGCCACATCTATCGGCTAAGCCAAATGGCTGGATGTCACGTTTGGGACTCGTAAGTCCTTATAAATCAACGATTGACTTTCCCAGAAAACGGAAGAGGGCCTGTGCCCTCTTACCAAAAACCTTATCTTACGAATAGGCTCAATCCTCAACTTTGAAGTTCTCGAGAAGCTTGCGCTCGCCCGACTTATCGAAGCTAACGATGACCGCATGTCGACCGCTGCCCGTGACTTCCTTGCCGATCACAGTGCCGATATCGTCCCAATCCTTGTGATAGATAGCCTCGCCGATCGCAAAGATGCGGGTAGGCTCATACGGGGTACATTCTGAAGCCGAGAGGTTGGTGTGGGTCTTAGGCTTCTCCTCGAGCATCGCTGCGAGGTTCACGAGCATCGTGTTGTGGCACTTGGTGCAGCGAACCCAGAGGTTCTCATTTCTTGGCTCTTCACCATCGACCTGCTCGCCTAGCTGTCCTTCATGGCTATGCTGATGCTTCGCCTCACCTACGATCTCCTTACGAGCTGTACGGGTGCAATCCCCGCATAGCATAAGACCAGTAATGTATTTGGTCCGCCTTCTTGTACGCGTCTTGGTCGTCTTGGCCACAGTGTCAGAGAGTTTGAAATTCTTAGAGCCGGCTCGAATTCTTTGTATTCTTGTACCCTAGACATTGTGCATCTATGAGCGATAGGCTCTAAAATGCACACACCGGGGCCCCGGCAATCGGAGGACAATTGATGACCGATCATCAGAAAACCTGCCATCCTCCTAAAACAACAGGATATAGTAAACGCCATTCTACACAGAAAAGCGCCCGGGCGCTATTTTCAAACTTCCGCTGGTGTCTTCTAATGCATTTTGTGCCGTTTGCTGTACATTCAGACAGGATTAACTAAAAATTGAACCCAAAATGCAGCCCTGGTTCAGGTGTCCATTTTGGCCACTTGTCATCCTTTTCCTTAAAACCGTTAGGCATTTCTGTGTAATAAGGACGGCCAGCAACACCAAGAGAAGGTTCTATAAATAGCCTATCCCTAAAAAGATCAATGTGATAGCCAACTCGATAGGTGTTGAATATAATGAACCCATCACCAACCTTACTACCATTTTCATTCTTGAATGTTTGCCACATAGGCGCTACGTGTATCGCCGCGTAGAGACCTTCCCAAAAATATCTTTGATAAGCAAGGCCAAAACCATACTCTCTTATAGGTCCAGGATATTTCTCTTCGGGTGTTCCGTATGCCTCATTATAAAAAGGGTTGATACCAAGTGGCCAAGCATGTTTCCAAGTAATTAGCTCAAGAGAAAGTACATCTTTTGCCGTAATACGATACCCGAAGTTAAGTTGAGCGAAGCCGGGTGGGTTTACCTTATCTAAATTTCCCAATAAGAACAAAGTGCTACCTACGAAATACTTTCTGTAAGTGCTATCCGTATCAGAAAATTGCGCCTTAATTGGGAGAGCAGCAATTGTAAATATTACGAAAAGACCAATAGCTAAAACTTTCTTTTGCATTTCACTTTAATTGTTAGACGAGACTCTAAAGAAATTGGGATACCCAAATCTTCAGTTGCGCTGGGAAAGCATAGCGATAAACGGAGCCATTGACTTTCTGTTTCAGACTCTCGGTGAGCATCATGCATATTTCAAACACTTCGGTCAATGTGAATTAGCGAGACGCAGCTTCATCCAATCTATTAATAGCCGGACCGAGTAGTGCGTCTCCCTTGCCACGTTGCATGCAATAGCCATTTTGGAGATGAAGTCTCTTAGCGAATTTGATCGACGCACGCCCGGTTTAAGTCCTACGGCGCAGAATTGGCTTTGAAGGACCTATTCCTTGGCTTGCGCTAACGTGATGCTTGATGAGCGTAACGGTCCTGAGCGGCAGATGCATAGCTCTACTTGACGATAGGATTTTCCTCGTCTCCCCAATTCATATTTCCTAATTACCCTAACTCCCCCAGTCGCGAGGGTAGCGGAAATCGACGTTGATCGTCCGATTGGAGATCTTGGCAATTAACGGTGGGCGGCGTTTGAATTGGGTACGGACGATCTTCTGGCGGATCTTCGCGATGAATTCGGGGGAGAATCCTCTTTTGACTAGTTGCTCATCCTCTTCACGGACGTCGATCACGTGGAAGAGAATCTCATCGACCTCGCGATACGTGAGGCCCATCTCAGCTTCGTCGGTCTGGCCTTCCCAAAGATCTGCGCTAGGTGGCTTGCTTACGATCTCCTTTGGGATGCCGATATACTCCGAGAGCTGCCAGACCTGCGTCTTGTAAAGATCGCCAAGTGGATTGATCGCGCTGGCGTTATCGCCATAGAGCGTCGTGTACCCGAGCAAACTTTCTGTCTTGTTCGATGTGCCGATCACAAGACCATTCAGCAACTGCGATCGATCGTAAAGCGTGATCATGCGGCAGCGCGCCATGATGTTACCCTTTCGCATCCGATCGATATCTGGTGAGGCCGCGAACAGCGCATCTGCCATTCCCGTGATCTCAACGACTTCATGCGACAGCTTCAGATCGTCAACGATCAGTCGGGCATGCCCCAAACTATCCGCTGATGATGTCTTGTAAGGCATCATCACAACATGCAGATTCTCTGCGCCGATGGCCTTAGCAGTGAGATAGGTTGAGAGTGCACTATCGACTCCACCGGAAAGGCCAATGACTGCCTTCTTGAGCCCTGTGCGGTGCAGTTCGCGCTCAATGAATATCGTGAGCACCTTCACCGCTTGCTCCGGATTGAGCAAAAGTGGGCTCTTCTGATTAATGCGCGGTGCTTCCACTAGGTCGGTGTACTGGTGTTACTTGATCTCGGCAAGTCCTTGACGGATACGCTTTACACCTTCCTCGATATCTTGCTCGGACGCGGCAAACGAGAGACGGATCGCGTCATCCTTGCCAAACGCATTGCCAGGCACGAGTCCAATGCCATGATCATTTAACAGACCGAGACAGATCTCTTCGGCAGAATTAATGCGAACACCTTTCGCGGTCGACTTGCCGATGAAGCTCGAGATGTCAAAGAAGATGTAGAACGCACCCTTCGGCTTCAGGAAGCGAATGCCAGGGATATCCGACATCAGCGCAACCACAAGATCGCGACGACGCTCGAAGGCGGCTCGCATTTCTTCTACTGTCGCTTGCGATGCTGTTATCGCTTCGATCGCTGCGCACTGCGTAATGCTCGATGGATGCGAGACGGCCTGACTTTGCAGCCGGTTCATTGCATCGATGATCTGTTTCGGGCCCGTTGCATAGCCGCAGCGCCAGCCTGTCATCGCATACGCCTTGCTGAGTCCATTGACGGTTATGACTTGATCCGCGATGGACTCGATCGCCCCGATCGAAAAATGTTTTCTACCATCGTAGACGAGCTTTTCATAAAGCTCATCGACGACGACATAGATGTTCCGTCGCTCAATAACTTCCGCCAACGCACGCAACTGCTCCTCGGAGTACATCGCGCTCGTCGGATTCACAGGAGTGTTGAGTATAAGAACTCGCGTCTTGTCAGTGATCGCACGATCGAGATCCTCAGGCTGCATCAGCCAGTCATTCTCGAACCTGGTCTCTACATAGATCGACGTTCCTTCAGCTATTGCTACCATCGCGGGATAGCTGACCCAGTACGGCGATGGGATGACAACCTCATCGCCTTGCTGCACAAGCACGGAGATCGCGTTCGAGAGCGCATGCTTGCCGCCGCTTGAGATCTGTATACGATCCCAGCTCGTATCAATATTATTGTCTCGGCTGAATTTCTCCGCAACGATCTCGCGCAGTTGCTTCATACCTTCCGCAGGCGTGTAGCGAGTTTGATCGTTTGCTAATGCGCGGACCGCGGCATCCTTGATGTGTTGCGGCGTTGGGAAATTTGGCTCCCCGGTAGAAAGACTCACGATGGATCGACCTGACTCCCGTAGCTCTCGTGCGCGTTCGGCGATCCTGAGGGTAGCAGCTTCTGTGACGCTATCCATCCTGTTTGCTATAACGTGCTTGCGACTATCGCTCTTGAGCACCATGTCATCTAAGGATGAAACCGCCATAGATCTACTAGTTTACTTTGCGAATTTTTCCGTGATCGCTTCTGCGACTGCTTTGGGTACGAAATTCTCTATGTTCTCGCCGTAACGCGCGAGCTCGCGAACGAGCGACGAATGAAGATACGTGTACTTCTCGTGCGGCATGAGGAACACCGTACTGATCTCTTCCTTCAACTTGCGATTCATGAGCGCCATCCTGAATTCGTAATCGAAGTCGCTTAAGACTCGAATACCTCGCACGATCGCGATAGCACCTTTGGCCTCGGCATAATTGACAAGCAAACCGTCGAACGCATCAACCTTGATATTTTGCTTTACTGGAAAACATTCTTGAATGGACTGCTGCACGAGCTTATATCGCTCTTCGTCGGTCAACAGTGGCGACTTCTGGCTATTTTTCGCGAGTGCAACGATCACCTCATCGAAGAGATCAGAGGCACGGCCAATGATATCAATGTGGCCGAACGTGATCGGATCGAACGTGCCTGGATAGATCGCGATCCGATGGGCGCTCATTCTACGGCCTTCGTGCCAGCCTTCTCGCCGTTGCCGCCAGCCTTTGTGAAGATGGTGAACGCAGCATCGCCAACAGTCAACGTCTTGATCAGCTCCGCTTCTTCGGGCAACTCCATCTTGTTATGGACGCTATGCTCGATCACCATGATGGCATTGGGCCGGAGCAGCGAGCTGGTCAGGAGCAGACCCGGCAACTCCTTCATCGACTTCAGATCGCGGTATGGCGCGTCTGCGAAAATGAAATCAAAATCTCCGTTGAGCAATGCGATCGACGCGTAGGCATCCTTTGAGACCACTCGCACCTGATCCTTCAACTCAAGATCGTCGATGTTGCGGCGGATCGCTTCAAGCGCATGACGGTCCTTCTCGACAAGCACAGCTTCCTTGGCGCCTCTGCTCAATGCTTCGAACGCTACAGCACCGCATCCAGCGAAGAGATCGAGCACGCGAGCGTTTTCGATCTCGAGCAAATTATCGAGCACATTAAATAGCGATTCGCGGGAGCGATCGGTTGTTGGTCGCGTCTTGTCGTTATCCGGCGTATTCAACCGGCGGCTTCGCAACTCTCCAGCGATGATCCTCATGAGTTATTTAGTGTGTGATGGAGATCCGCGGTATTCACGAGATGCATTGCGGCTCCAACGGTGAGTGCAAAAAGATGGCCCAGTCCCTGAAGTTCTGAGCGGAGAGCATTTTCGAGTTCGATCTTCATGTCGCTAAAGCCGAGCAAGCGCTTGTGAGCATCTGCATGGAGTGCTGCATCTGGTCCACACAAAAAGCCTGAGCGGCGATCGGCAGCAAACACAGTTGATATTTCGATCGAACCCTGGTTCAAGAAAATCTCTCTTTGCTTCGATAGATAACTGATCCCATCTCCGACACTGAGCTGCAATGCAGCAAGTGCCGTGAGTGGGCTGACCGTGCTACAACGCAAATTCGGCCGGTTTTGATGCAGGAGGAAAGGCCCTGTCTGTTCCGAGACCCATCGATCATCATCAACCATATGGATTGCGCGCTCTCGCGTGATCTCTGATCCATTGAGACTGGCCTCAGACGGAAGCTGGGACACTACGTCAGTCGGTGCAAAACCGTGCACCACGTTCGTGCTCTCTTCAGCGAGTGCTTCACTACCTACGAGGCCGATGATCCTGAGCTTGCCATCATCTCTGAATCGCAGGCCGAGAAGGATCCCATTCTGTAAACTTACAACAGTGAGATCCTTCATCAATCGAGTCTGAGGTATGGCTTCATGCGTTCAAATTTCTTGGGGCCGATACCTCTAACATTCATGATCTCCGTGAGAGTCCGAAATTTTCCGCGCTCTTTGCGGTATTCCATGATCAGACTGGCCGTTGCTTCGCCAACAGAAGGGAGTTTCATGAGGTCATCAGCAGATGCTTTGTTCAGTGAGATGGAGGCCTGAGCGAGCCCGGCGGTCTTGCTAGTCGCTCCGTAGCCTCTCGTCCTGGGCTTGCTATCCGTCGTGTCGGGCGCGTAAAAGTGAAAGCTGTCCTGGATCTGCTTTCGCCTTGCAAGCACGGCAAAGAGCGAATCGCGGCCTCGCGCATCAACAAGATATTTCGGATCACTTAAGAATGCGATCTCATGATTCTCCGGCGATTGTACCAGCCGAGATAGCAGACCGAGCAGACCTAGCGCCAGGAAGATCAAGAGTGCGCGCAACTCCTTCGGCGAATACATTTGCGCCAAGCCCTGTCTGATCCTGCTATATATTTTGCGTATTGCTTCCAGTGGTCACCAAGAAATCTCTTCAAAAATAAAAAACCTTCGCCCCGGAGGGACGAAGGTTAGATATTTTTCTGCTGAGCTACCTCTGTTGAGCTACCTCTGTTGCTACCCGAATCGGGCTTAGCTGAAGATGCTCTTCAGATTGTCGAGGACGCCTCCTTCGGATTCAACCGACTCGCGCTCTGCATTGGTCGAGCCCGCAGCCTTAAAGTGATCCTGGCCTGCGAGATCTTGCAATAGCGCCTTCTCCTGCTTGTTGAGCTTGGTTGGCGTTACGACCTGCACACGGACGATCTGATCGCCCTTGCCGCTACGGTTGAGATGCTGGATGCCCTTATCCCGCATCCGGAGCAATGTACCCGACTGCGTGCCTGCCTGAACCTTGAGCAGCGATGCGCCTATGAGCGTCGGCACCTCGATCTCCGAACCCAGCGCAGCTTGCGGGAATGTGACCTCCAGATCGAGCACGACATCATCGCCATCACGAAGGAAGATATCGTGCTCTTCCTCTTCAACGACCACAAAGCAATCGCCCGATGGGCCACCGCGCTTGCCGGCGTTGCCCTGCCCGCTGAGGGTCAGGTAATTGCCGTCGCTGACACCAGCCGGCATCTTCACCTTCAGCGTATCCTCTTGCTGCACACGGCCCTCGCCTCGGCATGGGCTGCACTTATCCTTTACGATGCGGCCTTCACCATGACACGTCGGGCATGCTGCAACATTGACGAATTGTCCAAAGCCCATCGAGCGCACCTGCCGAACTTGTCCAAGCCCTGAGCACGTCTTACAGGTCTCGACAGCCGTCGAATCCTTTGCGCCGCTTCCGTTACAGGTACCACACGTTTTCAGATGCTTGACCTTCACGGTCTTCTCTACACCTGTTGCGATCTCTTCGAGAGTGAGGCCGATCTTGATCTGAATGTCCGATCCGCGCTCCGCACCATTTGGTGAGCGCTGCTGCGCAAAACCACCACCGAAGAACTGATCGAAGATGCTTCCACCTCCGCCGCCGCCGCCAAAGATATCGCCAAACTGCGAGAAGATATCGTTGACGTTTGTGTAATTGTGATGATCGTTCTTGACGCCCTGATGCCCGAAGCGATCGTAGCGAGCACGTTTGTTCTCGTCGCTTAATACTTCGTATGCTTCGGCTGCTTCCTTAAAGTTCTCTTCAGCCTGCGCATCACCTGGGTTACGATCCGGATGATACTGCATCGCCAGCTTACGGTAGGCCTTCTTGATCTCCTCACCTGTTGCTGCTTTTTCTACCAACAGCACTTCATAATAATCTCTCTGCGTCGCCATTCCTATCTTGTTCGTTACCGATCTGCTTACCTGGTTCTCTTATGCGTCTGGCGCTTTGGACACGATGACCTTCGCATGACGCAGCACGGCATCATTGAGCATGTATCCCTTTTGGATCTCCTTTATTACAATCCCTGGCTCCACGTCTGTGCTCACCTCTTCCATCAACGCATCGTGCGCATGCACATCGAATGTCTTTCCAACAACTTCCATCGGCTTCACACCATATCGATCCATCACCTTGAGGAAGTTGCGGTAGACAAGCTCGACGCCCTCCGTCAGTTTGCCCTTCTCTGAATGCTGGAGTGTGCGCTCAAGATCATCGACAACTGAAAGCATCTCGGTCAGCAAGCGCTTGTTGCCTTCGAAGATCAGGACCTCACGTTCCTGATTGAAGCGTCTGCGCATGTTGTCCATCTCTGCCGTGCGACGAAGCGATTGCTCCTTTGCTTCCTGCAACTCTCGTTCGAGTTCGACGATGCGATCACCAACCGATGATGTTGTCTCGTCGGACTCTTCGTTATAATTATCTGCTTGATCGTTAAGGGTCTCTTCCTTACTCATAAACTTCCACCGTTTCATTTTGATGTGAGAGCGTTGGTCATGGCACGGGCAACATACTCGACGAGCGGTGCCATGCGTGCATAATTCATTCGCTTCGGACCGATCAGGCCGATCACACCTTGTTGATCGCCGATCTTGTACCTGGTCGAGATGACGCTGTAATTGGTCATCTTCTCGTCTTCAAGTTCACTGCCAATACGGATGGCAACCGATTCTGTTGCAGCTACTGCGCCCTTTCCGCGCTCGAGCACGTGGATCACCACGTCTTCATTGTCCAGCAACTCAATGATGCTCTGGAATTCATCATCGCTGATGATATTCTTCTTCTGAAATTCTGGCTGAGAAAAGATGTGCTTTGCACCGCTGAGTTTTACTCTATCATTGTCCTCGAATAACCGCTCTGGCGAATCGAGGAATACGCGGAGAACATCCTTCGCATGCTGCGGCAGATCCTGCACACGCTCGGTGAACGTTGCACGTATCTCTTTGAACGATCGTCCCGATAATCTCTCGTTAAGGATCGATCGCAATTCGTCGATCTTCGTATGATCGATCTGCGTATCTGTTTCGAGGGTGACCGTCCTTACACGACCACTCGATGTTATCAGTACGATCAATACGCGATTGCTCGCAAGCGGTACGATCTCTACTCGCTCGAGCATCCCTTCTTCAAGGGCCGGCAGCAGCACAAGCGAGAGCTGCTTTGAAAGCTTCGCTAAGATCTCTGTCGATTCCTTGATGACATCTTCGGCCGAGAGTGCATCAATAAGTGAGCGCGATACTGCCTTGCGTTCGGCTTCGCTAAGCTTCTCGAGAGCCATCAACTCGTTCACGTACACCCGGTAGCCCTTATCTGTCGGCATTCGACCAGCGCTGGTGTGCGGATGATCGATGAATCCGAGAAATTCAAGGTCCGACATAATGTTGCGCGTCGAGGCATCGCTCAGGCCGAGTGAGCTGATCCTGGCCAGATTCCGCGAGCCGACCGGATTGGCGGTCAGGACGTATTGCTGGATGATCAGCCGCAGGATCTCCCGCTGGCGATCGCTAAGCGGGTCCTGCCCAGCCGCGAGTGACCCAGTCACGAGTGACGGGGTATGGATCAACGGAGTAGAACTCTTGTGTAGCTTGCCCATGGGTGATTTAGAAGACCAATCCGCAAACAGTAATGTCCTTTGGGGTAGTTTCAGCACTCCGGATATGTGAGTGCCAAGTCATTCTACCCAGTTCGGGCTTTTAAAATAGAACAGCCCCGGGATCGCTCCCGGGGCTGTTTAAGTCTGGTCCTTAGGGTAAGTTGCCTTACCCAGAGTTTTACTTATTGACGGTCATCTTTCTCGCGAGCTTGATCGTCTGTCCTGAAGCGGTCAGAGCGGTCATCTCGTAGACGTAGGAGCCGTTTGCGAGTTCAGCGGTGATGCTCTCGCTCCAGTTACCAGTACCGTAGTTACGGCTGGTGACTGTTGCTACCGTCTTGCCGGTGACGTCAAGTACGTTGATCGTTACC
>JBKJTP010000054.1:0-6091 GCA_046590195.1 Kapaibacterium sp. (SeqCode) | reverse complement strand
GAGCCTTTGCTATCACAGGCTTCTTCTTCGCTGCTTCGAGTGCTTGGCGTTCCTCTTTCTCCTCTCGATCACGTATCTCAAGGAAGGCGCTGTAATTGCCGGGATATTCTCGGATGTGTCCGCCGCCTTCGAAGCGGAAGACGTGATCGACAACACGGTCAAGGAAATAGCGATCGTGGCTCACTGCGATGACGACGCCGTTGAAGTGGTCGAGATAATCTTCGAGCGCAACGAGCGTCGGGATATCGAGATCGTTCGTCGGCTCATCGAGTAAGAGCACGTTCGGTGCACCCATGAGGATGCGAAGCAGATAGAGTCTGCGGCGCTCGCCGCCTGAAAGCTTGCCTATGTTCGCGAACTGCATCACCGGCGGAAAGAGGAAGCGCTCGAGCATCTGGCCAGCAGTGATCGTGTTGCCATCCGAGGTCATGACATGATCTCCGGCCTCGCGGACGTAATCGATCACGCGTTGATCGTCATTCAGCGTGCGACTCTCCTGATCGTAATAACCGATGACGACAGTCTGTCCGACCTCTACTTTGCCGGAATCGGGCTGCACGCGTCCGGTGATAAGATCAAGCAGTGTGGTTTTGCCAGCACCATTTGGACCAATGATACCAACAGATTCACCGCGAGTTAGTACATAGCTGAAGTCCTTGACTAGCTGCTTATCATCATAAGCCTTCGAAACATCCTCGAACTCGATCGTCTTCGTGCCCAGTCTACGGCCAGCAACGGCGATCTCAAGCTCCTGTTTCTGCTGTGCCCTCGGTGCGTTGATCAATTCATCCGCACGATCGATGCGAGCCTTCTGCTTGGTCGTTCGCGCCTTAGCACCGCGACGTAGCCATGCAAGCTCCTGCTTTACAAGCTGCTTGCGCTTGTGCTCTTCTGTTGCGAGACGCTCTTCTTCTGCAGCCTTGGCTTCGAGATAATAGACGTAGTTACCGTCGTAGGTCCGGATGTCATTGCGATCAACTTCGAGGATCCGATTCGTGACGCGATCGAGGAAGTAACGATCGTGCGTCACGAGCAACAATCCGCCCGCATACCGCGAGAGATATTCTTCGAGCCACTCGATCGTCTCAGCGTCGAGATGGTTAGTGGGCTCGTCCAGTATGAGCAAGTCGGGATTGACGATCAGCGCGTGTGCTAGCGCGATGCGCTTCCGTTGTCCGCCGGAGAGCTCGCCAACTTTTGCTTCAAGCTCGGTGATGCCAAGCTTCGAGAGGATCACCTTTGCCTTTGTCTCAAGCTCCCAGGCACCTGCTGCATCGATCTTCTGCGAAAGCTCGCTCATCTTCGTGATGAGCTTCGGATCGCTATCATGCGTCACCTGTTCGCAGATCGCCTCATAATCGTGAATGAGTTGCATCACGTCGCCGCTCTTCGAGAAGAGCGCGTCGAGCACCGACTCTTCCGGATCGAATACCGGATTCTGCGGCAGATAGCCAACGATCTTGCCATCGGCGAGTATCACCTTGCCGGCATCCTGCGTCTCTTCACCAGCGAGAATGCGGAGCAAGGTCGTCTTGCCGGAGCCATTAACTCCGATGAGGCCGACGCGATCGGTCCAGCCAATATTAAAGCTCGCGCCTTCAAAGAGCGGCTTGAAACGGAAATCTTTACTGAGGTTCTCGACGGAAAGGAGCAAGGTCTTGGGGAGTTCTGAATGCTGAGTTCTGAGTTCTGAATTATACGCTCGCTTTCTTCACCTTCTTCGGTCGGGTGCGATAGTATTGCACGACCGAGAAGAGGGCGAAGCCGCCGGTGATCCACATGCACGGAATCGCGAGCCAGTCGCCGAAGCGCGTGTAGAACGTTTGACGGTTAAGCAATGGGAAGTTCTGCGAGATCGAGGCACGTACGAAGAGATCGGTCTCTTGCAGTATGCGGCCCTTGTCGTCAATGACGCACGAGATGCCGGTGTTGGCAGAGCGCGCGATCCATCGGCGATTTTCTACTGCGCGCAGCAATGCGAATTGATTGTGCTGATGTGGACCGGAGCTCTTGCCGTACCATCCGTCATTCGTGATGACGAAAAGCAACTCTGCTCCACCCTTTACGAACTCACGAACGAACGAAGGATAGACCGATTCATAACAGATCATCGTCCAGAGCTTCGCAGTGTCCTGGGTGCTCGCGGTGCTATCAACAGCGCGCATTGGCAGCTCCTGCAAGTTGCGGCCCTGGCCAGTATTCCAACTTCCGATACCAACCTGCCACTTAATGAAATCGCCGAGGATAGGGATAATATCTACGAACGGCACCTTCTCGCCCAGCGGCACAAGCTTCTGTTTGTAGTAATGCTCCTGCTTGTATCCATCCGGATCTCTGTAGATCACCATCGAAGCGTTGTAATTCCGGTACGCCGCGCTCGATCCTTTCACTGGCTTGGCATCATTCGGAGCTGTCTTCACATCCTGATACTCCTCGATCATCGGAAAGCCCGTGAGCATCGCCATCCTCGTGTAATCGAGGAAGGAGTAGAGTTTCACGAGATGCTCGCCATTTCTCGGCTGCGTGACGTAGAACGGGATCGCGGTCTCAGGCCAGAGGAGTAGTTCGGTGCGCTGCCCCTTCACTTCGTGATCGCCGGTCCGTAAGGCTTCGATCGTTGCATTGTAATTGGTATCCATCACGGCATCCACACTCTGCGACCATTTATCCCATGGATTGATGTTCGGCTGGATGATGGTGATGCGAAGATCACCGCTCGCTTCTTCGGTTTCGGTAAACATAAAGGCACCGAAGCAATAGGGAAAGACGAACGCTGATAACAGCGTCGCAACAGCCATCACTCTACCACGTTTCGACGGGACCAGCGCGGCAAGATCTGTTGACGTCGCTCTCGAACGCAGGAGTGCATAGATCAGCACGTTGATCGCGACGAGGAGAAACGAGAGTCCATACGAGCCTGTGAACTCGATGAACTGAATGAACGCCGTGTTGTAAGTCTGTGTGTTGTAGAGATTCAGCCACGGATACGAGAGATCGCCGATGGCATGCCAAAACTCGAAGCCAACCCACAGCACTGGCAGCGCATAAAGCGCAGGCTTAACACCATACTTCCTTCTGATGACATCATAGAGCAGCACGGGGATGACAAGGAAGAACGGATGCACCAACGCGAGGATGATCCCGCCCATCATGAGAAATGGATCTACGTTGCCAATACCACCCCAACCACCGACCCAGTAGTTCGAGATGAGTCCGAGGAGGAACATCGCGAGAAATCCGCGCTTGAATGTGTCCTTCAGTCGCGTAGAAGTCTCGATCGAGATCAAGAGTGGCACCAGGCAAAAGAAAGCGAGAAAGCCCCCGACGATGCCCGTCGGAGGAAATGCCAGCCCATAGAGAATGCCGGAGATGGCCGCGAGAAACAGCGGTCGCGTATAAAACGAAGATTTTGTCACAGCGAGTTTTGCGTCAGGGGTCTAACGCCAAAAGTGCGAGATTGTATTCGCTGAGTATGGGACCGGACGAGGTTATTCGAAGCGCAGCGCGTCGATCGGGTGCATGCGGGCGGCCTTTACTGCTGGGTACATCCCGAAGATGATACCGACCGCGGAGCAAACGAGCAGGCCGATTGCGATCCAGTCATAAGGAATATAGACGGGCGCGCTCATGATCAGCGCTACGATATTGCCAAAGGCAATGCCGATACCGATGCCCACGATCCCACCGATCTCGCAAAGCACGACAGCCTCCATGAGGAATTGCCCGGTGATATCAGATTTGCGTGCGCCGAGCGCCTTGCGGATGCCGATCTCTTTCGTGCGCTCTGTCACGGAGACGAGCATGATGTTCATGATGCCGATCGATGCAGCGATAAGCGCGATTGCGCTGATGCCGAAGCCGGCGAAAAACACATACTTAGAGAGATCTGCGAACTGGGCGGTGAGAGACGTGTTCGTCTCGACCTCAAAATCATTATCGCCACCTGGCTTCACTCCACGCACAGTCCGCATCAAACCAATGATCTCGTCTTTTGTGGCTTCAAGGGTCTCTTGTGACTTAGCACGCACGGTCAGCGTGAGCGAAATAAGGTCGCGATCCGAATGATACTTAACTAGATTCGTGATCGGAACAAGCGCAAAAGCATCTTGCGACTGTCCTGCGCCTCCACCCTTCGATTCGAACGTACCTATGACTGTGTATGGTCGGCTGTTCAAGCGTACCATCTTGCCGATCGGGTCCTTCTCGGTCTTGAATACGCGATTGACGACATCCTCGCCAAGTACCACAACATCGCGTGCATACTCGACATCATCAAACGAGAGCATGCGTCCCGTTTTGATCGTGAAGTTGTGATTGAGCGTGTAGTGATCGTCAGAGCCTTGAAGCTGGAACTGTGGATCTGACTTCTCATTGCCATACGCGACAACGAGCGGCGCGATCATGTGCTCGGCGCTCACGGCCATTGGTGCCTGCGCGAACTCGCGGACATACTTGATATCCTCGTACGTGATCTCCTTGCGATGCATGTACTTCATCCAGTCCATCTCTCCGGTCTGGATGGTTGGAAACTTGCGGACCGTGAACGTCTCAGATCCAAGCTGCGAGAGCGAGCTATTGATGCTGTTTTGCAGCACACCGAGCGCGGTCATCACGCCGATGATCGAGAACACTCCGACCACGATTCCGATCATCGTCAGGATCGAACGGAGCTTGTTCGTCCTGAGCGAGCTAAATGCCATCCTTACATTTTCACCGATATGCATTGCGCTCTAATAATTATTCGTAACGGAGGGCATCAACAGGACTCAAGCGGCTCGCCTTGAACGCAGGCAGAATACCACTGACCAAACCCACAATGATCGAGATGACAAGACCCATGATCGCAGTCTCGATCGGGAAGCCAAGCTGGATACTGGCATCCTTCATCAGAGTGTTGTTCAACGTAACCGAAAGCAGGAATGAAAAGGCGACCGCGAACATACCTGCAACGAGTGCGATCATCGAAGCCTCAGCGAGGAACTGCGACAAGATCGATCGGCGCTTTGCACCGATGGCCTTGCGGATGCCAATCTCCTTCGTCCGTTCTTTCACGGTCACGAACATGATGTTCATGATACCGATACCGCCAACGAGTAGCGAGAGTCCTGTGATCATCAGTCCCACAGCGTTTAGCGTGCCCGTGAGAGCATCGAACTGCGCGTCGAATTGGTCCTGTGTATTGAGACCGAAGTTTGCTTTTTGCCCCGGCTTTAGACCACGTATCTGGCGATAGTGGAATTCGATCTCCGCCTTTGTATCAAGCTTTGTTTGTGGCGAAGCTGCGCGTATCGCAATCGTTACAGAGCGCTGCGGATTTCCGAACGCACTAAAGAGTGTCCGGAGCGGCATGATCGCCTGCTTATCAACGGTGAAGACTCCGAAGAGCCCACCAACCTTCTTTGCAACGCCAACGACCTCAAGCGGATATCCACCAACTCGGATAATTTTACCAAGTGCTGACTCGTATGGGAAGAGATTCTCCTTGATCTCAGCACCGATCACGCATACAGGTGACGCGCCCATCAATTCCGACACTGACAGGAATCGGCCTTCAGAGATGTTGATCTGCCCAGTCTCTGTTGCCTTGCCATCGACTCCAACGGCGGTCATCTGCTTGACCTCGTTGTTCTTGTATTTCGCGATCGAATTCCATTCGTCTGCGCTTACGCTGATCGCCTTCGCGGTTGTGAGGCGCTGCTCGAGTATCAATGCATGCTCTTTGTCGATGCGCGGACGATTGCGCTGGCTCGTCCAATCCTCATCGCCACCCCATGACCAACGATCGACATAATAGACATCGCTGCCCATGAAGCTTGTCGTCTCATGGAACATGTCCTCGATGCCGTTGATGAAAGCGGTCATGATCGTGATCGTTGCGATACCGATCACGATGCCGAGCATCGTCAGGCCCGTACGAAGCTTGTTCGAACGGAGCGCCTGCATTGCTATCGCAACGCTTTCCGAAAGATCCTGACGCAGTTTTGGCATGTTAAAGGGGCGAAAAACTTAAGCTAGGAAGATGCTCTGAACTTGAGCAAGAAAGAGAACTAGGGTTGCAAGGTCTAGAGCTTGCAACCCTAGAGCTTGATGA
>JBKJTP010000246.1:0-10373 GCA_046590195.1 Kapaibacterium sp. (SeqCode) | reverse complement strand
TCTCACACCGTTTGCGGCCAGACTTCGTCGACGACGGTAAATGGATCGTAACCTTCGTGTTGTTCTCTGTTGCTATCACATTGAACTGCGACGTGAAGGATGGGTCTGTGGCTGGTGCATCATATCCGATAACCATATACTCTTTTCCAAGAGCTGGAGCAGGCATGATACGATACGAATCATTACTCGCCTTGCGTGTCGAGGACGCAATGACGGTGATCTGACCCGTAGAACTCACAAGTATTCCTTTATCGTCGATCTTCTCTGAAGTAAGGCACTGAAGGGCTGTATCAAGGTCAAATGTATGCGACTCCCCTTTCTTCAACTTTATGGCTGGGGCCAAGCTCTTTCCCGTCTTAGTCATGGCAGGCGCGGTCACTGTGACCTCGGCTGACTCAAGCGCGGTCACAACGATGTAATGTTTGATCGTCTGTCCGAACTCATACTTCGCATTCTGTGGAAATGCAAGCCAGAAATCTTTGCCCTCAACTCTGCTCTGAGCCATGACATTCGATGTGAAGACGAGTGTCAAGGCAAGTCCGAAGATCCAGCGAGTAATATTGCCCATGTGCGTTTACTGATTGATCATCGCGCGATCATGAATCGATAACTCTGGACCTCTTCGAGCTTGCCAGCCGGAGTATAGGTCCTGAGACGAATGAAATAAACTCCCGACGAGAGCTTATTCGATGGCAAAGATAAGCGATGTAAACCGTTCGCAAGGAAAGTCCGCTGCTGGACGATGATGACCGGACGGCCATGCAGATCCAGAATATCACAGGCTAAGTCCTGCGGATTGTGGTTATAGAACTGGATGATGATGTTCTGCCCAGCACGTGCAGGGCTAGGATACGTCTCGATGATGTAGCTGCCCCGGCGTGGACGAAGTTCTCCCCCAGCGCCTGTCGTGTCGGTCTGTACAACGGTCGTATCCTGAGCGTTCGCTAGATCAGCGAAGCCCATGATGAGGACGATGATGGATAGGAAAAGTGACCGCTTCAGCTCGTGGACCAAAAGATTGCTGTTAGGGATATTCTCAGAGCGACCACGCTCGGATCGACCGAATAGGTTGAAGGTTAACAGCACAATCGCCCGGGATAGCTCCTAGGGAAAGTACAGAATCCCGCCCCTGCTGTCCGGATGGCCTACTCGATCGTCTGGATATGAAGCTCACGGAGCTGATCGACCTCGATGGCCGAAGGAGCATTGTCCATCAGACTTTGCATGCTGGTCGTCTTCGGGAACGCGATGACATCACGGATATTGTCGGTGCCGCAGGCGATCATCGCGATACGGTCGATGCCAAGCGCCATACCGCCGTGCGGAGGCGTACCGTACTGGAATGCCTGCAACAGAAAGCCGAACTTCTCCTCCTGCTGCTCAGGTGTCAGACCGAGCATCGCGAAGACCTGTTCTTGAAGCCCGCGATCATGGATTCGGATGGAGCCTGAACCGAGTTCGTAGCCGTTGAGTACAATATCATATGCTCGAGCCCGGATATCACCGAGTCCAGCGTGCTCCTTGTTCTGCCAGTCGTGAAGATCCGGAGATGTGAACGGGTGATGCTTTGAGTTGAACTGGCCGGTCTCGCCGACTTCTTCGAACATCGGGAAGTTGGTGACCCATGCAGGCGCAAACTGCTTCTCTTTCCCCTTGAGCAATTCGAGACGCTTTGCGAGTTCGATACGGAGTGCGCCAAGGATCGTGTAGCAACGCTCCCAATCCTGATGCGAGATGACACAGATGAGATCACCTGGCTTTGCACCGCTTCCTGCGACGATATCCTTGAGCAGATCTTCGGACAAGAATTTCTTCGCGCTTGAATCGATGCCATCATTCGTGACCTTGATCCACACCATTCCGCCAGCACCATAGATCTTGGCATGATCGGTCAGTGTATCGATCTGCTTGCGCGACCACTCTGCTCCGCCTGTAGCAACGACAGCTCCGATCGTACCTTTGCGCTTCTCGAGTGCAGTTGCGAATACAGCGAAGTCGGTCTTGCCGCGAATGAACTCGGTCAGCGTCACGATCTCAAGTCCGTAGCGCAGATCTGGCTTATCGGTACCGAATCGCGACATCGCTTCGTGGTAGCTCAATCTGATGAACGGCGATGGCAGCTTCATGCCGAGATCTTCCCAGACGCGCACGAGACAGTTCTCCATCACTTCATAGACGATCTCCTCGGTCGGGAAGCTCATCTCCACGTCGAGCTGCGTGAACTCCGGCTGACGATCTGCACGGAGATCCTCATCGCGAAAGCACTTGACGATCTGGAAGTAGCGGTCGAGACCTGCTACCATCAGGATCTGCTTATAGAGCTGTGGCGATTGTGGTAGTGCATAGAACGAACCCTTGTGCAATCTACTCGGCACGAGGAAATCGCGAGCACCTTCTGGAGTTGCTCTCATCAAGACAGGTGTCTCGATCTCGAGAAATCCTCGCTCATCGAAATAGCGCCGAATGGATTGACAGATCTTGTGTCGTGCGATCAGGTTCTGCTGAAGCGTCGTACGGCGAAGATCGAGATACCGATACCGCAATCGGAGATCTTCGTTCGCTGTAACTTCATCTTTGATCTCGAATGGCGGCACCTCTGAAGCATTCAGGATCTCAAGTGCTGTGACGACCATTTCCACGTCACCTGTCACCATCTTCGCGTTCGGTTTCTCACGCTGACGCAATGTGCCTTCAACAGATACGACGAACTCCGACCGAAGCGTTCTTCCCTCTTCGTAGAGCATCTCTGTCGCGGGTGTCGGCTCAATGACGCACTGCAATTTGCCCGAGCGATCTCGTACGTCGAAGAAGAGCAGTCCGCCAAGATCGCGATTACCATCGACCCAGCCATTGACGACGATCTTTTCTCCGATGTTTGCCGACCGTAAGGTCCCGGCATAATGAGTACGCTGACGAAATTGCATTACGTAATTAGTGAGATATTACAGTAGTTACAAAAATACTGCTGTGTGAGAGACCACTGATGAGTACCAAAACAAAAAAGGCGGCTACAAGCCGCCTTTGTAAAGCTTAGTGCTTGTAAACTATCTTTCGTGTCAGGACCGCGTCATCTACGCGAGCAACAACGTAATAGGTGCCTGCATCAACTCCGTCCGGCTTCCAGTCGAGTTGAAGTTTATCGCTATTGATCTTCCCGCCGTAAAGGCTGCTCACGCTCGTACCGAGAACGTTGAATACTTCGACTGAGATCGACTTGCCAAGGAGTTCGCTCGGCAAGGTCAGTGCTACAGATACCGTTGAGGTGAACGGGTTTGGCTGAGCCATCATATCAATGTTCAGATGGGCTGGTGAGCCAACGCCAGAACCGCCGCCCGGATTGAACGAACCTGTGCCACTGAGCGACAGTGTATCCTGACCCGAACCGAAAGGAATGATCAGCTTTGCTGCATACTGCCTGTTCGCCGGAGCCTTGAAGCTGATCTTGAGATCAGCAGTACCGCCTGCAGGGATCGTCAGAAGCTTGCTACCGATGATCGTGAAAGCAGTATTCGTCGTAGGATCCCACTTCGGCTGAAGCGTCGATATCGTTGCGTTGGTCTTGTTCTGGACCTTAATGATCGTGTCATTCGATACACCTACCATCTTCTCGCCCCAAGCGATGTTGCGCCCGGTCATCGGGAATCCGAGCGGCTTGCCATCACCACCTCCGCTAGGCGCAGTGCTTCCGGTAAGATTGAGCACCTCGACCGGGTCGGAGCCCTCGAGCCCAAAGGTGATCATCGCTTGTTGAAGATCTTCAGAAGATGCCGTGAAACGGATCGTCAGGTCGGCAGTCTTTCGAGCCGGGATCGAGAGCGGGAACGTCGGTGAGACGATCTCAAAGTCGGAGCTTCCAGTCAATGTAGCAGTCAATACGCTTTGCGCGATCGATGCGTCATTGTCGAAGAATCCTACGATCGTGGTATCCTTGGTGTCATTCAGCTTTACGCCAGAGATCGGGAGATTGTTCGTCAGGATCGTAATCGCGCCCGTGACCGTGCCGACCGGCACGAGACACTCCGTACCTTCGACCTGCGCGATGAGGAAGTCCCTGACGCGATTGCCGAAGCTGAACGACTTCTGATCACAGTAGCTCATGATCGTACCCTTGACCTTCTTCGATCCAGCAAAGCAATCGCCCTCTGCCGGTACGCACGAATCGATCGCGACACCCCACTGCTGACAGTTGTGCGTATGCTGCGAGCCGAAGTTATGCCCGATCTCGTGGGCGATAACTCCTTCATCGATCGTCGGGAATTGCTCACTACCCCATATGCGGGTTACAGCATAACCGATGTTCTTATTGCACAGCACGTTAAGCCATGCGAGACCCGAAGAGTAGTTCGGATTCTCAAAGGCCTGGCGGCTGAAGAGATGAGCGATCGTACGCTTGACACCGCCCTTGTTCTTAGACCAATGACTAGTGAAGGCCTGGAGCAATGGATCGATACCACCTACCGTAGGATATGGATCTGCTACCTTATAGATATTGAGATTCGAGATCTGAAGCGCACAGCCGACCTCGTTCTCGTACACCGTCGTGATCGCACCCATGCGAGCTATCACCCAATCGGTAACGGTCTGCTCGTTGCTGCCGAAGTGCTCATACGTTTCAAAGTCACACTCGATTGCCATCTCTGCCGCAACCGATGCGCCAGCTTGTGGCTTCGCCATCTTCGACTGTTTCGGATTGCTGACCGGTGCGGTCTTGATGCCGTTCGGTGCGTAACGAAGATCGTCGGTGACCTCACACTGAGCCGATGCAAGGCTCTGTGGAATGCTGCGAACGTCAGCGATCGTAGCGATCAATGACCTATCTGCGGCTATCTCATAGCCGACACTGAAGTCAGCTTCTGGAGTTGCGATGCGACCTGTGATCTTCTCTGTTCCGATTGCAAGGTACGCGGTAGAACCATCAATGCCCTTAACTTTGCCGCGGTACAATTTCACGGTCGGCTGAGGGCCAGCCTCAACGCCATCTGCGGTCGTAACGATTAGTACAGCGTTCGGTGCAAGGACTGAGAACTCGGTGAGTTCGAGATCGACCAGCTTCGGATCGGTAGAGCCAACCGCTACCAACGGTAAGCCCTTGATCTCGACGGTGCTTGAACGCCTGATCTCAGCTAGTGCTGCTTTGTCGACGGTGAACTTTGCATATGGCGTCAGCAGCGTAGTACTGCTATACTGGATAACGTCTACTTCGTTGTTAGAGACCAACCGGTAACTTTGACCAAATGAAGCCAGCGGTGAGCTTGCGACCAGAAGCAATGCAAGCAGTGAACCGCTCGTGAGGGCACGTTTGAGATCGAACATAATTGTAATTGGGTCGAGGGACAGCTGAACGAGGGAGCTTCAGCCGCAGAACTAGCATACTAACAGTCGCCAAATATACGGAATTTTAGCGGCATAGTCAAGCAGCCAAACACGCAAGCGCCGGAAGTGTTTCTTAGAGACTGAGGATCTCAGTACGGGCGGAGGTAGGCGAACTGCTCTTCTTGTAGGATAGCCTCGCGATTATCCCGAAGCTCACAGGTCAGGCAATCGCCATTTGGCTTGATGGTCTCGACGAAGGCGTAGTCCAATTCGATCTTATTGGCATTGAGGTCGGCTCGGCCAGAGAACCCGAAGAGCGATGGCTTCTCATCAGAATCCACGGTGTCGGCCTCGTAGCCGATGGCCATCAGCTCGATGGAGCCGCCGATGAACGGCGCGGTCATCAGCTTCAACTTGCCGATCCTGATGCCCTGGGCAGTTGCCTCAGGTGCGAAACCGGCTGCTGCGAAGAGAGCTATCGATCCAAATAGTAGAGGAAGACGCATCGGAGTAGAGCTTTTAGGATTGCTCAAAATCAACTTGAAGACAACTGTATTGAGCTAGTACCCCCAATATACGAAGGAGTTTCAGCGAGTTGCTCCCAGCAGGGACGAAATATTGGCGGGAGGTTACAATTCTGGGATAAAATGACAAAAGACCGGTAGAACCGGTCTTTTCGTCTCAATTCCACAGAACTGTAATTACGCGTGAGCCTTCTGAGCTTCCTGCGTATCGATGCGGACCGCTGGGCCCATCGTGCTGCTGATCGCGACACCCTTCACGTACTGTCCCTTCGCTGTTGAAGGCTTCGCCTTCAGGATCGTAGAGATGAACATGTTGATGTTATCGACGAGTTGATCTTCACCGAAGCTCGCCTTACCGACCGTCGAGTGAACGTTGCCGCCCTTATCGACGCGGAATTCGATCTTGCCAGCCTTCACTTCGCGGACTGCCGTAGCAACATCCGTGGTCACAGTACCAGACTTCGGATTCGGCATCAGGCCGCGTGGTCCGAGAACACGACCGAGCTTTCCGAGCTCGCCCATGACCTCTGGAGTTGCGACGATGACGTCAGTATCTGTCCAGCCGCCCTTGATCTTCTCGAGCAGATCCTCAAATCCGACCTCGTCAGCACCTGCTGCGCGAGCTGCGTCCTGTGAGTTACGAGTAACGACCGTTACGCGGACCGTCTTACCGATACCGTGTGGCAACGATACCGTACCGCGGATCGCCTGATCCGCCTTACGTGGATCGACACCGAGCTTGATCGCGATATCTACTGACTCATCGAACTTCGCTGTTGCAAGCTTCTTGACATTCTTGACAGCTTCGTTGATGTTCATTTCGACGGTGCTATTGACCGTCTTCGCGAGATTGTTGTAACGCTTTCCGTGCTTAGCCATGGTCTTATCCCTCCACAGTTATGCCCATCGAGCGGGCGGTACCAGAGACCATGCTCATCGCGGCTTCAATAGAAGCTGCGTTGAGATCTGCCATCTTCAGAGTTGCGATCTCCTCGACCTGCTTCTTCGTCACCTTAGCGACCTTCGAGCGATTCGCTTCCTTCGAGCCCTTCTCGATACCGGCTGCCTTTAAGAGCAGCACTGGTGCCGGAGGAGTCTTCGTGATAAAGGTAAAGCTCTTGTCCGAGAACACGGTGATCACCACGGGGATGATCAATTCCATCTTCTGCGTACGAGCATTGAACTGCTTACAGAACTCCATGATGTTAACGCCCTTCTGACCGAGCGCTGGGCCGATCGGCGGTGCCGGATTAGCCTTACCAGCAGGGACCTGCAGCTTAATATAGCCGGTGATCTTCTTTGCCATTGTTCTTTATATATGTGGTGCGAGCGTCCTTTCTACCATCGCTGGTTTTCGGGGACTCCCACTGTTAAAATGCGGCTGGGTAACGCGGCTTTTAGGGGTCGGGTTTCGGGGATCGGGAAATGGTTGAGACTCCTATACTTGTCTTTATGCAAAGCTCTGCCTGCCTACTGTCTTTGCGAGGAGGCACGACGAAGCAATCTCACCAGGTCAACCGCGAATTTACACACACACTGCCGTCATTTCGAGCCCCAGCGAGAAAACCCATCCGGCCAAGCATAATTTACACACACCAAACCCACTCAGTCCTCAGTCCTCATCACTCCCAATTTACACACACACCCTAAATCACCCCAAATTCGCCGATCCTTAAATTCACACCCCTCAATTCACACACACGCCCAGCCTGTCATTGCTAGGAGGCACGACGAAGCAAACTCCCGCGGCCAAGCACAATTTACACGCACGCGAATTCACACACTCAGCCCTCAGCCCTCAGCCCCCATCACTCCCGAATTTACACACACCACCCGATGAAAAAACCGAGTTCCCCAAAGCCGAGAAATCTACAGGTTAGCGTAAGAATTAATTTGGGAAAGCTTGACTTTCGCTAAAGAAGTTTGTATATTCCCGTTCGGCTCAGTGCGACGTTCTTCCTGATGCCCTTGAATTTGCCTCTCGGTCAATGAAGTCCTGATTCAGCGCCTGTTCTCCGTTCGCGCGGACCACCAGTACGGTCCAACGATTGCCCGGTTTTCGCGAACGCCGAGCTTCTGCTCTATCGCTCTCCATTCTTTCCGTCCGACAATCCCACCGGCCGAAGGTCGAGCCCGACCTGATCCATTTATTAAAAAATCGAGAAAGGGGCCGGCCCTGCGCGACCTAGTAAATCTACAGGGTCCGGCTGCTAATCTCGTATTTGTCAACTCTTAAACTAATAAGAGCCATGTCAACTAAGACTAGCATTTCCTTCCTCAAAGGCAGGAGATCATTTCATGTGCTACTCAGCAGTAGGCCAATTCTGGCCGTCCTGCTTTTCCTTCTGTTACCGATGCTCGCTTCGAGCGTTCTTGCTCAAAGCACCACCGCTCCAGTGTCAGACCGCGTCATCACCTATCAAGCACAGATCCTCAGGGCTGGCGAGCCAGTACCTGATGGCATCTATTACCTGACCGCCTCGCTCTATTCCGATGCCAACGGAACGACGCGGCTTTGGTCGTCACGCTATGCAGCGCAAGTCCGTGGCGGTATCGCGAACCTCAACCTCGGTGAAGTAACGAACGGCGGGGTACCATTGCCGGAAGTAGGGCTGGATGGTCCGCTCTATCTGGGGATCAGCGTGGGAAGCAGCGCTGTCGATGTTGGAGAGGAGATGAAGCCGCTGACGCGACTCACCTCTTCCCTTAACGCGTTATCCGTAGCAGATAACTCCATCACCAAAGACAAACTCAATACGAGTTACGTCGAGAAGATCATCATCAATGGTGACACGATCGGAGGCCATGGATCAACCCTCGAACTCATCGAAGGCACCGGCATCAAGATGATGAAGCAAGGGAAAGATCGCGTTGTTATCACTTCGCTTGGAGCTAGCAGCAGCGGGACACCCGTCGGAGGAAGCGGTACGTATTGGAGTGAAGAGGGAAATACTACCATTACTTCATCGACCTTCCTAGGTACCAAGGGTGGCGCATACCCGCTGAAGATCATGGTTGATTCATCGAGAGTCATGACCTACTTCCCTCATGCGACAAGTCCCATCATCGAAGGAGGTCATCCGGCTAACACGAATTCATCGATTGGTGCTACGATAGCTGGCGGCGGCACGGCTGGACAGCCAAACGACGCTCAGGGTGGTTACGGTGTTATCTCAGGAGGGCTGGGCAACTCAACCGGCGACTATGCTGTGGTTGGCGGTGGTGAGGACAACAACGCACAAGGGAGTTGGTCGTCCATCGGGGGCGGCGATAGCAACACAGTGCTTCAGGCGTACGGTGTGATCGGCGGAGGGTTCAGCAACGAACTGATCAATACTGCAACTGGCAACTCAGTGATCGCAGGCGGCACGCAGAACGAGATCGACGGCAACGAGAGCGTGATCAGTGGTGGATGGACCAACGTGATCGAGGGTGACTATTCAGCGATAGCAGGAGGACTGTCGTTGACGCTCGGTGACAACAGCTTCGGGTTCAATGGCTTTGCAAATCCCGTCGATGTCGCTGCATCACCAAACACCGCTTACTTCGGCGATGTGGATGTATGGCTGCGAAGTTCGGATAACGACATGGGTAAGCTTCCGAACAGACTTCGGTTCTACCAGTCCCCATGGGTCTCAGGCGATTGGTATACCTCCTTTAGAGCGCCAGTCGGTCTCACGGCAAATGTTGAATATGTGCTTCCAAACGCACAAGGCGCAGCGAACACCGTACTAACCAACAATGGCGCCGGAGGACTGAGCTGGACTGCCGGCGGCGGAGCTGAATGGGCGTTGATTGGCAACAGTGGTACGACGGCTGGAACCCATTACATCGGCACCAACGATGACGAGCCTTTCGAGATCCACGTAGATCAGGCGGGCACTCCAACAGAAGGTCGCCGTCGAGTTGCTCGATTTGAGCCAGCTGCACTAAGTCCGAATATTATCTTGGGTCATAACTCAAATACGCTCACAGGGGCGTATCAAGGGGTGAGCATCTCTGGAGGTGGCGAAACAGCGAAACCGAACGAGGCCACGGGAAACTATGCGAGTATAGGAGGCGGACTTGAGAACCGGGCTGCTGCATGGGGAACGGTTGCCGGAGGCCAACTGAACCGCGCTACTCAGAGCTACGCAGCCGCTTTATCCGGTTACAACAATAGGGCGACCGACCAGTCTGCAGTCGTAGCCGGAGGCGTCGAAAACATCGCAAGCGGGTCGAAATCGGCAATCGTGGGGGGTGAAGGACAAGAAGCGAAAGGCGCAAACTCGTTTATCGGTGGTGGCGATAATAATGAAACTGGAAATGGAACCGATTACTCTACCGTAGTGGCCGGACATCATAACAAAGCCGGTGGAAAACTCGCTTTTGTTGGTGGGGGCGGTTCACGTGTACATCTTCCTTCCACCCCACCGGCACTCACAACACCGGAATACTCAAATATTGCCAATGGTGAGTATTCAGTCGTTGTGGGAGGAAGCAGCAACGAAGCAAATGGGCCATATAGCTTTATCGGTGGCGGTGGCTACGACTGGG
>JBKJTP010000186.1:0-5752 GCA_046590195.1 Kapaibacterium sp. (SeqCode) | reverse complement strand
TAGAGACGCGCTATAGCGCGTCTCTACACTGGTCGAATACACACACACTTTGGATCATCTGGAAGCTACAGGCCGCAGCGATAGATTCAGGCAGGCTTTGCCAGCGCTGCAAATATACGAAATTCTAGGACAAAAAGCAATACTTTTCAGGGCATAATTATCCACATTATGTCCTGATCGACAGAGTTGACTCTGTATTTGCTTTTACCCGAAAATTTCCTTATCTTTGCCTGTCTTAGTTGTTGTCTTACCCACCTAATCTTACGCTCAACGTCTATGAAGAAAGCTCTACGCTGGACTGGCATTGTGCTCGGTGTTATCCTTGTGCTGCTCGGCGGACTCGCCGCGTATTTCAGCTTTAAAGAGATCCCTCATTACGAGGTCGCAAAGGTCGATGTGGCGGTCGAAGCAACGCCTGCGCGCATTGAGCGCGGACGCAAACTCGTTGCGATGACGTGTGCCGATTGCCACATGGATCCCGCAACGAATCAGCTCACCGGCCGCAAGATGAGCGAATTCCCGGCGATGTTCGGCGACATCTGGTCGCTGAATATCACGAACGATCCGACGCATGGACTCGGCAAATGGAGCGATGGCGATCTCGTGCGCCTTTTCCGCACCGGTATCCATCCATCGGGCAGATTGCTGCTGCCGTTCATGACGCGCCCTGCATTGTCGGATGAAGATCTCTATTCTGTCATCGCATATCTTCGATCGGACCATGAGTATGTGCGCGCAAATGCGAAGGCTGACACGGCAATGGTGCCGGCACTAATGGGCAAAGTGCTCTACGCAGTGGCTTTTGAGCCAGCACCAATGCCGAAGGGTGCGATCGCGCACCCCGATACGAGCAACAAGCTTGCTTATGGCCGCTATCTCATGGCGAATCTCGGCTGCGTCAATTGTCACTCGAACACGGAGAAGCCAGAGTTCTTTGATATCGAGAAGACCGAGAATTTCCTCTCTGGCGGTTCGGAGATGTCGGATGGGAAGAATATCATCATGACGCCTAACATCTCAAGCAGCAAGGCGCATGGGATCGGAAAGTGGTCGGAGTTGCAGTTCGTACGTGCAATGCGTGATGGCTTCAAGCCGGATAATAAGCTGATGCGTCCGCCGATGCCGCGCTTCAATGAGCTGAGCTACGATGAGATGCAGGCGTTGTTCCTCTACCTCCTTTCGACCAAACCGAACGAGACGCCACGCGTTGTGGCCGAGAGCGAGCAGGCTTCAAAGAATTGAGAATTCTGAGTTCTGAATTCTGAGTTCTGAATTCTGAGTTCTGAATTTTGGGGAATTGAATTATGAGTTTCTGCTGAGGGTTGGTCTGTCAGGCCAATCCTCTTTCATTTTTGAGCATCCTTCTCACCATCTTTCAATTCAGAATTCATAATTCAGAAATCAGAATTCTCCCACTCGCACTCCTCGCGATGGTGCTTCTGTGCGCGTCATGCAATCGCCTCGTGCAACTCTCTGCGCAAGGGCCAAAGCCAAGCAACACATCGCCAAGTTACAAGCGTATTGGTGTGTACTTCCCGCCAACAACGGCGCCAAGCAAGCTACTGACATCGATCGATGGCGATCCGCTCAGAGTCGGGAAGCTTGAGATCATAGTCGATGAAGCAACGCGCGGTACGATCCTGAACGCGCTCGAAGCGGCTTCAGCAGAAGTGGTTGTGCTCGATACGATGCTCGATCTCCGCGGCATTCAACGACGGAAGCTCGATGCATTCTTCTGGCCGAAGCATATCAACGTACGGAGTTCGCTATATAGAGAGGGTACATTGTTTCCTTCTTACACTGCTTATGCTGGCGTCTCGCTGAAGCTCATGCGCATCTCTGGATTCAAGGGTATCCTGGATAGCCTCGACCTTAATGGCTCCGGCAGCTATTACGCGCATGGCATCGGGTCCTCTCGTTCAGGGATCGCAAAGCTTGGCGCGGAGATCGCGCTGCGTGATCTAGCCACGCGCATCGTGCGCGCGCTGAATCGGGCGCAGCAATAGAAGCAGCTATCGACCTAAGCTATCGCGCTGTACAAGTGAGTCTTGAGAGAAGTTCGAATCGAGCACTCTGAATTGATCATCAACCACAATGCTATCAAGTTGCTCAGGCGAGAGCGCCGCAGCGGTTGGTTGTGGGATATTCGATAGCTCTTCGAGCTCTTGCTCTTCGAAGAGGTATCGCTCGCGATTAGCCACTTTTACCAATATCGACCTGACACTGAGCTGTAATGGGCGACTGATCTTCCGAACCAGCATTTGCTCGAGAGATGCAACGGTCTCTGGCGTGATCGGGTCTGGCGTGTTGATCGCAGCGATGATAGCGATCGTATCACCAGGAGAAAATTGCATCTCCTGCAGATAGGCACCTGGCAATGGTGCGATCCCTTCTCGCAGTGATGTCGTGATCTGTCCACGAAGTTTACGCTGGCTTAATGCGCTATCAAGCTGTGCGGCAAGGAAGACCGCCAAGCCAAGGAAGATCGCAAGACTAGGCAACACATTCTTCGCAAGCGCCTTGATGCCATACTTGTGGTGCTCTGCTGGCCGGAAGCGCAGCATAAAGAGCACGATCGAATACGCGCACTGAATAGCAACAAAATTGCTGAAGAAGAGAATAAACGCGCCGCTAGCAAGCTCCCACTCGCCATACGCCGCCGTGATGCCGACAGTACAGAGCGGAGGCACAAGTGCCGTCGCGATCGCGACACCGATCATTGTACCGCCAGGAACGCGCCGCGCAACTGCGTAAGCGCCAGCAGCACCTCCGGCAAGTGCGATCATCAGATCGAACAGGTTCGGTTGCGTGCGAGCGAGAAGCTCACTTGTTACGGCGGGAAGTGAATGGATCGAGCCAACCAGGAAAGAGATAGCAAGCACTTCGAGCATGCCGAGGCCGACAGCCCAAAGCGCGCGAAAGAACAGCTTTTTATCGCTGATGACCAGCGCCAGTCCGATGCCGGCGATCGGCCCAAGCAGTACGGCGATCACCATCGCGCCGATGACCACTGCCGCGCTATTGGCTAGCAAGCCATAGCTTGCCACAACAGCCGCGAAGAGATTCATCAGGAAGAATCCGGATGTCGGATGTGCTGCCTCTATGATCTCCCGTTTTGCAGCGTCGTGGGGATCGTGACGGTCGATGCTTGGGGTCTCGTCTCGGTCGTCAACGGTCAGCCGTGGGACGTCCTCAAGAGAGCCGGTGCGTTCAAGGCCGCTGGAACTTGTCATGCAAAGCGTACACGGTGAAGCGTGCTAGCCTCTCTTTGCTTGCATGTTCTTATCGATGATAGCATAGAGGATGATGAGAAAGGCGATCAGGCGGATCACATAAATGAGAACAGTGTCTTCTATGGTCTTCGTGGTAAGCGCAAGCGCGACGCGCTGGAAGCTCAATATACCAAACGCGGCCGCGAAGTGCATGAAGAGCCGGTCTCGCGTCGATTTATAGAACTTGAGGAAAAAGATCGTGGCTACAAAATAGCCCATTACGAGCGCGCCCGAGATCAGTTCGTTGATTGTGGTATCACCCATCGTGTCTCGTGTAGTTTACTTGGCGTCCCAGATGAATCCATACAGCAGCAGGCAGATACCGATCAATGAAGGCATCGCCCGAACGATCGAAAGATCGGCCGACTGCCCGATCTGCACATCTACGACCAACAGAAAATTATTCAGCGCGAATCCGACAAAGCACAAGCCGCTCCATAGCAGTAACCTTACGCCGCTCTGCTTGTAGCCTCGCAATAGCAAGAGCGCGCATGTTGCACTGGTGATCGCACACAGTAGATAAACGATGATGTGCATTACTTCTTGAATTTGAAGGCGTCAGAGAAACTACGGAGGTGATCCTGCGGATTCGAGAATATCTGATTGATGACAGCAACGCGGCGCTCTTTATACGCTAACGAAACCTCATGGACCGTGCGATCCGATTCCGGCCTTATCGGTTTGAACGTATAGAGATCTCCCTCACGCTTCTCGAGTAATCCCTTTTCGTGGAATTCTATCAATCGACGCTGGACAGATTCGGGGGCGACGTAAAGATCCTTGGCGATGGCCTCAGCGGACCATGGGCGCGGAGCAGTAGCATAGAGATGCAGCAATACCTCCAGTTGCTCAACTGAGGAAATACAGTCTGCAATGAATTGCTTGACGTTATCTGAAAGTCCTTCGTTACTCACTTTTCCGTGTTCGGTGAAGCCTTGCGGGCATCGCGGGCGGAGCGATCCTGATGGGCATTCGGACGAAAATCTGGCCCGCCGAGTTATTCGGAGCAACTCCACAAACACTGTTCCAGAATAGCTTCCTGAAAGGCAGTTATGCTGCAGAGTTGCCAATGGATGGCCAAAATGTCAAAAAAAAACCGCTCTCGACAAGAGAGCGGTTCTGCTATTGAGCCACGTAGTTCGAATGATCACGCATGTCCGGCGGCTCTTGGAATGAGCGGCTCGGTTATCTCACGCGGTTAACCGTTCGAGCGACTGGATCTTGACGGCGGCCCTGTATGCCCGATCGACCATTTCGCGGTCCACGCGATGGTAGGTTGCTCCGGGTGTAAGGTTTGTCAGAACGGCTCCGCAGGCAATAATGTCCAGGTGTTGCTGGTCGGTCCCTCTTGCGAACTCTGTTGGTTCGACATCAAGAACCGCAGATTGCACTTCGACAACATGCCGTACTAGATTCTCGTCCATGATCTCATAACCATAGACATCTACCGTCTGATACCGCCTAATAATAGCGACATCACGAGTCTTCATAGATTTCTCCTTTCTCGTTGATTAGCTAAATGAGGCAGCTAATAAAAGGCATTGCTAAACCTTATGGTTCAGAGAAACCACCCCAAAGAAAACTATCAAAAGCCATTAAACCTATTTCTCCCTGAAGCTACCAACTTTTAGCGGGCTACTCTCCTTCTTTATGATCCAATGAGCCCGGTTTGTTGACTTTTGTCTTAGTGTACACTTTACTCGCTTGACCTATGGAGCGTAGAGCATTTTTGACCGCGGGCGGCGCATTAGGCGCGCTCGGGCTTTCAGACATAACCCTCCCCGACTTTGTCGAGGCCAAACTCGCACACGGCGGCACGCCGAGCACAGCCCGAGCAGCGAGGATGCTGGATGTTAACCCCAAACCGCTCGAAACAAAGAGCAACGATCTTACGCCGTTTGCTGGTGCATGGACCGACAGGCAGGTGCGCCATGCACTTCGCCGCGCGATGTTCGGTGTCCCGTACGATCAATTTCTCGAGGCGAAGGCGATGGGATCCATGGCCGCGCTGGTCGATAAGCTGATCGATCCGATGCAGCCGCTTCCACCAAAGCCTGCGACGTATGTCGATGAACTGCTGCTGTACAAGCGTACCGATCCGCAGATCGATAACATTAATAGAAATCGCCGAGAGCGCTCTCGGCTTGGCCAGGTTCGCAATTGGTGGTTTGAGTTGATGCTCAAGGAGCGGCTCTCCATCCGCGAGAAGATGACGCTGATGTGGCACAATCATTTTGTCGTCTCCGGTGAGACCGTGCAATTCGCGGGATTGCTCTACACGTATCTCGATACGTTGCGCCGCGATTCACTTGGCAACATCAAGCAGCTGACGCATGATATTACGGTTGGTCCTGCGATGCTCATTTATCTCAATGGTAATCAGAGCTACTACGGCAAGAATCCTGCTGGCAAGAACGTCGGCAATCAGGTCAACGAGAATTATGCGCGTGAGTTGATGGAGCTCTTCACGCTCGGCTTGA
>JBKJTP010000108.1:0-6958 GCA_046590195.1 Kapaibacterium sp. (SeqCode) | reverse complement strand
GCTCAGCTCCGATCGCGAGCTAAAGATCGTGCTCGCTCACCTGCGCGTGACTGGCGAGGAGATCGTGGTGCATGGCCATGTGCATAAAGAGCGATCGACAACTCTCAGCGAGGAAGATCTCGATCGCGATCGCGGACAAACGCTCGGCGAATCGCTCGAACACATCAGCGGCGTGACGACGCTGCAGACCGGCGCATCGATCTCAAAGCCTGTTATTCGCGGGTTGCACAGTCAGCGCATCACTGTGCTGAACGCGGGCATCGTGCAGGAAGGTCAGCAGTGGGGCGCGGAGCATGGGCCAGAGATCGATCCGTTCTCGCCAACGACGATCGAGATTGTCAAAGGTGCAGCGAGCGTTGAATACGGTGCAGGTGCGATGGGCGGCGTGATACGCGTTGTGCCACGCGAACTTCCGAACGACGCGAAGATACGGGGTAATCTTGCGCTCAATGCATTCAGCAATAACAGGCAGGGTGCATCATCGCTGATGATCGAAGGCGGCGTCCCTGGATTCGATGGATTCGGTTGGCGCGGGCAAGTCAGCGGACGCATCGCAGGTGATTCGCACACGCCTGATCGCGTCATGGGCAACACAGCATTCCGCGAGCTGAACGGATCGCTCGCGATGGGATATGCTGCAGATGACTATGGGTTCGAGGCGTTTGCCAGTCACTTTGGCAGCGAGATCGGCATCTTCTCGGGCTCGCATGTTGGAAGCAAAGCCGATCTCGAGCGCATCATCGCGCAGGGACATCCATCGGCCACATACGAGTTCGGTTACGACATCAACGCGCCGAAACAGACGGTCGATCACGATCTGCTGTCGCTTGGCGGCCACACCAACATCACGTTGCTCGGCAAGATCGAGGCGCACTTCGGCTTGCAGCATAATGACCGCTCGGAGTACGAGAGCCAGCGTGACCCATCAAAGCTAGCGCGGCGATCAATGCGATTGCAGTTGAATACGAACAGCATGGATCTTAAGCTTGCGCACAAACCGATCGGCAACATGACGGGCTCCATTGGCATCAATGGTGTGCGACAAGCGAACACTGGCGATGGCTACGATCTCTTGATCCCGAATTATCTCTCGTATGCTGCTGGCGTCTTCGTGCTCGAGCAACTTGGCATCGGTGAAGATGTCATGATCAAAGCTGGCGCAAGATATGATGTAAATGATATGCAGGTCTATGCGCTGTCGATCAAAGACATTGAGCGGGCCGAGCACGACTTTGCTTCGGCATCCGGTGCGTTGGGATTGACGTGGGCTCTTGGCAATCACTGGACGATGAATGCAGGCGTCGCAACCGCCTGGCGACCGCCAAGCATCAATGAGCTATACAGCAATGGCGTGCATCATGGCAGCGCGCAGTTCGAGCAAGGAGATAAGTCTCTTACGAGCGAGCGCTCGATCAATACCGATCTATCATTTCGTTTGCAGACACCAAAGCTCGCACTGGAAGTAGCTGGCTTTGTCAATAATTTCGATGGCTTCATCAACCTGACGCCACAGTCGGCTCCGGTGCTCACGATCAGCGGTGCCTATCCTGCATTCAAGTATCAGCAAGCCGATGCGCGGCTTGTGGGCGGCGAGCTAACGTTGCAGTATCAACTTCTTGAACAGTTGAGCACGCGACTCACATCATCGCTCGTGCGCGGTACGAACACTGATGCAAAGCAGCCGCTCTTCGGAATGCCTGCCGATCGCGCAGAGCTTGAAGTGGAGTATCTGCTGCCCGATTGGCTCGATGCGTTTCAGTCGTCTTCGATCGCGCTGAACACGATCGCTGTCGCGAAGCCATCGCACGTGCCTGAAGGAATGGATTACGCTGCACCGCCTGCTGGCTACATGCTTCTAAATGCAAAACTGACAACGCATGTGGTCATCCTGGGGCAGCAACTCGACATCTATCTACAAGCGCAGAACATCCTGAACCAGCGTTACAGCGATTATCTCAGTCGCTACCGCTATTTCTCTGACGATCCGGGAAGAAATTTTATCATTCGTATTTCACTACCATTTGGTAACCGATGATCATTATGAAACAACTTAGTCTCTTCCTTGCATTTGTACTTTCTATCGGTTTCCTTTCATGCGATAGCCCTGGCGATGCTAACGTCGATCCACCACAGGAGCTCATCACGCACGTGTTGCTCACGCTGAAAGATTCTGCGAACGTGCAGGATAGCGTTGTTGCGAGCTTTGTTGATATCGATGGACCGAGCGGAAGTGGACAGCCGGTTATCACAGGCGTTACGCTCAAAGGCGGCCGTACATACTTCGGCTCGATCCGATTTCTCGAGGCGATCGCAGATCGCGATGACACACTGATCGAAGTCACTGACGAGGTCCTCGAGTTGGGTACGCAGCATCAGGTCTTTTATCAGCCTGATAACACGCTGCAAACGAAGTTGACGGTTCGCGTCACAGATAGGGATGCGAACGCTCTGCCGCTGGGTTTGGCGACTATCATTCATACTCAAGACTTCACGTCGCCAGTTGTCGGGAATCTCAATGTGGTGCTCTCACACTTTGAAGAACTAGGTAGCAAGAACGGGACGGATCGCTCTAGCGAATCGGATGTCGATGTTAATTTTCCGGTGACGATACAGTAAGCCCTGAGTGGTCAGACGTCGACACGCCACCCCCTCTAACTCCCCCTCGCTGGGGCGAGTGGGAGAACCGGGGACTTGGCATCCATTTAGGTTTGTTCTCTCGGGACTATGGAAGCATCCACCACCACACCGGCGGCATTCTGGCAGCGAGCGGTCGCATTCGCGATCGACTTCATGCTTATCGTGCTGCTGAACATGTTCCTCATTATACCGCTGGCAACTGTGCTCGGCTTGCGCGAATCCAAAGGAACCGACGAAGTGCGCTCGGCTTTCGTCATGTTCCTGCTGGGTGCGTATCTCGCGACGACGATAGTGATCATCGTTGCAGCATGGATGTATTATGCGCTGAGCGAGTCGTCACCAAAGCAGGGTACGATAGGGAAGAAGTTGCTTGGTATTCAGGTGACCGACGCAGATGGCGGCCGCATCGACTTCCAGACGGCCTCGATCCGCTTCTTCGGCAAGATCATCTCGCTGGCACTCGCCGGCGCTGGCTTCATCATGGCAGGATTCACGCCGCAGAACCAGGCGCTGCACGACATCATCGCCAAGACGATCGTCGTGAAGTATAAGAAGCTGACGCCGGAAGCGTGAGCTAGCGTTCAGCGGCTAGCGTTCAGCGGCTAGCGTTCAGCGGCTAGCGTTCAGCGGCTAGCGTTCAGCGGCTAGCGTTCAGCGTTCGCGGTTCAGGGTAGCAGGATATTCTAAGCAAGTCGTCCCTCGATTACGCTCGGGATGACTCATTTGAAAATCTCTTGCTCAGCACTCAGCACTCAGCACTTTCAACTACTATTCCCGTAGCTCTCGGCTCACTACTGCTAACTCATTCAACTGATGAACGAACTCATCAGCAGCAGTAAGTGCCTGCTTGCGGTCTCCGGCGGCGGCACGCACGCACAGCAGAGCTTCGCCCGCGGGGACATAACCCAGGCGCTGGATACACTCGAAGTCGGAAAGGGAATGCACAGCGCATAGCAGCTCGGCGATCTGCTGAATGCGCTGCTGCGCATCCGGGCCGGTCGTGACCTCAAGTCCATGGATGCGCTTGCCGCCTTCGTGATCGCGCACGACCTCAAAGAGCTCCACGATCGCACTCGTCTGCCTCGGCGTGATCGGAAAGTCGATCTCGCCCTTGTTGATCCTACGATAGATCAGTGATACGCGTACACCCATTTGCAAGTTTTAGATAGATCTCGTCACAAAGTTACGATAGGATAACGTCAGAGAGCCGAAGAATGTGACGGGTATGGTCGCCGACTAAAATCGGCCAAGTAAGAATCCGGGAATTCTCGATTTGGATGACGAACGAGAAGGTCGTATCTTTGCAGCGCAATAAACTTTAAACTCTGATCCAAATGCGGCCCAAGATCTTCCTTGCTCGACTCGTAGCTATTTTGGCAGTTATTTTTGCGATCGCTGCATCCGCAGCCCTCGCTCAGCCGGCCTTTACCTACAACGATTTTCCGAACCTCGGCGACGCGGACACGACGATGACCGGCGGCCAGGTGATGGTCAAAGCCGATGTCGAAGCTACCGGAAATGGCCACACGTGGGATTTCTCGATGCTGGCTTATCTGCCAAACTTCCGACAGGTGGTCACTTACCGTCCGCCACAGGCCTCGAGCAGCGCGCCATTCGTCGATGCAACGATCGAGGAGTACGGCATGGGCGTCAATGGTGAGACCGTCTGGATCTTCCGCACGTCGAACGACACGCTGTACCGCATCCGTCAGGGCGACAATGTCAACGGCGCGATCTACATCCCAAATTATCCTGACATCGTCTTCCCGATGTCATTCGGACAGGTATACCAGCATTCGCAAACGCAGAATATCGGCAACCCACCGGTCAGCCCAGCATGGGTCAGAACTTCGCGCGTCGAGTATGATGGTTATGGGACGTTGAAATTGCCGTGGGGCACCTACACAGATGTGTTTCGTCTGAAGTGGTATGAGGTCGATAGCGCGATCGCTGTCCCGAACAAGAATGTCTACAACAGCTACTTCTGGTATCGCCGCGGCGGTGGAGTGCCGCTCTTCCGCGCGCTCTGGAATGTTGATCTCGACGCAACAACTGCGATCTATACAACCTGGGCAAGTCGCGCACATGCAGGTGCGGCAAGCGTAAGCGAAGCGCAGACCGAGCGCTTTGAGATCTACCCGAATCCTGCGCGAGATGTTGTTCACTTAGGCGATGCGCCTGCTGACGAAGTCGAGATCGTTGATCTGGTGGGGCGAAGTGTGATTCGGCAGTTAGATGTTTCAGGAGCGATCGATGTGAGCATGCTCGCAACGGGTAGTTACTTCATGCGCATTACTTCGGGAGGTGCAACGCAGCAACGAATGTTTGTGAAGGAATAAGCAGCTATTTCTGAAGTAGTAAGCAGCTATTTCTGAAGTAGTAAGCAGCTATCCTTTGTAAGGGGAAGGTTTGGATAGGGTCGTTGGGGCAATCAGAATGCAGTTAATTGGCAAGCACTTGGACCGACTCTTCATCCAACTGTATCAGCAGATTGCGAGACATGATCTCATCGATGATCCCGCGCATCTCGGCTCGGTTCGTCGAGAGGGATACGCGCCCAAGAGGCACCACGGTGCAGCTAAGTTCGGTGTAGGACTTCTGGCGCAATTGCATCGACCCGTAGAACGGAAGCAGCCGCACTCGTACCTGCACGTCCTCGATATCCCGAAGTCTCGCAAATGAACCAACCTCTTTGAAGACCAGAAGGTAGCTCTGAGTAAAGATGACGTTATCAAAGTAGACGTAGTCGCGAGCGAGTTCGGTCTCGAGCTCTTCGATCCGTGCACGTGTATCCGGACTGGTCTCCGCGAGCAGCTCTTGCCAATGGATGTGAAAGTTATGGATGCCGCTATACGTGATGACACATCGCACGCCGAAGTAAAGCATCGCCAGGAAGCTGATCCCGACATAGTACTGGCCCTTAGACCCATTCGGCGGATCATAAGGCCAAAGCAAAGCGAACACAAACAAGGCGACCGCGAACCCGATCGTCTGCCCAAGCCGCGCTTTCTTCAGGCGCGTGAGGTAGGCATCTTGTAGGTTCGGGAAGGGGATTGCTGACATGAGTGCAAAGTTAAGCAAAAGCACGAGGCATTCCCTGAAGGTGCAGTGATCCTGTAGGGCCACTTGGCAAAGTGGCCGAATGCGGGCGCGAACCCAGTAGGATGGATGGATCTCGTGCGTGGGACGAATGAGTTTGGCTCGCGCACGAGCTTCGTTTATGCCTGTATCTTCGCGTCCCGCTTCCCGGCCACATTGCGATGTGGCCCTACGAGGAAGTGCAAATTGGGGTAAGTTTATGCTGAAAAGTAGGTGCGAATATACTTGACTAAGCAAGAGTATTTAGAGCGTATCGGGCAGATTCCATCCCCTCGTGGCACTATTTATAGAGGAAGCGCTTGTATTAAGGTATAAGGACTAACCTAAGCATAACAGAATGATTGATCTACTAATGATGGCCTGGACGGGGCTTGCAACTCCACCAGCTAAGCGAGTGAGAGAAGCGACTTTCAGCACTGTTATTTGCCTTTTGATCGCTGGTTACGTTCTGTATGCAGGAGCGCCCCTATTAGCGGTTGTGATTGTTGCGGTTCCATTGGCCCGCTTGCTCTATACGCTCAGAACGCAGCCCACAAAAGCAATTTAACTATGGATCTACTCATAACCATCGCTGGTGCCACACTCTGCTTTTTTGTTGTCGTTATCAGCATCTACGACCTGCCTGGACTCTTTAGCCTGTTAAAGCTTCATCGGCTGGCGAATTGGTCTGAACATCAAGTCAGTAGATTGCCGAAGCTACCCGCTGTTCTTGATCGAAGATTCAAGTAAACAAGTCTAATTGCCCCGGTCCTTCTTTGGATACGGGGTTTTCTTTTTCACTTCCTCTCCTTGATCCTTCGGAAAAGCCAATCCCACGTGCTGCGTCTAGTATAATAGTACCGAAAGTATTGACATTTGAACAAAAATGTCGTATATTTGCACCGTATCCGTAGAGACTTACTACAGCGCGTCTCATGCGTCGATCCAGTAGTCTGAGATAGAGCACCGATTAGCCCGCTTGATCCGGCAGCCGGTCCCCGATTTCCGTTGCTACCGAAGGTGCTCAAGAGACGCGCTGTAGCGCGTCTGTACGCTGGGCCCGCAGCAACATTCCGACAGCGATTCGTTGATTTATAAGGACTTAAGGTGCCGAAATGTGTCAACCTTGTCTGAACTCGGATTTCACAGATGAGTGGATTGGGGAGGATTGGCTATCAGGTGTGTGTGAATTCGTGCTCGGCCCCGACAGATTTCTCGCTGTGCTCGAAATGACAGCAGCCTA
>JBKJTP010000070.1:0-14821 GCA_046590195.1 Kapaibacterium sp. (SeqCode) | reverse complement strand
GTGCTGTGCGTTCGCTGCGGACGAGGCTCAGTGCAATGCCGAAGATCAACGCGAAGAACATCACCGCGAGCAATCCGCCACCACGATAGCTCGGATCGAACGCCATGACCATATCCTGCAAGGGATTGCGCGGGATGATGTCGAGAATGGTCTGTATGAATGTCTTCGACTCTGCCGCATTCTGCACGATCTTGCCGACATCCTGATTCGTCTGCAGCGATGAGAGCAACAGCGTTCGATCTGCATCCGAGATACCGGCACCAGGCTGGAAGATGTTGACAAGCGTCACACCGATCAGGATGGAGACCGCGCTAATGAGCACCGTGAAGACAAGCGTCTTGACGCCGATGCGACCGATCTTCTTAATGTCACCAAGATCCGCAACGCCAAGCACAAGCGCGGAGAAGATCAGCGGAATGATCACCATGAAGACGAGCCGCAGGAACACCTGGCCGATCGGCGCTGCGATGTTCTTCGCGATCCACTGCACGTTCTCGTCGCCAGGATAAAGCAGGTTCACTGCCGTGCCGAGCACCGTGCCCACGAGCAGCCCGAGAAAGATCTTTTGGTGTAGCGGTCGTTTTTTCTTCACACGCGATGAGTTGTTGTGATCGCAGCAGATGGATAGCAGTCACAAAGATAGCTACAAAATTGCTTCTCGTGAAGCATTCACGTAACTTTATCGGAGGCGTGCGAGATGGCCTGGCGGTTAGCCAGCGAAAATGTCGAGATAGGTCAGCATATAGCAGACACCTATCCGGAGGAGGTTGCGGATCGGACGAGCGATCGGCAGCGGAAGTGGTTTGATAGTTGGGCGAGTCACATACTCATATCCGCGAACACGCCCGGTAAGTTCACTGAGACAAGCTCAGCTGCCCTTAAATCGGATTAATCCCGACCAGCGCGTAGCAGTTCGCTCGTCTCGTTCACCGTGGACTTCCGCTTTGCGACAATCGGCTTTATCTCGACGACGACGTCATCGTTTTCGTCATTCCATGAGAAGAAGACGCGGCCATCGGGCGATACGCAGATCGCGCGAAGTCGACCGAATTGGTTATCGAATGCCTTTGCTTGCGAATCTACCCTTCTGCCGTCGTCGCTGAGATGCAGCACCATTAGTTGCTTCTCTTTGAGCGTGACCATGAGCAGCGCATTCTTCCACTGCGGGATGAGCGACTTATCGTAATAGGTCATGCCACACACCGCGAGCGTTGGCGTCCATGCGGCGATCGGATCGACCGTGCTATTACTCGACTTGAATGCCTGCTCATTGGGATTGTCAGCAAGGCCCTGCACTGTCGGCCAGCCGTAGTTGCGGCCCTTCTCAATGATGTTCACCTCGTCGTCGTTGCTCGGGCCATGCTCGCTCGAATACATGATGCCGTTCGATGCCATCACCAAGCCTTGCGGGTTGCGGTGCCCCAAGCTCCAGATGGCGCTGCCAGGGAATGGGTTATCGCTCGGGATACTGCCATCGAGATTCACTCGCAGGACCTTCCCATTCAGCGACGCCATGTTCTGCGGAGTCGATTGATCGGTCGCATCACCTGTCGTGATAAAGAGCTTGTCGCCAACGATCGCGAGCCTGCAGCCGTCATGGACGTTCGCCGCTTTGATGCCTTCGAGGATCGTCGTCCGCTCTGTCAACTGATCGTTGGTGTATGTGAAGCGAACAATGCGCTCCTTATTGCCAGCATCGCTATACGTGTATGCAACGAAGATGTGAGGCGTTGCGGGAAAGTCAGGATGCAGCGTCATGCCGAGCAAGCCGGATTCGCCTGAGCGCCAAACATCAGTGATCGTATGGATGCGCTTGACTTCGCCTGTCTCCGGATTCAGCCGGCCGATGTGGCCATTGCGCTCGGTGAACCAGATCCAGTCATCAGGCCCCCAGATGAGCTCCCACGGATGATCGAGTCCGCTGGCAGCGATGCGCGTCTCGACGCCGACAGCAGTTGGGAAATTCGGTGCATCCTCGGTTGAGCCACAGGAGGATAACAAAAGCATAGAGCCCAAACCAAGACCGAGAAGGCAGTTGCCGAGCAGACCTTTGACCATAAGCAGGATAAATTGAGCCGTGGGGATCAGTATAAATAACATCTGCCACATGGTTGGGTTACAGCTCTTCGGTATCTTTGTATTATGAGTTGGTTCTTCATTCGTTACGGCAGTTCGACGCTACGCGACCTGCCGCGCCTTCCTGTTACTCAATATGAGTATCGAACGGGCGATCTGCTTGTCCTGGCAGGCGGCCCGGATACTACGTGCATCTTCCACTCTGGCATCGATGGCTCTGGATTCGTCGTCTGCGGCGCAGGGCTCCTAGACGATGGCAGACGTGTGCATCTCATGGGCGTTGAAGATTGGAAGCGATACCTACTCCGCGATAACGTGGATGTATCTCAGCTTGGCGGACACTTCGCTTGCGTTGCATGGACCAACAAGAGCATTCGTTTCTTCAATGATGCGCTTGGCATCCGTGAGATATTCTTCAATAATTCAAATGAAGGTCTAACTCTAAGCACTCACACAAACTGGATCGCGGCGACTCAAAGCGCCAACACGCTCAATACATCTGCCTTCGGTGGCAAATGGTGCTTATACATTCAAAGCGACCACGGCTCACCCATCAAAGAGATCGAGCGGCTCGGGCCAGGTGGCAACGGAAGCTATGATGCAGTGCGCGGGGTGACAATTACCCGCACGCAGCAACTCTTTGATTATCATGCTGCACCCGAAGAAGAGATCCAGACAGCGATCGCGGAGAAGATCAAACGCTACACGATCTTCCCGATCGAGAGCGGTGAACATGTAAAGCTTGCACTCTCCGGTGGCGTCGACTCACGATTGATACTCGCTGCACTCAACGATCAAGCGCGTGAGAAGTGGGACGCCTTCACATTCGGTCACGAAAACGACGCAGATGTTCGCGTGGCCAAGTTATTGGCAGAGAAGCTTGACTTTTCGCTACAAGTTGTTCAGCCTCCCAGGATCAACCTCAAAGAAGCAATAGACTTTGTTGTTCAGACCGATATCTTCAAGCCGATCTCTGCGGCCTACGCGCATCTCTCGTATCATCAGCTTGATCATGCCATCATCATCGATGGCGCACCTGGCGAATTGTTACGACGTCGACTGTTCACAAAGCTTGAGTATCTGGGAGCAAAGTCAATCGCCGAACGTAAATGGGAGGATGTCGCCACTTATCTCTGGGCAGAGCAACCGAACATATTCAGCGATGAGTTGGCAGCGAAGCTGCGCGAACAAGCACGTGATCAAGTGCACAGAATGGGAGAAGGACTGCCTTCATCGCAAGAGATCGGGGTAGGCAATTGGATCGATACGATGTTCTGTCACTTATGGTTTGCGAATACCAGTGGTGCAGATCAGCGGAGGATCGATGGCATCATGCTATCGACTAGCCCCTTCTCCCAGCCCGCAATGCTCACTGATGTCTTTCACGCAAACGAACGCTACCGCAAGAGCGGCAAACTGGCGAAACAGCTGCTCGCTCAATTGAGCAGGGCCGTGGTTAAGTATCCTTACGCAAAAGACGAAGTGATCTTTCCGTCATGGACGCCTTGGTATCTCGCAAAGCTTTACGGCAAGCTTGCGAAGAAGCGCTCACCCCTTGCGACAGATCAAACCCGCTTCTTACTAGAGTTCAAGTCGGAGATAATCGACGCACTCAATTCACAACCTGTTCGCGGATGTACACTGTATGACCAAAAGCGACTGAACGATAACGTGAACGCGTACTACAGCGGAGCACATCAGCATGCCGCCTTCGTTGATTGCTGGTACAGCTTTGAAGTCTGGCGCAGCGCCAACAGCGTCACGAGCTGGGTCTAGTGTTTCTCAGGCCGCATGGCCGGGAAGAGGACGACGTCGCGGATGGATTCTTCGCCGGTCATGATCATTGTGAGGCGGTCGATACCAAAGCCGAGGCCGGCGGTTGGCGGCATACCGGTTTCGAGTGAGCGAAGGAAGTCCTCATCGAGTACCATCGCTTCTTCGTCGCCGCGCGCGCGCAGGCGTACCTGCTCTTCAAAGCGGTTGCGCTGATCGATCGGGTCGTTGAGCTCACTGAACGCATTCGCAAGCTCTTGTCCGTTGACCATCAACTCAAAGCGCTCGACCAAACCCGGCTTTGTGCGATGATTCTTCGCAAGCGGTGACATCGATAGCGGATAATCGGTGATGAATGTCGGCTGAATGAGATGATGCTCGACTTTCTCCGAGAAGATCTCGTCGATGATCTTGCCGGCGCCAGCACCCTTCTCGACATCAACGCCCATGCGGTTCGCAGTGATGCGCAACTCGTCTTCGTTCATGTGGCTCACGTCGATCTCGGTGAATTCCTTGATCGAATCGAACATCGAAAGCCTGCGGAATGGCGGCGTGAAATCGAGCACCGTACCATCCGACTGCGTGATCTTCGTGCTGCCGCCTGATACAGCTTTCGCAACTTCAGCGAACATCTGCTCGGTGAACTCCATCATCCACTCGTAATCCTTGTACGCTACGTAGATCTCGGCCATCGTGAACTCGGGGCTGTGGTTCTTGTCCATGCCCTCGTTACGGAAGTCCTTCGAGATCTCGTACACACCTTCAGCCAAGCCGCCAACGATCAAGCGCTTGAGATACAATTCGTCAGCGATGCGAAGGAAGAGATCGAAATCCAGTGCGTTATGATGCGTGATGAATGGCCGTGCATAAGCACCACCATAGATCGGCTGCAATACTGGTGTCTCGACCTCGAGGTATCCCTTCTCATCAAAGAAGCGGCGGATCGTTGAGATGATCTTCGAGCGGGTGCGGAAGACCTTGCGGATCTGATTGTTGACAACGAGATCGACATAACGCTGGCGGTATCGAAGCTCTTTATCGGTGAAGGCATCGTGTACGATCTTCTCGCCGGTCTCAGGATCGGTCTCTTCTTTGACGACTGGCAACGGACGCAGCGCCTTCGCAAGCATCTCAAATGCCTCGACGTGCACCGTCACTTCGCCTGTTCGTGTGCGGAAGACGTATCCATGCACACCGATGATGTCACCAAGATCGAAGAACTTCAGCAACGCATATTTCTCGGCGAGATCATTCGACTTGAAGTATAGCTGGATCTTCCCATACTCATCGAGCATGTGGAAGAACGTCGCCTTGCCCATCGTTCGGATGGCGGTGATGCGGCCGGCGAGCGAGACCCTTGGATGTGCATCCGGCTCTGCCTCATTGAACATCGCAATCGCCTGCTCGGAGAAGTGGGTGCGGTCGAAAGAGTAGCCAAAAGGCTCGATGCCCATACCGCGGAGTGTCGCAACGGTCGCACGGCGCTCCTGCTCCTGGTCCGAGAGTCCATCTGGGCGCTGCTCATTCATGCGCGCTCGTACGGCGTCCTTGATCTCATTCGGGTGCTCGGTCGGTGGTGTCGGGTTCTGGGCCATGCTTGCCTTCGGCAAATTCAAAATTGAAAATTCAAAATTAAAAATTGGGGAGCGAAGGGTGTAGAACAGCGGAAGGGGGATTCTGGGTCTGGGAATATTTTCCTCGGGCTTGTACTTGTCGATCGCCTTCTGCTCGCCCCGACCAACCCCTCCGGGCTAAAGCCCACCTCCCCCTTCGCAGGGGGAGGATCGCTTTTAAAATATCCAGCTCGTAAAATGTTTACTTCTTCCTCAATCATTCAAATTGATCCTTCCCCTGCGAAGGGGAAGATACCGAAGACGGATGGGGTTGGTGGGGGTGAGAAGAATGTCCTTGGTTAACGACCAGCCTCGCGAGTTCCAACAGGGGATTTCTCGCTTTGCGTGAAATGACGCCGGGTCGCGAGTAGTGGGCTATTTCGTTTTCGGTAGGTCTCTCATCTTCGCCTGGTCGGGCGTGAACCTGATCCTGTAGGCTGTCATCAGCTCTCCTCGAAGTTGTTCAAGCGTCGTTGCCAATGCCGGCATTGACTGAAGTGTCGCGCTCGATCCTCTCGCTCGGCTCGAAAGCCACGAGAGCCGGCGGTCGGGCTCTGTGCGGTAGGTGAGGACGAATAGTCGCACATCGCTCACGAGTACGTGATCGAGCAGATCCTCGATGCTTGTCCGGCTTGCATTATCGGCTCCATCCGAAATGACGATCACAATGTTCAGCCGGTTCGTGTCACCAAGATCTTTTTGCCGCTTGATGTTCCAGAGTGCAAGACCGACCTGATCGTACAGCGGTGTGAACTCCGAGCGGATCGTGTCATAGAAATGCCAAAAACGGGAGATCGAATCGCGGTCTTTCGTAGCCCCTGATGGCGCAATGAAGACATCGCCACGTCTTGTCGCTTCGTGCATTCGCGAGCGATCCCTATCATCGAACGTATATGCGCTCATCAGCACGTCGCCCGGTATCCCCTTCACGAATGAATCGAGATACTTCGTGATCGAGTCATAGCCGTGGAAGATCGATGCGGAGTTATCGAGCACGAATGACAGTCCCAATGACTTCGCATCGCGAAGTTCCACAGTATCAACCGAGCGAACATCAGAGTTGTGATCGCCGAGCATGACGAGGAAGCTATCTTTCGTCAGACCCCTGATGGCCAAGCCATCACGACCGGTTATGCTAACGATCGCTTCGTTCTCGTCCCAGTTGTGAATGAAGACGTCGGCGTTCGGATGAGTAACAGTGATATCAGGCTGCGCATACGCGCTCGATGCAAGCAACGTCAGCAGCAAGATGCACCGCATCACCGCAGCCATGCGAGTGGGTTCTGCTTGCTCCTGCCGCGCCAGATCTCGAAGTGCAGCAGACCGCCGAGCTCGGCGTTGACACCAGTCGATGCAATGCGCTGTCCTGCTTTTACTCGCGCGCCCTGCCCCACGCTAATGCCACCAAGATCGGCATAGACCGTATGAAAGCCGCCGGCATGACGGAGGATCACGATGCTGCCGTAGTTCGGGAGTGATGAGATGAGTGAGACTTCTCCATCGGCCACCGCAACGACCGGCGATCCAGCCGCCACTGCGATATCTATTCCGAGATTCACTGTCACTGTGTTGAGCTCTGTGTTGCGCTGTTCGCCATAACCCTGCTTGATCTTGCGGGAGTTCGTCGGCCAAATGAGTGAGTTCGGTTTGAATGCGCTGTTCTTCGGATCGAAGTCATCAACAACCGTGAGATCCTTCTCCTCCTTCTTCGTCAGCTTGCGACCAGTGCTTTCGATCTGTTTCTTCTTTTTTGTAGCAGCGAGTTTCTTGCGTTCGAGCTCTGCTTTGCGGCGTGCCTCTTCCTTCGCGATGAGGTTCGTGATGATAGACTGCAATCGCTTCGCGCTTGCGCGGCGCTTATCAAGCTCCTGCTTTATCCGCTCACGATCCTGCTGAAGCTCAACGAGTTGCTTCGCTTCCTGCTGTTTCTTCTGCTCGATCGCCGATTGCTCGCGAGCAGTCGTGTTGATCATTGCTCGTTGGGCGGCAAGATCATCACTGATATCCGCCTTTGTCTCCGTCAGCTCCTGACTCGTCTCGGTCAGCCGGGCATAATTCTTCGCATGCCGCTCGCCGACGATCTTCGCGTAGTAGGCATTGCGCAGCGCGGTGGTGCTATTCTTTGGCGAAAAAAGATATTGCTCAGCGTCAGGTTTGCGGAGTCCCTTTCGTGTATAGAGAAAGCGGACCCCATTAGCGTAGGATGTCTTGAGATCGACAATATCGCTGGTCGTCTCGCGGAGTGAATCGGTTACATCAGCAAGCTCGCTTCTGAGTTGTCCAGCTGTCACGGATAGCTTATTGATCTCCGCGCGGATCTGCTGGCTTTGCTTATTGTAAAGTGCAATATTATTCAGCTTTAGCTTCTCATTGCGCTGATGTTGTTGTAACTTTGCCTCGAACTGAGCGATCTCGTTACGCAGGCGCGGGAGCTCGCGCTCGGTCGAGCGCCGGTCTCCTGTGCTCTGCTGTGTTTTGACGTTTGTCTGCTTCTTTTGTGCAGGCTTCCGGGTTGTCTTTTGCGAGGTCTTCTTCTGCTTCTTCTTTTGAGCAAGCGCCTCACTCGCCGGTTGTGCGGCGAGGGCAAAGCTCGCAAGCAAAATGGCAAATAGCCGGAGGGCGTTATGTCGTTGTCGTATAAGCACTTAACTCGCTAACACATGTTCACGCGCGTTGGTCGCATCAAGACTTGGGCGATGAAGCAGATTCTGTTTCCTGTGACAATGCTCGGGCTGATCACGCTCGTGTCTGCACGGGACGTTGCGGCGCGCTGGGATCTGATCCACACCTTCGATCGCAGGATGCAGTGCGTCTATTTCATCGACCCTGAGGTTGGCTTTGCTGGATCGAACCAGGGAAGCGCCAGGATCTACAGGACGGTCGATGGCGGCCTGACCTGGACCCAGGCACAGACACCAACGGTGAGTGATGCGGGCGTCCCAAGCATTATCTTTTATGGCGATGTCGGCTATGCGGCGATCGACGCTGACGGTGCCTCGCTTTGGAAATCGACAGATCGCGGGGCTACCTGGTTTGACATCAGTCCTCGCAATAGATTTGGACAGCTCACGATCACCAAAGCAGTGAACGCGATCGATGCTGGCAATGCGCTCGTCGTATCGACCTGGGCGCGTGGAGCGTGGGTCAATTTGCCACCCTCGACGGTCTGGGTCTTCGAGCTTCAGGCAAGCCAGCGCTCCAATGGGATAGCCTCGAATGGCGCCGACGTAGTTGTCACGGGTTTCCATGAAGAAGAATGGTATAGCCACGATGGTGGCATCACCTGGGGACGCGCGAACGACATTCCGGAGAGCTGGTCCATTTACTCACTTGCCGGGACGCGGTGGTTCTATGCAGCCAGCGAAGGTCTGTCGCAGAACCGTCAGCGTACCATCTATCGCTCTCAGAACGGTGGCGAGAGCTGGCAGCAGCTCTTTACCTTTCCGAATGTTCGGTTCAATCTCAATGGCCATATTGATGGCGTGGGCACGAGACTCTATGTGCAATCGGAGAATGTATCGCAGCTGGGGATGTACCGTTCGGATGATCTCGGGCTTACATGGAAATCGGTCGGCGGGCCGTACAACGAGCGCGATACTCGGTTCTCAGTGACGGGCTGTGGCGAGATCGTCTACGCGATGAATGATGATGGCGAGCTCTACAAGACGATCGATGGCGGTGATGGCTCTTTCGTAGCAGATGGATTCTATCTTGGCGAGGCAACGCCAGAGATCGCAAACGATACCGTTGAGATCCCGATCTTTATCAAGCGGGTCGGAGCTGGCAACACGATCTCTGGTACAAGACTGAGCCTCCGCGCCGACAACGATATGCTGGGCGATTGGCAGCTGACCAATGGGACGATAACTGTAGGTGAAGGTCAACTCGATCTCGATCTTGTGTTCGATCCGCCTCTGAACGATGCATTCGACTTATCGCAGCCGGTCGGCGTGCTGCGAGCGGTGAACTACTTGACCGTTGATACCACGATCTCACTCACGCTTAGCACGATCAACTTCGGCCCGTCCTCGTTGATGAGCGCCTGCGGCGAATCATCGATCGTCTATGCTCGTCTGCCAGCATGTGGTGATGCCAGAATGTGCTCACTGATGCTGAATAAAGCTGAAGGCATTAAGAGTATTCGTCCGTCACCGGTCATCACGAGTGCGAAGATAGAGATGGAGAATGCTGCAGATGCATCGCTGAAGGTCTTCGACATGCTTGGCCGCGAGCATCCGAATTGCGTTAGCCGTGATCAGTTGGATGCACGGAGCTTGCCTGCAGGGAGTTATGTGCTAGTGTTGACGCGCGCAGGCCGCGTGCTTGATCGCAAGAGCTTTCTGGTCACGCATTAAGCCGGCATGATCTGCGTCAACAGGCGTTCGAAGATGAGTGCATCATCGAGTTGTACGCGGCGTGTGGTTGATTCTGCTTCGACGATCGAGCGCATTGCGTGATCGAGCCTGTCGCGGCGGTAGCGCTTTGCAGCTTGGATGAACTCGCGGACGAAATATGCTGCGCCACCACGCAACTCTATCGCCTCAGCGATCGCTGGCTCTTTCTCCCCCTTCACAAGCATCTCCTGCGTGATGATGAGTTGCTCGAAATAGCGTGCGATCATGACGAAGAGCAACTGCCGCTGATCCTTATCATGCGCAAGCATTCGCAGGATGATCTCAGCACACTTCGCCTTGTCGCCGGTGCCGATCGCTTTCGTGAGCTCGAACACATTGTATGAGCGTGAGACGCCAACAACTTCTTCAACATCCTTCTCATTGATCTCGACCCGCTCGCCTACGTATGTCATGAGCTTCTCGAGTTCATTAGCGTGTGTACGAAGCGATGTGCCTAAGTGCCCAACGATCAAGCGAGCTGCCTGATCGGTCAGTTGCTTCTGATGCTTCTTTGCTCGTTGCTTCAACCACTCGACGATCGCTGGCTCCTTCATGATTGGAAATTCGACGAGTTCCGCTTTGGCCGCAAGCTCCTTCCACGGATTGGTATTCTTCGGACCCATCTTGGTCATGTCGAAGATCAGGATCGTCTCGGGCTGCGGACTTGCGAGGTAGCTGCTCATCAGATCTTCCGACTTCGCGCCCTTCTTCGACTTCGCCGATGTCGAGACTTTCGACTTCATGATCTTGTCCGCTTCGCGTACGATGAGCAGCCGGCGGTCAGCCATCACCGGATAGCTCTGCGCCAGGGAAAGCACATTCTGCAGATTGGTCTCCGCGCCGTAAAGAAGATCGAAATTGAAGGAGCGGGTGCCTTCATCGGGCACAAATAATGCAGGAGCCGTGTGCAGCAATTCAGAGCGAAGAAATTCTTCCTCGCCATGGAAAACGTACACTGGCTTTGCTTTGCCAGCCTTCCAGTTCTTTTCGACTTCCTCGAACGTCATATCCCGTGCAGAGCCTTGGTGGATAATCAGGCTATTTTTGTAACAGCCTGGTGCTATCCTTCGTCCTGCTTAAGGCGGCGCCAGCAGGAAATTGTCTCGAATCCTAGAATTCTTAGTCGGGATTCGCATAATTCAGAGTGGGATTCGAATAATTCAGAGTTAATTTTGCAGGAGAGGCCGCTCCGTTTATTAATTTCGTAGACAATCGAGCGCCGACCCCGGACCATTGCGGCCCTTCCAGGTCAGTTCGAACACAGAATAGCCATGCATTTTACGATAGACCAAAAGGACGGAGTCACGATATTCAAGCTCAACGAGGCACGCCTCGATTCGCTGAATGCCGGACAGCTAAAGGCTGAGTTTCTCATCCTTGCCCAGCCTGACGTCGAGACACTCATACTCGATCTCTCACAAGTTTCCTATGTCGATTCCGCAGGCCTCTCCGCGCTGCTGCTTGCTGAGCGTCAGCAATCTGCCCACGGCGGCGATCTGCGTCTTGTCGGCGTCAATGAAAATGTACGATCCCTTTTACGCATCACGCAACTAGATAGAATATTCCCCATGTACGCGACCGTGACCGAAGCGATCCAGGCTGACCTCAATATGGAGGCAACGAATCCGCAAGTCCCAAGTGCCCTAGGCCCTAGCGCTCCAACGAAAGATGCGATCCGCACTGGTGCGATCGCTTCCGGAGGCTCCCTCGGTGCTGCGGCACTCGCAGGCCTCATCATGAATCCTACCATGCTGCAGGATGACGATGATGAGGATTATGATGATGACGATGAAGATGATCTTGACGATCTCGATGAGATCGACGATCCGGACATCGTGGAAGTTGGCAAAGAGGCCGAGGCCGGCGCCGAGGATCTCGATGAGGATGAATTCGATGATGACGAGGACGCCTACTCCGAAGACGACGATCTCGAAGGAGATCTCGCGGAGGAAGATGACGACCTCGATGAACTCGACGACGAAGACGAGGAAGAAGAAGACTATTGATCTTCACTCAAGCTGTAAAGAAAAGGCCCGGATAAACATCCGGGCCTTTTCTATTTCATCGATACCTTAAGGTATCACGATCAACTTGTGCCGCATGACCTGCAGCCCATTAGAGACGCCATACTCGATCAGGACGGTAAAACTTCCGGGTTGCTCCAACCGGATAGGCATCTCGAGTTTGCTCGAGTGCGACAAGACATCACGAGACGCAACGGTTCTGCCGAGCACATCGATCACCATGATCCGGACGCGGCCCGGATGCTCGAGATCGAGCGAGAGATGTGCCGGTGCGTTTGCTCGCAATGGGTTTGGATAAAGCGAAGATCGGCTGCTCCCCTGCTCAGCGACGGTCAACAGATCGGTAAAGTTGATGTTATCGATGAACCAGCCGTCCATACCGCCAACGCTGCCGATCAGGCGGTAACGGATGATGACGGAGGAATCGGTCAAGTGCTGCAAGTATATTCGCTCATGCACCAGTTGACTGTTGCTGAGCGCAGTCCCCCAACTTCCGGGACGTGACTCCACTGTGTATTGTCCAGCAGGTTGGAATGTGACGCCGTTGTTGTGCGAGATCTCCACCAGGGCTGCATCAATGTTTGAGACAAGCGCGATATGATCGAATTCGAGCGTGCGATGCAACGTGTTGATACGGACCGGGGGCAGCATGAACCACGTGTTCAGGTCGGCGCCGTAATTCACATTTGGCAGCGAATCATTGATCACGCTTGAGGTGAACGGAGCGACGCTCGTCAGGCCCCAGGCATTTGGACTAAAGACGTTCGTTGCCTGCTCGAAGTCATTCGAGTAATCCTCGACAGCATCACCAGCCCATAGATACACCACCGACGTATCGGCGAAAGTGCGGAAGCCTTCAATGTTGGTCGAGATCGTTGCCTTCAAAAGATGATACTGCCCAGGAGTCGCAGAATATGTTCGTGTCTGCTCGGTGCCTTTATAAATATCTGACAGTGGCAGCACTTCGGCGATCGCACCATCGATGATAACATAAAGCGAATCGATGCCAACGAGATCGCGATTGACCTCATTCTTATCCGGTATCCGCATCGTGATGCTAAAGCCATCCGACGATGCTTTCGACGTAATGAACTCAACATCCTGCGGCTTTCTCGTCCTGATCGGGATGAAGCGGGTCGTCCGTTCAATGCTCTCGACCGCATGCGAGACAACCGTGACCGAATACGTGTACCGCTTGCCACCTTCAACGGTCTCATCGGTGTACGCGCGCTTATCGCTCGTTATCGAGAACTGCTCACCATCGTCACGACGCAGCACAAACGAGAACTCTGTGAGCGAATATCCAAACGTCGTTTGCGGATCGTACTCCCAGCGAAGCGTCGGAAATTCTTCAGCGGTCTCTTCGACTCGGAAGTTATCAACGCCATGTGGTGCATAAGGACGGATACGAGCAGTGTAGATCTCCTGATCGTTGCCGGGACGGGTGTCGGTCCAGACAGCGTGCCAGTCGGAGTCTTGGCCTGCAACACCGATGTAATCGCCAAAGAACTTGAACTCTATGCCATCAACGATGCGGCTTGCCTGACCAATATGCGGATCGAACGACTCGCTGCTTACTCGGCAAGACGAGTACGTGTTGCCGCCATCGCGCGAATGACTGAAGAAAATATCGACGAGACGATTATTGAGCGAATCAAGTCTGCTGTCGTAATAAGCTACTCCGACATCACCACTGCGCTGATCGACAGCGATCCAGTTGAAGAAGCGATCCGTGATCGTTGGCGATGAGTACGCTTCAACTGGCTGCGGTGTGCTCCATGAGTTGCCGTTGTCATTCGAGATCGAGACGTAGATGTGCGACACATCCAGAGCGTCCCTTGCAGCCCACGAAATGTAGATGCGGCCGTTGTGCCTGGTTGAATGATCGATCGCGATCGACGGGAAGCTATTGACGCCGATGAAATCCTTGATGTATGGACGACGGTCGATGTGCCCCTCGGGTACGACGGGGCCAAGGTCATTGTAATTCGATACCTTTATCGGCGCGCTGTACGTCTGTCCGCCATCAGCCGAGCGCACGACCATGATCTGTCTTGCGTCGGACTTATCGATGTAGGTGATGAAAAGATGTCCATTCGGAGCCGTAATCGGCACAGGCGCTGTGAGATCACCGAGCACAGTTGCATTGATCCGCGGCGACCATGTGGCACCGCCATTTTGCGAGAACGATGAGACGATGCGCGTCTTCAGATCCTGCGCTTCCGACCACGTCACATAGACCCTGTCTTTGAATGGACTCGCAGCATTCTGGTCGACCGCGATGAAATACTTATCCGACCTGACGCTTGCGCCAGCTAGCGTCGTATCGCGAAATGGATAGGTTGGCGTTGCCCATGTCTTGCCTTTATCACCGGACTTAAAGACAGATACTTCGTTCGGTGGATAAGGAATGCCGAACGTATCGAACGTACCGCTTGCATAATAGGCGTTGCCAGATCTGTCAAACGCGAGCGAGGGATCGGTTGCTGTCGCAAGCCTCGTGTTGTCCGGCAGCGCCTGGTTCAGCCATGTCTTGCCAGCATCGATCGATGTGTAACTCCATAGCACATCATCGCTGCGGTAGTCATTCGCACCTGCGACGAGGTTGTTCGCATCGAGCGGATTGATCGCGACGAACGGCTCATTCTGATCCGCGAGCAGAAAGTCAGTGACCTTGTAATTCGCGAACTCAGAAAGAACTGTGCTGTGGCTTTGCACCTTCGTTGGTGGTGCGAACTTCGGTCGGCCGATCCCCTTCTGCGGACGATGCGACTTGCTGCTCGGCAACCCAATGCGCGGAGACTCTGGGAGGAAAACAACGGAGCGCTCCTGCGCATGGGTCTCTGCCGCGAATGCGACACAGCCCAGCAGGAGAACGAGTAATGTTTTGATCGAACGTGAGGTCTTCAACGTATCAGAGGATTCGTGTCAAGACCAGACA